>JBCCLJ010000354.1:0-4808 GCA_039026915.1 Acidobacteriota bacterium
CGCAGCAATCGCACACCATTAGCAGTGCAGGAATCATCTATACCGTGAGGGAGGGAAACCTGCTCGCGGTCCAGCTTGACGAACTACCCCCACCGATCTCCTTTTGTACGGGACGGATGGACTGCAGCGAATATCGAGACGCGAATACTTCGGTAGTGACGCGGTAGACACCTCGTCAGGCTGGTCGTGCTCCGAAGAAGGGCCGGAGTTGGTCGCGAACAGAACGCGGCCTCCGCGATTCGACTTGGAGGTTGAGAGCGCGGCGTTCGTCAGTAAGTCCTCACGCTAGCCCGTCCTGACACGCGCTCCGTCGCGCGCGACCCTTCGCGCTTTTCGAAGGAGCGAAGGATGGACACGAAGAAGCTGCGGGCGGAGATACAGCGCATCACGAGGGCGAGCGGCCGACGTCACTTCAGCGAGGACCTGCGCGCGCGGGTGCAAGCGGCGGTGCACTCGCTGAAGGCGGCGGGCGCCACACAGGTGAAGATCGCGGAGGCGCTGGACATCTCGACGATGACAGTGGGGCGCTATCTGCGGGCCCCGTCATCGTCGGCGGCGGTTACTCGTCCAGTGGCGGTGACGATGGAGTCGGCGCCGGCGTCGAAGGTGACGACGCCCTCGGGCTTCGAAGTGGAGGGGCTCGACGTACGCGACATCATCCATCTGATTCGGTCTCTCTCGTGATCGGGAGCACACGTGCCGTACAGGTGTGGGCTTATCCAAAGCCGGCGGATTTGCGTAAGGGCTACAACGGGCTTTACGGCCTCGTCGAAAACGAGCTCATGCGGGACCCGCTCTGCGGCGCGTACTTTCTCTTCGTCAACAAGCGACGCTCGTCGTGCAAGGTGCTGCATTGGGATGGCACCGGCCTTTGCCTCTACTGCAAACGTCTCGAACAAGGACGCTTTGCGAAGCTTTGGCGCGACGAGCACGCCGCCGTACTGCAACTGACGCAATCGGAGCTGTCGCTCTTCCTCGAAGGATGTGCGCTCGTCGGGCGACGGACGCTCTCACCGCCGGCGACGGGGCGATCGATGCTTGCGTGAGGCTGCGTGATGTGATCGATTGTCGGTGTGGACCTGCACCGCGAAACCGATGTCGAACAGCTTCGGAAGATCGCGTTGGTGCAGCAGTCGGAGATCGAGCGGCTGCTCGCGCTCTTGCAGGCGCAGAGTGCGCGCATCGACGCGCTGACCGGCGAAGCCGGCGAACAGCAGCGCATGTTGGAACTTCTCCAGCGTCAGGCAGGAGAAGTGGCACCGTCACAGGACGAAGCGCGTCGGCCGCGGCGAAAGAAGAAGCGCGCGAAGAAGAAGCGTGAGTCGTTCGGGCCGACGCCGCAGCCGGACTTGCCAGTCACCGAAGAGACCTTCGTGCTCGACGAAGCAGACCAGGTCTGCACCGCGTGCGGAGGCGAACTGAAACCGTTCGAAGGTCAGTTCGAAGAGAGCGAGATGGTCGACGTCGTTCAGCTCGAGTACCGGCTCGTTCGAGTTCAGCGCCAAAAGTACGTCTGCAACTGCGGCGGCTGCGTCGACACGGCGCTCGGGCCCGAGCGCGCCACCGCGGGGAGTCGCTACAGCCTCGACTTCGCGACGAAGGTCGCCGTCGACAAGTACCTCGATCACCTTCCCTTGGAACGGCAGGCCCGCATCATGAAGCGGCACGGCCTGAAGGTCGGCTCGCAAACGCTGTGGAAGCAGCTCGGGGCCATCGCGCGCGAACTCGAGCCCGTCTACGAAGCGCTCTTAGACTTCATTCGCTCGCAGCCCGTGATCGGCGTCGATCAAACGAGCTGGATGAGGCTCGACAAGAAGGCGAAGACCACGCCCTGGCAGATGTGGTGTCTGACGTCGCCGGGCGCCGTCGCCCATGCCATTCGGGACGATAAATCCACCGAGTCCTTCAAGGCGCTCCTGGGCGACTACGAAGGAACCCTCGTGTGCGACATGTTCAAAACGCACTTCAGCGGCGCGCGAGACGGACCGATCGAGCTCGCCGGCTGCTGGGCGCACGCGTTCCGAAAGTTTCGCGACGCCGCGCCCAACCATCCCGATGCAATTCAGGTGATGAACTGGATCAGCGAGCTCTACGACCTGGACGCCAAGGCTGGCGACGATGTCGAGCTGCGCAAACAGATCCGCGACACCGAATCGCGCACGACCATTGGCCGCCTCAAGACCTTTCTCAAATCACTGCCGGTCCTTCAAAGCCTCGACTACGGCAAGGCCGCGCAGTACGTGCTCGGGTACTGGGAGCCGCTCACGCGTTTTCTCGAAGACCCACGCATCCCCCTCGACAACAACGCCACCGAACGCGGCATCCGCGGTCCCGTCATCGGCCGCCGAAACCACTTCGGCAGCAAGAGCGCCTACGGCACGCGCGTCGCCTCCCTCTTCTACTCGCTGCTCGAAACCGCAAAGCTTCAGGGTCTCGAGCCGGCCGCGTACCTGCGCGACGCCGTCATCGCGGCACGCCGCGGCGAACTCCGACTGCCTTTCGCCGACTGAGCGCCGTCCGCTCGAACCTGGACGGATTTGGCGCCGTCAACACGGGGTGTGGTGAGGACTTACCTTTGTTCTTTCGTTGGGAGGGTCCCTTGAGGGCGATCTTGTACGCGTTGTGGACGACGCGGTCTAAAATCGCGTCAGCGACAGTGGGGTCTCCGAGCCAGGCGTGCCACTTGTTGAAGGGCAGCTGGGAGGTGAGTACGGTCGCTCGGCAGTCGTAGCGGTCCTCGAGGACTTCGAGGAGATCGTGGCGCTGGGCGGCCTTGAGAGTGCCGAGTCCAAAGTCATCGAGGATGATTAGCTCGCACTTTCGGAGCTTGGCGAGCAGACGGGCATAGGTTCCGTCGGCTTTCGAGAGAGCGACCTCATCGAAGAGGCGAGGCAGTCGTCGGTAGAGGACGCGTTTTCCGCGGCGGCACGCAAGCTGACCAAGAGCGCATGCGAGATGGCTCTTGCCGACGCCGGTGGCGCCGGTGATGAGCACGTTCATGCTCCGCTCCAGCCAGTCGAGGGACGCCAGGTTGCGAAGCAGAGTCTTGTCGAGACCGCGTGCGGCGCTCGTCTTGATGTCTTCGATCGCGGCGTTGGGAAAGCGCAGTGCCGCCTGTTTGAGGAGACGCGCGAGCCGGCGGTTTCGACGGGCGAGATGTTCAGCATCGACGAGCATAGCGAAGCGATCGTCGAAATCGAGCTCGAGCGATTTTGGCGATTGCTCTTGTTCGCTCCATGCGTCGGCCATGGCGGACAGGCGCAGGCTGTAGAGCTTTTCGAGAGTGGGTTGATGAAGCATGGGGTCCTTTCGTTGTTGTCTGTCTTGGCGGCTCAGTTGAAGTACTCCGGGCCGCGGATTTGCTCGTGTTCGATCAGGGCCTCGTCCGCGCTCTCATCCTCGAGTGCTCGCTGGTCGAAGCCGAGTTTCAGAATGCGTGCGACAGGGCGGTAGCTCTGCGCGCCAAAGCGAAGGGCCAGCCGCGCGGCTTCTTCGATGCGCGCGTCGTCGTAGCGCTCGGCAAGCCGGCGCAGACCGCGACCGGAGCGCCATCCCTGCATCGGGATCGGGCTGCGCTCGAAGATTCGTTGCATGAGCGTGTGCGTATGTGGACCGATCGCGACGGCCCACTCGAGCAGGCCCTGACCGCCTTCCGCCCACTGCCGATGAGCGGGCGGCATGTGGGCTTTGTCCGTGGTGTGCCCGTATTTCGTCGTCGACCGTGCGTGGGAAGCGACGCGCTCACCGCGATGAAAGAGTTCCACGGTCCGCTCGGTAAAGCGGGCTTCGAGCACTTCGTGCACGAGCGCATGCGGGACCGAGTAGTAGTGGTCGCTGATCGCGACGTGGTAGTCGCGATTCACGCGAACGCTCTTCCACGCACACGGCACGAAGCGGTCCTGCGGCAGCGCACGAAGCTCAGGCTCGTCGAGTTGCGCAAAGAGCTCGGCGCGCGTTACGCCGCCCAGCTTTTTCATCGGACGCTGGTCGAGTTCCGCGAGCAGCATGCGAATGCGCCGATTCAGCTCGCCGATCGAGAAGAAGAGCTCCTTCCGAAGACGCGCAAGGATCCAGCGCTGCACGACTTGCACGGCCACTTCCACCTTCGCCTTGTCCTTCGGACGGTACGGACGGGCAGGGACGATCGCCGTACCGTAGTGCCGCCCGAAGTCGGCGAAGGCGCGCTGAACCGTCGGCTCGTAAGGGTCGGTCTCGGTCACCGCCGACTTCAGATTGTCCGGGATGATCGCTTTGGGAACGCCACCGAAGAACTCCAACGCAAGCGCATTCGCGTGCAAGAAGTCCGGCACTCGCTGCGTCGGTACCGCCACCGCAAACGTGAGATTGGAGGCGCCCAGCGTCGCGACGAACAGCTCCACCTGGATGCGCTCGCCCGTCGTCCGATCGGCGTAGCTTGGCCGCACCCCGCTGAAGTCTACGAAGAGCTTCTCCCCGCCTTTGTGCGGCTGGCGCATCGTCACGCCGCGCTTCTTTTTCCACGCGCGGTAGCGGTCGCAAAACGCCGTGTAGCGGTAGCCGTCGGGGTGGGCCTCGAGATACTCGAGGTGAAGCAGCTCCAGCGTCACCCCCGGCTCCATCAGCGCCCGGTGCATCGCCACCGGATCGGGCTCAGGCCGCGAGGCGCCGGCGGCGGCACCTCGCCCGTAGAGCCTCTCCTTCAGCGCTTCTTCCGAAAGCTGGCTCGCCTCCGCCCAATCGACGCCAGCGAGCTTCGCCCGCTGCCGTAACCGGCCCACCACGCTGTGCCCGATCCCGAGGGACCGTGCGGCCGCCCGCACACTCTGACC
>JBCCLJ010000355.1:0-4754 GCA_039026915.1 Acidobacteriota bacterium
GGGTTGTCGATACAGCGGTGCGGTTCCGGATAGATCGCCCTCTTGTCGCGCACTTCGATCCTCGCCGCTCGCACACCGCCCTCGGCGGTCCATTCGACGGGCAGCGTGCTCGGGCCGAAGAGTCCGAGGACCGGAAGCGCGTCGACCTGAGAGAGCGACGCGGCGTCGTCGACCAGGCGGTAGCCCGCCGCTCGAGCGCGATCGAGCGCGGTATCGCCGGCCGCCGTCTTCTCCGAGAACACTCCAAGACCGCCGCCGAGCAGCAGATCCGCCCGTGAGACAGCGATCTGCTCGGCGATCGAGCCGGGGCCACCGGCGCTGACCTTGTCGTTGGGGCATCCCGGGCGCCCGGCCTGCTCGTTCCCCTCCATGCCGACGGGTCCCTCGCAGTAGCGCACGGCGATATGAGCGACGAAGCTCGCAGGCGTGGCATCCGTGAGGCTGGCCGTCGTGACGACTCCAGTGCGGAGCTGGGAGTCGCGAGCCAACTCGAGGATGGTCGGCACGTCGAGATCCGTTCCCGCCGTCGTCGCGATGCGACCACGACTGGTCACCACGCCGGCCGAGAGCGCCGTGCCGCCGCTCGCCGAGTCGCCGACGTAGACCGGGGTCCCGTTTTCCGAGACGGTCTGGACAACCGCAGCCGCGCGCGCTTCGAAGCGATCGAACGAGAAGCCGTCCTTTCCCGCGACGTTGCCGTAGAGGTAGTTGCGCGCGATGGTCAGGATGTGGTCGTCAACACCGTCTCCGACGAAGAGCACGACGCTCTTGGCGCGAGCGGACTCCGCCTCGGCAGCTTCCTGCCCAAGGACAGGCGTTTGCAGGGCGAGGCCGAAGAGAGCGACGGTCGAGACGAGCCGGACCGGGACTCGCGCCAACGACCGGGGGCGTTTGCGAGCAGCGAACATGCGAAGTCCTCCTGGATCGGGCAGACCCTAGCAGGACGCTCGCTCGCGGAGGACCCCGCGGCGCCCGAGCATCACCGAGCGCTTCAGGAGCGCTTGCGAAAGGCGAGCAAGTTGTGGGCGCCCGTCTGCACGGCCCACGCAGAGCCATCGAGGAGTTCGGCGATGCGGCCGAGCAGAGCGCTCGAGGTGAACGGCTTCTCGATCAGCACGGCGCCCTCCGGCAGCGACAGCGCCTGAGACGGGTGATTCGGGTAGCCGGACATGAACAATACGGGTGTCTTCCGATCGCTTTGACGCAGGACGCGAACGAACTCCGGTCCGCTCATGTTCGGCATGACGACGTCGGAGAGGACGAAGTCCACTTGGGCCTCGGCCATCGTCTCCAAGGCCTCCTGGCCGTCGGAGGCCGTGAGCACGTGGTACCCGGCCTGTTCGAGCGTCCGCTTGGTGAGGCGTCGCACGAGCAACTCGTCCTCGACGAGCAGGATCGTGCGCTGCTCGGCCGGAGACGGCGGGAGCTCCTCTGACTTCTCGGGCAGCTGCGCCTCGGCGTCCTGCGCGGAGCCCTTGGCCTCCGCCGTGGAAGCGCCCACCAGAGGGAGGGAGATCGTCACCGTCGTGCCGGAGCCGAGCGCCGAGTCGATCGACACTCGCCCGCCGCTCTGCTTGATGACCCCATAGACCGTCGAGAGCCCGAGACCGGTTCCCATGCCTGCGCCTTTAGTCGTATAGAAAGGCTCGAAGGCGCGCCGCCTCGTCTCTTCGGACATGCCCTGCCCGTCGTCGTCGACGAGGAGCCAGACGTTGGTCGAGCCGACTTCGGTCGAGATGCGCACTCGGCCCCCTTCGGCCAGAGCGTCGCGTGCGTTGATCACCAGGTTGGTGACGACCTGGTCGATCTGGACCGGATCGGCGCAGATGAGGGCCGGCTCCCGTTCGTCGAGCTCGGTATGGATGTGAACGTGCTCGCTGACGACACGTCGCAGCATCGACTCGAGCTCGCGGATCCGCTCGTTGAGGTCGAAGACCCTCGGGATCAGCTCCTGGTTGCGACTGAACGCCAGAAGCTGCGAGGTGAGCGTCGCGGCGCGGTCCGAAGCGATGCGGACCTGCTCCAGGCTCTCGCGCTGGCCTTCGGTGATCTCGGAGCCCTGTAGCTCCTCGATGTAGCCGGAGATGACCGTCAGTGAGTTGTTGAAGTCGTGCGCGATGCCTCCAGCGAGCTGGCCGATCGCCTCGAGTCGCTGCGTATGCCTCAGCTCGTCGTCGCGTTCCTTCAAGAGAGTCCAGGCGCGTCGGCGCGAGACGGCGCAGGCCATGAGCTCGGAGAGAGATTCGAGCACTTCGTCGGCCGCTTCGCTGCGACCGACGTCGCCGAACTCGATGATCCAGGCGCCCATGAGCTCGCCGTCCTGAGCCAGAGGGACCAGCGCAGCGGACGGCGACGAAACGCCGATCTTCGGCAGCTCGGCGGAGATGTCCTCACCGACTCCCCTGGCGTGCAGCGTGGTTCCTCGACGCAGAAGCTCGAGGGTCTTGGGAGCCGCCTCGAAACTGCGAGGCGTCGACGCCCCCCCCACCTCGAAGAGGACTTCGACTCCGCTCGCCTCGTCGGGACCGACGAAGAGCGCGCTGCGATGGGCGCCAAAGCGGTCATGGATCGTACGCAAAGCATGCTCGATCGCCTTCTCCGACTCCGGCAGCGGGTAAGCGAGGATGTCGGCAGCGAGACGTGCGACGAAGCGCTCCGCCTCGTAGCGGTTGCGCAAATCCCGCTCGGCGGCGATGCGCGACGAGAGCGAGCGCATCAGAAAGCCGAGAGCCACGGTCCTGCCGTCGGGACCGCGTTCGCCGATGACGACCGCCGACACCGGAACCTCTCGACCCTGATGACTGCGGATCACCGTGTCGCCTTCCCAAAGGCCGCCGGCTTCGACGATCGGCAGCACCGACTCTCGAAGTCGTTCTCCTTCTTCCGCCGTGAAGACCTCTTCGATGCGGAGGCGAGGCCGCAAGACGCCGGATTCGACGTCGCTCTCCGGGAGGTCCTCATCCCCCGTGAGCTCACGCAGAGCGCGGTTGCCGTAGCGCAGGAGTCCTCCGGCGTCGGCCCAGGCGACGAAGTCGCTGCTCGACTCGAGAAGGGAGGCGAGCCGTCCGTTCGACTCGAGCAACAGCTGCTCGTCCTGTCGGCCCGTGATGAGGACCAGTGCCAGCTGCCCAGCGCAGACAACGAGACCGAGCATCAGCCAAATGACGACGGCGAGACCGCCCTGATTGCGAGGGTCTTCGAGAACGAGGAGGGGCAGAAACGAGAGGGCGTAGGCGCCGAAGGCGACGGCGAGGAAACGCGTTTCGCGGAAGGGCAAGCCGCCGCGCCCGGCTCCGTCCAGGAGAAGCTTCGCCGACCCAGCGAAGAGCAGAACGGCAAGCGCGACGAGGAAGACCGTTGATGCCGTGTTCCACCCGGCGAGCCAGAAAGCGCCGCGCAACAGCGCTGCGGCGCCCGCGACGGGAAAGAGCTGCAGACCGAACTCGCGGCCAGCGAGGCTGCGCGACGTCGTGTAGACCAGACAGACGTGGAGGACCACCAACATCTGGGGCAGCGGACTGAAGACGTACTCCGAGTCCACTAAATCGAAGACGAGAGAAACGAAAAAGCAGGACCAGGACAGCAGCCAATCGGCCGCCGCCGAGCGCTTCATGAGTCGACGGCTCAGGTAGACGAGGCACACCAGACCGAACGCGAGGAGAGCGGCTTGGTAGAGGGGAGGAGAAGACATGAACGATCAGAGTCGGCTTGGAGGCCCGACAACACTACGTAATCTAGTAAATCACAGTCTCTGAGGTTCTCTTGCTTCTTTTGTGATTCTTGCAATAAGAACAAGTGCCGCATGCGCTGACCCTTTGTCTGGCTACGATGCTTCACCTATGAACCTCCTCGTCTACGAAGAAAAGCACGTCACGGACGCAGGCGAGTTGCGCCTCCAGGGTGAGACCGCACGCCACGCTTTCAAGATACTGAAAGTCGAACCGGGAAGTCGACTCAGCGTCGGAGCCCTCGGAGGCTCCGTCGGCCACGCGACCGTGCTCGAATCCACGCCGCGAGAGCTTCGTCTCGGCGCACTCGAGCTGACGGCGAGTCCCCCACCTCCCTTGCCGGTCGAACTTCTGCTGGCCCTGCCCCGCCCCAAGTTCCTGGGACGGATCCTCCAAGACGTGACCTCCCTGGGAGTCAAACGGATCCATCTGCTGCAAACAGCGCGGGTCGAGAAGAGCTACTGGTCGAGCTCCCTACTCGGTTCGGAGTCCATCCAACGATGCCTGCGGCTCGGTCTGCAACAGGGCTGCGACACTCTTCTCCCGACGGTTCGCTTTCATCACAGCTGGCGCGAGGCTCTCGAGCGGGCTCTCGACCCCGAGCGCCCACTCTGGGTCGCAGAGGGGTCGGCAGATGAACCGCTCGCCACAGGAGCGCCGAGAGAGTCCGCGCAGCTGCTCATCGGACCCGAAGGCGGACTCGTCGCACCGGAGCTCGAGGAGCTGGCGAAGCGCGGCGCCCGCTTCGGGCACCTGGGCATGCGGGTCCTCAGAGTCGAGACGGCGGTTTCGGCGGCTCTCTCACGCTGGCTCTGAAGTCGAGCCTGGAGTCACCTAGATATGGAGCCCCTGCTCCATCGAGGCGAGCGTCGCCTCCAGCGACCCGAGGGCCCATCGTGGCGCTCGATCGCGGCCCTCTCGCGCTTTCCCCTGTGAACACGGGGCTTTCGGCCGATTTCGCAAAGTTGGCACGACCTTCGCTCTAAGGGTTCCCAACGCGGCACGGAACACACCGAGTCGCCAACC
>JBCCLJ010000356.1:0-4753 GCA_039026915.1 Acidobacteriota bacterium
CGAGGTCGTCTCGGATCCTCACTCTCTTCCCCTCCTCGTCCTCTTCGAGCTCGGCCTTTTGGGCGCCCTTCTCTTCGCTGGAGCCTGTGGACTTCTGTTCGCGCGGCTTCTGCGGTCCTCCGAGACGGGAGCGCTGGCGGGGTTCGCTGCCTTCTTCGCCATGGCTTCGGTCTCCGGGTGGTTCGGTACACCCGCCGTCTGGATGCCTCTCCTGCTCGTCCTGGGGACGGCCGTCGAGCCGGCGGAGCGCCCTGGCAATGGGCTGTCGACCTCTCTTGCCGTGCTTCTCTGCGCTGCCCTCCTCTGGTCGCCGGCGCTCGCTCACCGGGCCTTCGATCGTGCGGTCCGCCCGGATACGTCCGACGAGGCGGCGCTCGCCGCGATGGCGCGCTCTGTCGCTCTCGACCCCGACTTTCCCCTCTATCGCTTCTGGCTCGGGCGTTGGTCAGGCGAGGTCGAGGAGCTCGAACCGGCGGTCGTCGAGGCGCAGGCGCTCTTCGCTCTCGACCTCGCTGTCCGCGACGCGCCCGGCGCGCTGCCGGCTCTGCGCAGCGCCTGCCGGATCGACCCCCTGGCGCCCTGGTCGCAGCTTCTCCTCTCCTCCAGAGAAGAGAGTCTTCGTGCTGTGCTGCTGGCGGCGAGAGCCGTCGCGCTCGATCCGAGGCTGCTCGCCTGGACCGAGTTCGACGAAGCGAACCTGCGAGAGATCCTCGCGTCGCTCGAGAGCGACCTGCGGCTGCCGCCGGGGTGGCGAGAGTCCCTGCTGGCCGACGGCGACCGCCTGCTCGCTCTGCCGGCGGAGGCTCCAGCGAACCCGTCGGTCTTGGCCGAAGTCCGCATGGACGAGTCCGCCGAAATCTCGGTGTCGCTCTTCGCGTTCCGCCGCCGTGCGATGTCCGATGTCGTGGTCGAGATCGCCCTCGATGCGCGACGACTGGAGCTCATCGAGACGCCGTCGGTCGTGACGGTCGCGCGCGAAGTCGAGGCCGGATTCCTCGACTCCGCGCTCTGCTCAGCTCCGCTCGGGTAGAGCGGCTCAGAGCAGGTTGCCGAGCGAGCCTTCGATCCGCTGCAGGCCTTCCTGGACATGCTTGTCTTCGACGATCAGCGGCGGCCGGAAGCGAATCGATCGCGTTCCCGAGGCCAGGCCGACGAGACCGCCGTCGACCATCTTGCCGAGAGCTGCGTTGCGCGTCTCCTGGTCGGGGAGGTCGAAGGCCAAGAAGAGGCCCATGCCGCGCGAGTTCGTCATCTTGCCGGCGAACGTCTTCTCGAGGTCCCTGAGGCCTTCGAGCAGCGCGCCACCGCTCTGTGCGGCGCGGTCGAGCAGACCGTCGCTCTCGATCGCTTCGATGACGCGGCGGCAGCGCACCATGTCGACGAGGTTGCCACCCCAGGTGGAGTTGATTCGGCTGGACACCTGGAAGACCGACTCGACCTCGTCGAGGCGCGGGCCGGCAGCGATCCCGCAGACCTGGGTCTTCTTGCCAAAAGCGAAGATGTCCGGTGCAACGCCCAGATTCTCGAAGCACCACCACTTGCCGGTCGTACCGAAGCCGGTCTGCACCTCGTCGAAGATCAGCAGGAAGTCCTCGGCATCGGCGAGATCGCGCAGCTGCTGCAGAAATTCGGGACGGAAGTGGTTGTCGCCACCCTCACCCTGAATCGGCTCGAGGATCAGGGCCGCAATGTCGTCCGGGTCGTCGTAGAGGGCGCGGTGCAGTTCGTCGATGGCGCGCTCTTCGTTGCGGATCGTCTCGGCGAGGTTCTCTTCCGTGGTCGGGAAGTGCAGCTTCGGGTTGGTGATGCGGGGCCAGTCGAACTTCGGAAAGTACTGCGTCTTCGACGGGTCCGTGTTGGTGAGCGACAGCGTGTAGCCGCTGCGACCGTGGAAGGCTTCGCGCAGGTGAACGACGCGCGAGCCCGCAACGGCCTTGCCAGCCTTCTGGTTCTTGCGGTGCTTCCAGTCGAAGGCGGCTTTGAGCGCGTTTTCGACGGCGAGGGCACCGCCGGCGACGAAGAAGAGGCGGCTGCGGTGTGATTCGGGAACGGTTGTCGCGAACTTGCTGACGAAGCGAGCCATCTCGACCGTGTAGAGGTCCGAGTTGGCGGGCTTGTTGAGCGCTGCGCCCAGCAGCACCTCCCGGAACTCCGGCTCGGTCAGCGACGGATGGTTGTAGCCGAGAGGCACGCTGGAGAAGCTCGAAAAGAAGTCGAGGAACTCCCGACCGGTGCGGGCATCGTGCAGATAGGCGCCGTGACTCTTCTCCAGATCGAGAACGAAGTCGTAGCCGTCGACAAGAATGTGCTGGCGCAGAGTTTCGTGAACGTCGCTGGGCGCGATTTGGCGAAGCTGGGTCATCGAGAGACTCCCGTCGTGAGTTCGCGAATTGAGGGGAACGCAGGGGCCGCGCCGGACGCTGTGTCGCGCGCGGTCTGGCCGCTTCTCAGCGGCCTCTTACAGCCGACCCGCAGTCCCCGAAGCGCTGCCCCGTGGAACCCGATCAAGGCTCCATCCGAGGGTAGCAGCGGCCCCGAAGAGGGTCAACGAAGCGGCTTCGAAGAGGTCCCTGGAGCGACCGGGCGAGCGGCGACCGCGGTGCGGTTGCGGCCCGTCTCCTTGGCTACGTACATCGCGGCGTCTGCCAGGTGGAGAAGGGCTGTCTTCACCGTCTCGTCGTCCCCCGGATCGACGTGACTGCGCAGCGCAGCGACGCCGATCGACACCGTCTGCCCCTTGAGATGCAGGGGGTCGGGATGGATGTCGCCCCCACCCTGACAGAACACCGTGGCGAGGAGCCGTTCACGCACGGCTTCGGCGATCTCGACCGCTCTGTCGAGGTCGGTGCCCGGCAGGACGACGACGAATTCGTCGCCGCCGTAGCGAGCGGAAAGCGCGTCTTCCGGCGCCGCGCTGAGGAGCAGCTGCCCGACCTCGCGCAGCACCTGGCTGCCCGCGAGGTGCCCGTGGGTGTCGTTGACTCGTTTGAAGTTGTCGAGATCGAGGAAGAGCACCGCCAGGTCCTCGTCGCGCGCCGTGCTTCTCTGAATGCCCTCGCGCAGCGCGACGTGCAGATGGCGGTCGTTGAACAGCTCGGTGAGATTGTCGCGCTTCGCCAGCGAGCGCGCGAACCGTGCGTCGAGGAAGTTCTGGATCGAGACCGACATGTAGTTGGCGAAGATCTCGAGGAGCTGGAGATCGCCAGCGAGGAAGGGCTCGTCCCGGATCAGTTCGAGCACGCCGCAGATCTCCTGCCCGAGCTCGATGGGCACGGCCACCAGAGCCTTGGTATGGAAGTCGATCGCGTTGTCGAAGTCGGCGAAGAACAGCTCGTCGTCGCGTGCCGCAGAGGTCTGATGGGATCGTCCGGTCAGGTAGACGTAGCCGGCGATGCCCTGCGTCGCCTGCAGCTCCTGTCCGATCAGCGCGTCGGCGCGGTCGCCGAAGGCAGCGATGAAGGTGAGGTGGTTGTGCCGACGGTCGGCCTCGAGAAACGTCGGGTCGTCCAGGAGGATCGATCCCGCCTGCGAGGGCACGAAATCGTTGGCCCGACGAAGAACTTCGGCGAGCTGAGCCCCGAGATCGGACTCGGGGCCGCCGTCCAGCGCCGGACGGTGCCGGTGCTGGAGGAAGAGCTCCAGTCGTGAAGCTTCCAGACTGTGGACTCGGGTCGCCAAGACGTCGTCACCCTCGGTTTGCGCAACTCGCGGAGGCTAGCATGCGCCAAGGACCAGAAGATGAGCCCGCCCCGCAAGAAAAAGAAGTTCGGCCAGCACCACTTGCGGGACGGGAGTCTCTGCCGCCCTGCTGTCGGCTACCTGCAGCCCCTCGAGGGCGTCGGCGTGGTCGAGATCGGGCCCGGTGGCGGCGTTTTGACGAAGCAGCTGCTGGAGGGCGGAGCCGGATCCGTGCTGGGGCTCGAGCTCGATATGGAGTGGGCCGCGGAGCTCGAGTCCAGAGCCTGGCCCGGCCTCGAGCTCTGGGTCGGTGACGCGCTCGACTACGACTGGTCGTCGGTCGAGGCGCGCGACCGGATCGCGGGCAACCTGCCGTACAACGTTGCCAGCCCGCTCATGGAGCGGATCCTCGACCACGGGGCCGCAGGGACTCGCTGCGCCTTCCTGGTGCAGAGGGAGATGGCCGACCGCTGGTGTGCGGTAGCGGGAGAGTCGGACTACGGTTCCTTCAGCGTACTCATGGCCGCTCGCTGCATCGAGCGGCGCCGGTTGTCCAAGGTCAAGGCGGGCAGCTTCGACCCGCCGCCGAAGGTCGAGAGCGCCTTCGTTGGCCTCGAACTGGGGCCGCCGACGGAGGAAGTGGTGCCCTGGACTCTCTTCAAGGAGACGGTGCGTGCCGCCTTCCAGCAGCGTCGGAAGACGGTCCTCAACAGCCTGGCCAGCACTTGGGGCAAGGAGGTCGCGCGGTCGCTGTTGGACGCGGCGTCGATCGATCCCGGGACCCGCGCGGAACGACTCGTCCTCGCGGACTTCGAGCGGCTCAGCTTCGAGCGCGCACGGCTTCGAGAGGTCCGTTAGCGGCCCCTTTTTTGCTGTCGGCAAAGTACTGAGAATGCTAGAGTTGTTCGGTGGTCCTGCAATCTCCTCTCATGCTCTCGACGCCCTCCCGGAGCGCTTCTGAAGCGCCCCGGCCGTCTCTCCGAGCGCCTTTCTGTGAAAGCGCTGACGGGAAGGTAGCGCCTTGACCGTGGCTCGCTCCGACGGCGGTAGTGCGCCGCGTTTGACCGAGAAGAAG
>JBCCLJ010000357.1:0-4734 GCA_039026915.1 Acidobacteriota bacterium
GCTCTCTGTACCGGGCGCGCTCGGGGCCGAGCCGATAGATCATGGGCCCCACCTCGTCGATTTCGAGGCTCCCCAGAAAGTCGCTCTCCCAGCACCACGACAGAAGGCCTGTGATCGACAGTCGAACACCCGGCAACGCGACGCGCAGGTCGGCGAGCAGCTCGCGGTAGAAGGAGCGCTCCGAACGGCGCGCGTCGAAATCGATCTGCAGCTCCGGCCAGCCGCTCTCCTGGACGAGCTCGGCGAGCAGCGCGGTCAGGTCGTTCCTCGACTCCTCGGACAGCGTCGGCGGCTGGTCCAACGAGCTCTCGATCCGCACAACGAAGGCGAGATAGGCGTCTTGCGCCACCCGCAGCGGCCACTCTCTCGCCTCGACGCTCAGCTCGTCGCCGTGCAGGCGCACCGTGGCCATCCAGGCGGCGACGCCCGTGCGCTCGACGTCGAGGAACGTCAGAGTCTCCGGGCGGCGCCACGCCCAGACCATCTCGTCGGGCAGTGCGGGGGCAGAGCTTGCCGCACGTGAAGTCGACTCGTCATCGCCCGCGGGCTGACACGAGGCAACCAGCGCGCTGAAACCGAGGAGAGCGAGGCAGAGCGTTCGCCCCACCCGCTACTTCGACATCGCGCTGAGGAAGTCGTGGTTCGTCTTGACCTTCGACAGCTTGTCGTGGAGCAGCTCCATGCTCTCGACGGTCGACAGCGGGTTGAGCACCTTGCGCAGCACCCAGACGCGGCGCAGCTCGTCGGCCGGCATGAGCAGCTCCTCCTTGCGGGTGCCCGACTTGTTGATGTCGATCGCCGGGAAGACGCGCTTGTCGACCAGCTTGCGATCGAGGTGGATCTCGCAGTTGCCGGTGCCCTTGAACTCTTCGAAGATGACGTCGTCCATACGGCTGCCGGTGTCGACGAGCGCCGTGGCGATGATCGTCAGCGAGCCGCCGTCCTCGATGTTCCGCGCGGCGCCGAAGAAGCGCTTCGGCCGGTGGAGCGCGTTGGCGTCGATACCGCCCGAGAGCACCTTGCCCGAGGGCGGCTGCACCGTGTTGTAGGCGCGCGCGAGTCGGGTGATCGAGTCGAGCAGGATGACGACGTCCTTCTTGTGCTCGACGAGGCGCTTGGCCTTCTCGATGACCATATCGGCAACCTGCACGTGACGCGTCGGCGGCTCGTCGAAGGTCGACGACACCACTTCACCCTGAACCGATCTCTGCATGTCGGTGACTTCTTCCGGGCGCTCGTCGATCAGCAGAACGATGAGGGTGATCTCGGGGTGGTTCTCCGAGATCGAACGCGCGATCGACTGCAGGAGCATCGTCTTACCCGTGCGCGGTGGTGCGACGATCAGAGCTCGCTGCCCCTTACCCATCGGCGTCACCAGATCCATGACGCGCGACGACATGTCTTCGGCGCGCTCCAACTCGACGCGATCCTCAGGATAGAGGGGCGTCAGGTTGTCGAAGAAGATCTTGTTACGCACCACTTCCGGGTGCTCGAAGTTGACGGCCTCGACCTTGATCAGAGCAAAGTAGCGCTCTCCCTCTTTGGGCTGGCGCACCTGACCCGACACCGTGTCACCGGTGCGGAGATCGAAACGCCTGATCTGGCTGGGGCTGACGTAGATGTCATCCGGACCGGGCAGATAGTTGTACTCCGGCGCTCGCAGAAAGCCGAAGCCGTCGGGAAGGCACTCGAGCACGCCCTCCGCAAAGATCAGTCCGCTCTGCTCCGTCTGTGCCTGCAGGATCTTGAAGATCAGCTCCTGCTTCCGCGTCCCACCCGCTCCCTCCACCTCGAGATCCTTCGCAATCTTGGTGAGCTCCGCGATGCTCATCTCTTTGAGTGAGCTGATGTCGAGAGTTGCGCCGTCGCCTGCGACAGTCTCGGGCTTGCTTTCGGTCTTGGCCATAACTCTTCCTCGGAGGGGGGACGCGGCTCGGTAGGGACCACAACGTGGCCGACGCGGGTTTCGGTCGCGAGCGCGACCTCAAGGGCTGGAACTGCTGCTAAGAGAGAGTGGGAGTGATCGAGCGCCACAACTCCTGAATTCCCTCGCCCGTTTGGGCGGAGACCGGAACCATCGGAACGGTCTCGGGAAGACCGATCTTGCGGGCCGTAGCCGTGAGGCTCTTCGTTCGTTTGTTGCGGGAGACTTTGTCGATCTTGGTCACGGCGACGATGAAGCTCAGGTCGAGCGCGGAGAAGTAGTCCACCGCTTCTGCATCGAGTGCCGTGCCGGCAATCTTACCATCAACCAAGAGCACCAAGAGACGTTGCGGTACTTCGTGCCGCAGATACTGATCGATGACCTCGGCCCACTTCTCTCGCTCCGCCTTGCCGACCTTGGCGTAGCCGTATCCCGGAATGTCGACGAAGTAGAACGCGTCATTGACCAGGAAGTAGTTGACCATGCGCGTGCGGCCCGGACTCGAGCTGGTCCGAGCCAGCTTCTTGCGCTGGAGCATGCGGTTGATGAGGCTCGACTTGCCGACATTGGACCTGCCGGCAAAGACGATCTCCGGCCGCCCGTCGCGCAGGAAGTGCGCGGAGGCGGTGGCCGCGACGGTGAATTCGGCTGTCTTGATCTTCAAGTGAGTCTCTACCTCTGCTCGAGAAGGTCCACAACCGATTCGCCTCGAGCGGATGGACCACTGTGAGACCTAGATGCAACGCGAGGCACGTCGTCCTTCCATCGGCCGAACCGGGTGGCGTGACCCATCTTGGTCGGCCGTCTCGTCTAGCATAGTAGCGCTGCCCGCAAAGCCGAACGAGACGTGGTGCGTCGAGGGCGACCACGAAGCCGAGAACTCGCGATGCTCACGAACCACTACGCCCCGTGTGATCAGAGGACGATGAAGGAGCGCTGCTCCACCTCCGGTCCTTGCGACCTCTCGACTCTGGCAAGCCAGGGCAGGCACACCGTGTCGGGGGATCGATGAGCGTTGGACTCGACAAGAACCGACTCGGGCACTACGAGATTCTCGAGGAGATCGGTCGCGGCGGAATGGGAGTCGTTTTCCGAGCCCGCGACCTCAACCTCGACCGCGAAGTCGCCATCAAAGTCCTGCCCGAGGACTTCGCTACCCATCCGGATCGCCTGAACCGATTCGAGAGAGAAGCCCGTCTGCTCGCCTCAGTCCAGCAGGCGAACATCGCTACGGTCTACGGCTTCGAGCGAATCGGTGCGACCTGCTTTCTGGTGATGGAGCTCCTGGACGGCGAAGCGCTCAACGAGCGACTCTCCCGAAGCCGTATGACCGTGGATCAGTGTCTGCAGATCGCCGTCGAGAGCTGTGCTGGTCTCGAAGCGGCGCACGCTCGAGGCATCGTCCATCGCGATCTGAAGCCGGCCAACATTCACCTGACCACAAGCGGCGTCAAGATCCTCGACTTCGGCCTGGCCAAGCATTCGAGCAGCGCAGACACGACCGACGCTGAAACGCACACTCAGCTGACCAAGATCGAAGGCGCGATTCTTGGAACAGCGAGCTACATGTCGCCTGAACAAGCACAGGGCCTTCCGGTCGACGTTCGTTCGGACGTCTTCTCTTTCGGCATCGTCCTCTTCGAGCTGTTGACCGGCACCAAGCCGTTCCGAGGCGGCAACAACGAGGAGATACGCCTCTCCATCATCGACCAGCCAACCCCCGACCTGTCGTTGCCCGATGGATCGACGCAGCCCGAACTGCAACGAATCATCCAACGCTGCCTCGAAAAGGCGCCCCAGGATCGTTTCGAGTCGGCAACGACTCTCAGGGAAGCACTGCTCAGGGTCCAAGACTCCTCGAAGCCTGCGGAGGCGAAGCGCCGCAATCGTGCCGTCGCGCTCTCCCTCGCAGCTCTGGCCGTGCTCCTTCTCGGCTTCGTCTTCCTGAGGGGGGATCTTCGCTCCCGGTGGGTGGACCAGGAGGCGATTCCCCAGATTGCCACTCTGCTCGAGCAGGAACGATTCAGTGCTGCACTGGCATTGACCAACGAAGCCCTCGAGTCCGAGCCCAACGACGCTCGACTCTTGGCCTATCTCAGAGCAAGCTCCGTTCCCTTCTCGCTCACGACGGAGCCGCTCGGTGCTCTGGTCGAGTATCGCGATCCTGGATCCGAAGACACCTCGTGGACGACGGTTGGAATCACGCCTCTCGAGGGCACTCGGTTACCCATGGGACGGCTCCAGCTTCGGGTCTCGAAGCCGGGCTTCCACGATCTCGTCGTCAGCCGAACCACACCGATCGGTGGCGACGAGCTGCATCTCAGCCCGACGAGCGCGCCCGCCGACATCCTCCGGATTCCTGCCGGCTCGGCGACAGTAGGCGCCGGCAGCCCCACGCCACTCCCAACCTACTGGCTTGCCAAATTCGAAGTCACCAACCGCGAGTATCAAGAGTTCGTCGACGCGGGCGGCTACGAGAGCGAAGAGCTGTGGCCACCGATGGAGGAGGACGGCAAGCGCCTCGATCACACGGCCGCCGTCGACCGCTTCCGTGACCTCACTGGCAACTTCGGCCCTAGCGGATGGTCGTTCGGGAGCTATCCCGAAGGCCGAGAGGACTTCCCGGTGCGTGGTCTGAGCTGGTTCGAAGCGTCCGCCTACGCCCGGTTCGCAGAAGCAAGCCTGCCGACGGTGCATCACTGGCGAAGAGCTGCCGACCCGATGGTCTTCGGAGAACTGCTCCTCGAGAGCAACTTTGGCGACCAGGTACTGGCCGTGGGAGAGAGCGGAGCGCTGGGTCCGTTTGGCAC
>JBCCLJ010000358.1:0-4720 GCA_039026915.1 Acidobacteriota bacterium
CCGTCGTCCGGAAGAGCTCGTTGAGGCCAGACGAAGGCGAACTGCACAGGGACTTCGTTTGGCCGTCGAAGCCGGACCCATCGACCCGTCGGCTACGTTCCGGATGACGCTCCATGCTCGCGGCGCTCGCGTCGCTTGCCTCGAAGGCTCGTGGTGGGTACCACGAGCTTCGTCAGCCTGAAAAGCTCCGTCCCCTGGAGGCGAAAGGAGTCAACGGATGAGAATCGATGGGCTCCCTTCGCCGCAGCGCGAAGGAAGCCGTACTCCAAGCGGAACGAAGACTTCCTTCGCTTGGCGGGGACTGCGCGAAGGTGAATCGCTTTCGTGCGATCGAAGATCGTGCGGAGCGATTCACCCCGTCGTCCGGAAGAGCTCGTTGAGGCCAGACGAAGGCGAACTGCATAGAGACTTCGTTTGGCCGTCGAAGCCGGACCCATCGACCCGTCGGCTACGTTCCGGATGACGCTCCATGCTCGCTGCGCTCGCGTCGCTTGCCCCGAAGGCTCGTGGTGGGTACCACGAGCTTCGTCAGCCTGAAAGGCTCCGTCCCTTGGTTCGGCCAGAGGGATTGGGGCCCGGCCCGGGCGGTGTCAGACGCTCCGCCCGCCTACCGGGGCGATCCCCTTTTGCGTCATCCCAGGAGCGCAGCGACGTGGGACCGGGCGGCAGGCCGTGCTTCAGCCCTCCTCAACGATACCGGCCTCCTCAACGATACCGGCGTATGGCGCGCAGAGCCTTGAGGGACCGAGAACGGACCGCCCTCCGATCGGGCCCATTCTGCCGCGCCCTCGGAGGATGCGTCGGTCCAGCCCTGTGTAACTCGAGGCCGCAGTCTGCGAGACACCAGGCTTGGACGTGACCAAGACCGCTCAGGGATCGATGTCCAGAGCCTCGTCGATCCGCGCCTTGAGCGTCTCCAGCAAAGCCCGCCGACGACCGACCTGCGACTCCGCCCCAGCCGCCGCCGCTTCCGCCTCGGCAATCCGCAGATCCAAGCGATCGCCGTAGGCACGCATGCCCTCGAGCTGCGAACGCAGATCATCTTCCTCTTCCTGAGTCTCGGCGTCGAAGATCATCCGCTCGAAGGCATCCATCTGCCGCTCGACGGCCTCACGGTCCTCCTCGAGCTCTCGAATGTCGTCTCGAGTCTTCTGCGCCCTGGCCTGCCAAGGCTGCAGGTCGGCGTTCTCGATCTCAGCGCGCTTGAGCAACAGCTCGGCGCGCCGCACTTCCCGCTCGGCACTGAGGCTCTTGGCAAGGCTCTCCACCGCCAAGCGCAGAGCCTTGAGTTCCTCTGCGAGCTGAGGTTCCGGGCTCTGCGCTGACAGTGTCGAGGCAGCGAGCAGACCGACGATGGCGACGAGAGCGCGCATCACTCGACGACCAGCCAATCCGTCTGGCGCCCGGCGACGTACCAGACTCCCTCACCGTCGAAGATCGCGTCCTGCTCCAGCTTGATGACGACCTGGTTGCCACCCCACATCTCGAGCGGCACCCGCACATTGCCCTCGATGGCATATCCGGTGTTCGGGTAGAGCGGCCAGTCGCCGCGAATCGGAGTCTCTCCCTGGTTGTCCCACATGCCGATCGTCGGTCCAGGTGCATGGCCGAAGACGCCCAAAGGGTGCGTGTAGGTGCTCGAGTAGATGCCCTCTGCCTCCGACTTGCGGATCGTCTCTCCGAGAATCTGGTTTCCCGTCTTGCCGGTGGCGAAAGAACCCGTCAGATGGTCCTGCCAGCGATTGCCCGTGACCATCGCCTTCTTGAGCTCTTCCGGCACGTCGTCCTCGTCGGGCCGGAGGATGTAGCCCATCTCCTGGGTATCCGTGCACAGCCGCAGGTAGCAGACGCCGACGTCGGTGTGGATCACGTCGCCGCGGCGAATGACCTCATCGCCGCTTCGGCCGCAGAACGGGCTGTCGCCCTCGCACTCCCACTCTGCCCGCTGGATATCGAACGACGGCAGGAACCAGATATCGAGGTTGAGATCCTTGAAACGCTGCGCCATGAACCAGACGACGTCCGACGCGGTCGTGGCTCCTGGTGTGATCACGTCGTTCGAGAAGGCTTCGGCAATGACGCCGCGAGCGAGCCCGACGATCTGCGGGTAGAGCTCCAGCTCGAGCTCGCTGCGCGTCTCCAGCCAGCGCACCGCCAGCTCTTCCGCGCTCACGACGCGCTTCTGCAGCTCAGGCGACAGCACGTCCATCAGACGCGTGTGAAGAGCCTCGCTCAGCCCGTCGGCGACCGGCCAGTGACGGCTCATGTTCACACCGATCTTCTGCGGGTTCTTCTCGGCGATCAGGTCCCCAAGACCGCGCCACTGCTCCTCCAGATCGCCGCCCTCCCAAGCGGACTCGTAGGGTGCGCCGAGTGGATAACGATTGACCGTGAGCAGGTCGACTCCCTCTTCCTCACCGCGGTCATGAAAGACGAGCATCGTGGTGCGCCGTGCCGCGTAGGTCGGTGCCGGGACGAGACTGAAGTAGACGGGATCCTCGTTGTACTCGCGATTCAGCACGAGCCACATGTCGATCCCAGCTTCACGCATGAGGTCCGGAAGCAGCGTTTTCAGCCGGTCCTCGAGAACCGCGTTGATCACGGCCGGTTGCTGGCGCTCCGTCAGGATGTGAGCGCCGCTCGTGATCGGTGCTTCCTCGGCGCGGCCGACAGCCGGAGCCATTGAGGACATCAGAGCGAGCGCCGCGGCTGCGGCGGGAAGGAGTCTTGTCATGGGGTCATTCTCCTGACGATTCTGCGCGAAGCGGTCAGCCGCCGAGCCGCGCAAGTAGTGTCTCTTTGAAGTCTTCCGTCGGCGTCGTGGCGTACACGGCTCGGCGACGGTCCGTCCCTGCGTCTGCAGACTCGACGAAGAGGTAGGGCTTCGTGGCCCCGGGCTCGACGTCGTCCTCCGCCTCTTCGATCCAGATTCCGACATCCATCGTCTCGACCTGCTCGGGGTGCGTGAGCCAGCCGATCGCCAAGGTGTCGAACGGGTTGAAGCCGTCGACTCCGAGGGTGTCGGCCCAGCGCTGGATCCAGCTCGCCACCTGTTCGGCGACGAAAGCACCGCGCTCTCCCGTGGTCGCCAGGGCCTCGAGGTCCGCCGCTCGGATCCACACCTTGGACGACACCTCCCACGGGGCAAAGACGAGCTCGATGTCGCTATCGATCAGTACCTGCATCGCCGGCGCGTCGAGCTCGAAGTTGAAGTCGCGGTGCGGCGAGTTCGAGGGGTCACCCGTCTGGAAGCGCTGTCCGACGCGGCGCGCCGCGACCATGACGATGCGTTCGATGCGCTCGTGCAGCTCGGGGTGCAGCTGGACGAGGCTCGCGGCGTTGGTCACGGGACCGAGGGCGAAGAGCGTCAAAGGCCTCTCTTCGAGAGCCGCCACCATCGCTTCGACGGCCTCGTTCGACTCTCCGAGCTCGTCGGCCGAGACGGCTCCGGCAAAGACACCGAGCCCTTCGGGCCCCCAGTCAGACACGAGTGAGCGGGCGACTTCGAGGCCGTTCGGCTGGGAGGTGTTGCCGAAGACGACGCTCACTCCGTGAATGCGCAGCTCGGGCGAGGCGAAGGCCTGAAGCATGGCGAGCCCGTCGTCGACCTCGCTTTGCGGCAGGCCCATCGCCGGGTCGACGTCGAGCCAAACGTCGAAGCCTTGCTGCTCTTCCGCGACTTCGGCGGCTGGAGGTTCCGGATCACTCGCGCAGCCTACAAAGAGCGCGCCGAGGACGAGACCAAGGGTGAGTTGTCGCTTCATGGGTGTCTCCGCAGTTCCTCTCGAGCCAGTTCCTAAAAGTTGATTCACGTTGCCGGATCGAGCAGCGCGTCGAGGCGACCGTCGGCGAGAGCCTCGGCCGCGCGATCCAGCAGCCGTGCACGCTGGCCCGTGCTCGGCGGAAGCGGCAGCTGCGCGACACCGAGCAGACGCCGAACGACCTCGGCCCCGGCGTAACCGGCCACCAGCTCCAAGTCGACACCGTCGCCGCGCCCTGCGACGAGCGCGTCGATCACAGCGCGAGGCTGCCCCGCCATGCACAGGTGTGCGACCGCCACGCCGACATCGAACTCGACGTCGCCGCTGAAGGCGAACTCGGGGTCGATGACCGCCAGCTCGCCGTCGGCGAGACGTAGCCACGAGCCCGGGAAAAAGTCCCCTTGCAAGAGCGCGCTCCCCCGCCCCGGAGCGAGATACCGCGCCTTCAACCGACCGAGAGACTCGGCCAGTCTCGAGTTGGCCCTCAGCTCTGCGGCCTTCGACTCGAGGCCGGGTTCCAGTTCCTCGACCGCAACTCCGTTGTCTGCCTGCAGCGGGATGTCGAAGATGTGTGCAGCGTTCAACTCTCGCATCGCCCGGTTCTCGAGCTCGACCTCGGTCGTGCCTTCGTGAAGGGCCCGCAGGTACTCTCCAAGGGACCGCGCGTCCGCTTCGGCAAGCTCTTCTTGCGATGCGTAGAGAACGCTCAAGTCGGCACCGGCACCGAGGTCCTCGAGCAGCAGCAAGCGGTAGTCGGAATGCGCGCCGAGCAGGTGCGGCATGCGCCTCGCAACCGGCCCTAGATCTCGTACGGCCTCGTAGAAGGCGAGCTCGCTCAGCATCCGGTCGAACGGCGCCTCGATGACGTCGTACTTCTCGACCCAAGGACGCGACTGCTTGACGATCAACGAGCGCCGGTCGGTCGTCACGCGCAAGGTGAGGTTCATGTTGCCCTCGCC
>JBCCLJ010000359.1:0-4711 GCA_039026915.1 Acidobacteriota bacterium
GGTCGTCGAGCCGGTCTCCTTCGTGACCGAGCACGAGGGCGTCTTCGGTGCGGCGGGCAGCGAAGAGCCGATGCGTTACCGAGCGACGGCCGGCGAGCTGCACCTGCGAAACGAGGAAGGCCAGCCGACGGCCGCCGTCTTCAGCTTCACCTACGAACGCCTGCCGATCGATCGCAAGCGACCTGTGACCTTCGTCTTCAACGGCGGACCGGGTTCGGCCTCCGTCTGGCTGCACATGGGAGTCTTCGGCCCGCGGCGCGTCGTCGTTCCCTCCGAGGCCGACGGCGACGACGGTGCGGCGCCTTTCGAGATCGTCGACAATCCGCTCTCCGTGCTCGACCTCACCGATCTCGTCTTCATCGATCCGGTGGGCACCGGTTTCAGTCGTGTCGTCGGCCAGGGCGAGGAGAAGGACTTCTACGGACTCGTGGAAGACGCTCGCTCGATCGCGCAGTTCGTGCGTCGCTGGATCACGGAGAACCAGCGCTGGAACGCGCCGAAGTACCTCGCGGGCGAGAGCTTCGGGACGACGAGGGCCGCGGCGGTCACCGCCGAGCTTGCTCGCGGAGGGCAGAACCTTGCGCTGAACGGCCTCATCCTCATCTCGCAGGCGCTCGACTACACCGGATCGACGCCCTCTCCCGACAACCTGGTCGCCCACGTCACGTACCTGCCGACGATGGCGCTGACCGCGCGGTACCACGGCAAGGGCAGGACGGATCTTTCGGTCGAAGAGCTTGCCGAAGAGTCCCGACGTTTCGCTACGGACGTCTTGGCGCCGGCTCTGTTCAAGGGCTCCACGTTGGCGGACGAAGAGCGCGAGCGCGTGGCTGAGGAGCTCGCGGCTCTTCTCGGACTGGAACGCGACTACGTGCTCCGGGCAAACCTGCGCGTGACGGTGCCGCGTTTCACGAAGGAGCTGCTGAGAGATCGTGGCGTCGCGGTCGGGCGGCTCGACTCACGCTACGTGGCGGACGAAGCGGACGACAACGCCGACTCCGCACGCCTCGGCGACGCGGCTTCGAACGCCATCAGCAGTGCCTACACCGCAGCTCTGCAGGAAGTGCTGGCGACGGAGCTCGAGGTAACGATGGATCGCCCCTACCTGACGAGCGGTTCGGTCGGCTCGAAGTGGCGGTGGCGCCCGGTGCCCGACGGCACCTTCTGGGAACCGTCCTACGTGAACACGGCGCGCTGGCTCTCCGACGGTCTGCGCACCAACGCGGACCTTCGCGTGCTCGTGGCCAACGGCTACTACGACCTGATCACGCCCTTCTTCGATGCCGAGTACACGTTTGCCCGCCACGATATCCTGGCGGACCGGGTGCAGATGACGTACTACGAGGCGGGGCACATGATGTACGTACGTCAGGCGGACTTCGTGCAGCTCGTGCGCGACGTTCGGGAGTTCCTGGCCGGCGAGTGAGCTGGCCCGGCGCCTGGGCCGCGCTCTCGGAGACGCCTGCCCGTCAGCCGATGTGAACGGCGCACCGCCGCACCGATCCGAGGTTGCGGTGCTCCCAGAGGAAGAGGCCCTGCCAGGTGCCGAGGGTGAGGCGACCTTCGAGAACCGGGATCGACAGCGTCGTCGAGGTCAGAGCGGCCTTGATGTGTGCCGGCATGTCGTCCGGACCCTCGGTCGTATGCGTGAAGAGAGGGTCGTTCTCCCGCACCAGACGGTCGAGCCAGTTGCCGAGGTCGCGGCGAGCCGACGGATCGGCGTTCTCCTGGATCGTCAGGCTCGCGGAAGTGTGCTGGATCATCACCGTGCAGAGGCCTTCTTCGACTCCCGACGCGGTGACCGCCTCCTGCACCTGCGCGGTGATTTCATAGAGACCTTTGCCGCCAACGTTGAAGCTGAGAATCGTCACCATCTCAGCGAGTGTACTGAAGCGGGAAGGCACTGCGCGAGGCGGCCTTTGTGGGGTCTGCGAGGCCGCGTTCTGCTTGACCTGAGTCGGTCCCACCTGACACGATTCAAGTTCAATTTGCTGAAAAACTGCGAGGTGAAAGACCCATGAAGCCGTCTTTGCTGCGTTCCTTCGTGTTCGCTGTGCTCGTCGTCACTCTGCTCACTGCACCCGTGGCGGCGCAGGGAGATATCCCACGCCTCGCCAACGGCAAGCCGGATTTCAACGGCATCTGGCAGGCCCTCAATACGGCGAACTACGACATCGAGCCGCACATGGCACGCCACGCCATGCAGCTACGTGAAGGGCCTCACGGTCCTCTTCCGGCCCCCAAAGTGATGTACCTCGGCGCCGTGGGCTCCGTTCCGGGCGGCATGGGCATCGTCGAGGGCGGCAAGATCCCCTACACCGAAGAGGGCCTCAAGAAGAAGCAGGAGAACTTCGACAACTGGATCGACCTCGATCCTGAGATCAAGTGCTATCTGCCGGGTGTGCCGCGCGCCAACTACATGCCGTATCCGTTCCAGATCTTCCAGAACGAGGGCAACTTTTTCATCGCCTACGAGTACGCCAACGCCGTGCGCGACATCTACATGGAAGATCCGGGCGAGGCTCCGGTCGACTCCTGGATGGGCTGGTCCTACGGCACGTGGGACGGCGACACCTTCGTCGTCAAGGTCACGGGTCAGTACGACTCGACCTGGTTCGACCGCTCCGGCAACCATCACAGCGACCAGATGGTCGTCACCGAGCGTTGGACGATGATGGGGCCGAACCACATCAACTACGAGGCCACGATCGAAGACCCGCAAACCTTCACCGAGCCGTGGAAGATCCAGTTTCCGCTCTATCGCCGGATGGAACAGAACGCACGACTCATGGATTTTCGCTGCGTCGAGTTCGTCGAAGAGCTACTGTACGGTGAGTACCGTCGCAACCCGCTTCCGCGGACGATCGACTGACGAACAGCAGAGTCCGGAAGAGTCTTGCTAGAATACTGGGCAAGCTCTTCCTCGGCGGCCCGCTCCGCCTGCCGAACGACTCCCAAACGAGAACTAGAGAGGCATTGAAAATGCGCACCAAGCTTTCGGCCCTGCTCCTCTGCCTGGCCCTGGCGCTCGTCGCCTCGGTCCCGGTCGTCGCTCACCACGCCTTTGGCGCTGAGTTCGATCCCAACCGTCCGCTGCTGCTCAAAGGACCCGTGGTCAAGGTGGAGTGGGTCAACCCGCACGCCTGGATCCACGTCGAGCACACTACGGAAGAGGGCGAGAAAGAAGTCTGGATGGTCGAGGGCGGCACGCCCAACACCCTCCTGCGTCGTGGCCTGACCAAGAAGTCCCTGACCCCCGGTAGGGTGATCATCGTCGACGGTTACCAGGCCAAGGATCGCTCCAACCGAGCCAACGGTCGCGACGTGACCTTCGAAGACGGCACCAAGATCTTCATGGGTTCGTCGGGCACCGGCGCTCCGTACGACAAGCGCAAGAAGAAGCGAGGCGGCCGTCGCTGACGCGGACAGCACTCGAACGATGAAAGGCCGGGCAGAACGCCCGGCCTTTTTTTGTCTGGGCGCCGGGGCGACGAAGCTCGTAACCTCATCGTGCGCGCCTCGTTCCTGTACGTCGCCTCGATGGCCGTCCTGATCGGCTGCACGCCGAGCACACGGCCACTCGAAGAGGTCCTCGATGTGCCTGCCTTCCGCCGTTTGGCCTCGGCGCGGAGCTACGAGGAGGCCGTGGCCCGCTTGGCCGAGTGGCGCGTCTCGGGGCTACTGCCGCTGGACGGCTGGGGCCACCCGTACCGGCTGTCCGTCGAGCCGCTGCCCGAGGATCGCTACTCGATCGTGATCGAGTCGTACGGTGCGGACGGCGTGCCGGGGCCCTGTCGGTGTCCGCAGTACGGTGGCGACCTCTTCTGGCGCGACGGCTACTTCGTCTGGGACGAGCCTTGACGGTCGTTCGCCGGCGGCCTCCCTCTCGGTTCCCGGAGCTGCGTAGACCGAGGCTCTGAGCCTTTCGGGGTCGCGTGCTGGGCCTTTCGAGGTCGCGCGCTGGGACGCGGACTTGGAGCCGATGGCCACGTCGACGCTCGCGCCCTGCGGGCAGCTCGCGTGCTCCTCGCAATGACGCGGGGAGGGTGCGGTGTCACCGCGGACGAAACGGCTTCACTCGATGAGTCCGAAAGGCGAAAGGGGGCTCGTCCGCAGAGAGTGGGATCGCGTCCAACTCCCTGCTCACGTCCAACTCTCTGCTCACGTCCAACTCTCTGAGCGCGGAGATCTGCCCGTCGAGCGGAGTCCGCAGGGTTGAGTCCGCGTGCGAACGAGCACGCAAAGGACTTCCGGCCAAGCGACGCGAGCGGAGCTCGCATGAAGCAGGCGAACGAGGACCACGTTTCTGATTCGAAGGCGCTCGTTCGCCGATCGGCGAAGGGAGGCCGAGGACCTGAATTGGGTCGACTCCCTTCGCCTTCGCGGAGGTCCGCCGCGGACCGGAGTTTGAAGTGGGGTGAGTTCGCGTGCTAGCCAGCACGCAAAGAACTGCCAAGCGACGCGAGCGGAGCTCGCATGAAACAGGCGAACGGGGACGGCGCTTCTGATTCAGAGGACCCTCGTTCGCCGTCCGGCGAAGGGAGGGCGAGGACCTGAATTGCGTCGACTCCCTTCGTCTTCGCGGAGGTCCGCTCGCGGACCGGAGGTCGAAATGGGGTGATTTTTGGTGCTATTCAGCACGCAAAGAAATTCCAAGCGACCCGAGCGGGGCTCGCAAGAAACAGGCGAAAGGGGACGGCGCGTAGGATTA
>JBCCLJ010000360.1:0-4688 GCA_039026915.1 Acidobacteriota bacterium
GAGGAAACGCGACGCCCTCTTTCGCCACAGCGAACGTGAGGAACGCTTCTCTGGGAAACGCCTCGCCTTTGATTGCCTGGGCGAACGAGAGGAACTTCTCCTTCAAGGAAACGGGACAGCCTCGTTCGCTTTGGCGAAAGAAAGGAACTTCTCCCTCAAGGAAACTCCTCGCCCTCTTTCGCCATGGCGAAAGAAAGGGGCGTCGCTCCTGACGGAACGCGCCCCCTTCGCTTGTCTCCGCTCTCTAGAAGACGAAGCGCTTGTAGGTGATGCCGAAGGTGCGCGGCTCGTTGACGAAGCCGGTGTTGTTGTTGAAGTCGATACCGCCGATGAGGTTCTCCTCATCGGTCACGTTGCGGCTCCACACGGCAATTTCCTGGCCGGCCCAGGCGTAGCCGACGCGCAGACCGAGCTCGACGTTCTCGTCGAAGCCGAACTCCTCCGACTCGTAAAGGAAGAAATTCGTGTCGCCGACCGCCACGTAGTTCGCCGACAGCAGGAGGCCACCGTCACCGATCGGAATCGTGTAGTCGAAGTTGAGGCTGTAGGTGTACTCGGGGGCCTGCGGGAAGGGGTTGCCGTCGACGAGGGCGTTGCCATTCTCGTCCAGTGGATCGAGAACCGTGCACTGGCCTGAGCCACAAGGCGCGACCGCTAGGTTCGGATCGTTGATCTCGGTGTCGCCGAGGCCAAGGCCGAGGGAGATCTGGAAACGCTCCGTTGCCAGCCACTGCAGGTCGAGCTCGAAGCCCTGAGCTTCGCCCTCGGCCGCGTTAACCAGGCGGATGAAGTTGCCGTCACCACCGATCGCCGTGAACTGCTGGTCGTCGACCGTATAGGCGTAGATCGCGGTGTTCAGACGAAGCCGGCCGTTGGCCAGCTCGCTCTTCGTACCGAACTCGTAAGAGAGGACCGTCTCGGAGAGGGCCGTCGTCGGCACGCCGAAGAAGGCGACGTCGCGGCTCTGAATCGACGGTCCGCGGAAGCCGTAGGAGACGCGGCCGAAGAGGTTCGTCGTGTCGGTCGCCTCGAAGACCAGGCTGGCATCCCAGCTGATCTCGTCGTCCTGCACGGAAATCGGCGGACTCGGAACCGGAGACTGCAGAACTTCCAGGTCGCGCTCGTCGTCGGTGTAGCGCAGACCGACGCTCAGCGTGAGACGTTCGGCCAGGTCCTTGGTCACCGTGCCGAAGACCGCCCAGGCAGTCGTGTCTTCCGTGACGAGCGTGTCGTCGACGAAGAACGGACGCGTTCCGGAATCGAGCGTCGAGTCGAAGAGGAAGGTACCGACGGTCCAACGGAATCCGTTGTCGTGGTCCTTGCTCAGACGGAGCTCCTGGGTGAGCTGATCCACTTCGTAAAAGCCAGCCGTCTGCGACGGGAACGGAATGAAGCCGGGACCGGTCACGAGGTTACCGCCGTCGATGTCGCCGAGGGCGAAGCCGTCCGCGTTCTCGAAGCCGGTGATCGAGGTCAGCTGCAGGCCGTTGTCGAAGTTCCAGGTCAGGTTCAGGTTGGCACCGAGGCCGGAGAGATCCTGCGGGTTGTTGTCGCCCTCGTCGAAGGAGACCCGGTCGCGGTCGAAGTTCGAGTTGAGGTTGTTGTTACCCGGACCGACGATGTTGGCGCGGAAGAGCGAAGCCGTGCCCTCCATGTCGCGGCCGTGGATGTTCAGAAGCGCTGAGAAGCCATCACGCTCCCACAAGAACTGAAGCCGCGCGGCGATGTCACGGAAGCCACCGAGCGCGTCGCTCTCGCCGGTGAAGTCGTTGTCGACCCAGTCCTCTCGGTTCTGGTACATCACGGAGAGGCGAGAGGAGACCGTCTCGGTCAGGCCGCCGCCGATCGCGAATTCGAGTCCCGTCGAACCGAGGTTGCCGACCGTGGCCGCGAGAAACATGTCGCGCTCCTGCGTCGGTCGCTTGCTGGTGAACTTGAGAACGCCCGCCGTCGTGTTGCGACCGAAGAGCGAGCCCTGAGGGCCGCGGAGGACTTCGACGCCTTCCATGTCGAAGATCGGAAACGCCTTCAGGATCGCGTTCTCCTGAATGATGTCGTCGACGACGATGTTGACGGGCTGCGAAGCGCCGACGTCGAAGTCCGTGTTGCCGAGGCCGCGCACGTAGAAGCGAGGGGCGTTGCGGCCGTTCGACTGCTCGACGTAGAGGTTGCCGACCTGGCCAGCGATCCCGAGCACGTCGGCGCCGCCTTCGAGGGCGTAGTCCAGGCCGTCCTGATCGAGGGTGTCGATGGAGACCGGAACGTCCTGCAGGTTCTCCTCGACCTTACGAGCCGTGACGATGACCTCGTCGAGAACGACGACGTCGGTCTCTGGCTTCTGTTCTTCTTCGTCTTCCTGAGCAGCGAGCGGTCCGCCGATTCCGAAGGCCATCAAGACCGCGAGGCCACCACACATTCGTCGCAACATGGAGTCTCTCCATAAAGGTAAGGGGGAGCGGAAGGGAGTGCGGAAGCTCTGGCTGGACGGCCGTTCAGGCCTGCCGAGACGCCCGCGGAAACTTGGGATGTCGGCATCGTACACCGATCGTCCGAGCCGAGGCATCACGGTGACCCGAGCCGCGACTCCGTGCGTTTCACCGGATCTTCACGCGCTTCGGCCAAATGGCTCATAATCAAAAGGTTCTGCTCCTCTTGCCCACTGAAGGGCCTCCAGAAACACGCTCGAGCCCCCCGTCTTGACCACCGAGAAGCGAAATCACAGGCGCACGCCGCTGCGCGACATCGTCGGCTCCTACGGCCAGGCGGACGTGCGCGTCGTCAACGCCAGCAGCGGCGGTCTCTGCCTGGAGGGATCGACCCCTCTCCCGGTCGGACGCTCCTGCCTGGTGCGCCTCAAAGTCGACGGCCGCGCACTGCACATCTCGGGCACCGTCTCCTGGTGCAGGCTCATCGGCACCGAAAAGACGAACCGCTCGACCGTGCGCCCCGTGTACCTGGGCGGCATGGAGTACGACCGAGGCTCGCGCGAGAGCCGCCCGCTCGCGGACAAGCTGCGCTACTGATCCGTCGTCGCCGCGGCGCGGGTCCCGAGCCAGGCAGCGGCGCGCTCGAGGGTCGGCAGGAAGCCGCTCGCTCCCTTCGAGGAGGTCACGGCAACCCGGCCCTCCTCATCGAGCAGGTAGGCGCGGAACGGATACGCATCGAAGGCTCTGGACCCGTCGTCGCCGAGCCCGTCGACGAAGAGAGGCAGCGCGCTGCCGCCGACGTTGCCGGGAAGGTTGTCGGCGAAGCGTCGCGCCAGCGCTACCCTCTCGTCGAGCGTGCGCGCGGCGTTGACGGGCGCTCCGTCGGGCACCGGCGCCGGCCACTGCGACTCCGCGGGGAACGCCTCCTTGATGTAAACGACCAGAACGTCGGCCACGCCACGCCAGCGCTCAGCGAACGTTGCGACGCTCCCCAACTGAGAGCGCAGGCCCATTCACGTGTAGCTGCCGAAGACGAGGAGAACCGGCCGGCCCTGCAGCTGAAGCTCCAGCGTCGAGGGGGCCGCCGCTCCCAGAACGGCGTCGACGAAGACGCCTTCGAAGTCGGGTGCCTTCGCGCCCGCCGCGATGCCCTCGTCCCGAAGGCCCGAGAGCCCGTCGCCGCAGTCGGCGAAGCAGTCAGGCTGAGCCCGCGCCTCTGCGCCGGAGAGCACGCCGACGAGCAAGAGTCCGACCAAGAGCTTCATGCGCGGGAGCCTCGTGTCCAGTGAAAGGAACGCAGCATCAGCTGATCGCGCCAGCGATCCGGAAGCCGCCGGAGCACCTGGCGCAGGCGCGCCCCCGTGCCCATGACGTAGCGCGTCTTCGGACGTCGCGCCGTGAAGGCGTGCACCGCGGCATCCGCAACGACGGAAGGCGGCGCGGCGCCGCGACCCTGGCTACCGACGAGCTTCTGCATCCGCTCGAGGAGCGGACCGTAGAGCTGCTCCATGGCCGGCGGGCCGGAGTGCCTCTGCGTTTCGGCCTCGCTCACTCCCTTGTCCCAGATCGGCGTCGCGATCGCCGCCGGCTGCAGCAGGCTGACCTCGATCTCCCAAGGCGCCAGCTCCATGCGCAGTGCATCGGAGAAGCCCTCCATCGCGAACTTGGTCATGCAGTAGGGAGCGAGGACCGGGGTCGCGACGAAGCCACCGACCGAGCCGGTGTTGACGACGCGCCCCCGCGCCTTTCTCAACTGCGGGAGCAACGCCTGCGTCACCGCGAGCTGACCGAAGAGGTTGACCTCGAACTGTCTCCGCAGGTCCTCGAGATCGAGGAACTCGAGTGGCGCGCTCACCGTGATGCCGGCGTTGTTGAACAATCCCCAGAGCCCTCGATCGCCAGTCCACTCTTCGACGAGCTCGGCTGCTGCCGCGATGTCTTCGGCACGGGTGACGTCGAGCTGTACGGCCTCGATACCCTCCGTCGCTGCCAGACGCTCGGCGTCGTCCGGCTTGCGCACGCCGGCAAAGACGCGGAAGCCCCGAGCGGCCAGAGCTCGAGCCGACGCTTCACCGATACCGGTCGACGCACCCGTGACGACGATCGCTCGGTCGTTTGCTGAGGAGGTAGGGGTCATGGCAGTGGTCGAAGTCAAGACTACCGTTCGCTTCGGTCTGGAGCTGAGAACGGATCTCGGACAGGATCGGGTCCGACTTGGCGCCGCCTCCCCATGAAGCAGAAACCACCCTTTGAGCCCGAAGA
>JBCCLJ010000361.1:0-4625 GCA_039026915.1 Acidobacteriota bacterium
GAAATCGGCCTTGGAAGGTCCTCGTGGTGACCTCGACGAGTCGGCCGGCAAAGCAGCCGCGGAGTTTGCGTCCCATCGAAGAGAAGAGACGCAAGCTGTGTCCTGGCCCTTGCGGCTGATCGTGACGCCGACCCACCGGGGGTGCTCGGGCACGGGCAATCACCTGGAACCGCCTGCTCCCTCATGGCTGACGACGATGGCGGAGTAGATTTTGTATCATCGCTGCACTGAGGACGCGTCGGCAGAGCTGCTGCTTTGCCTGCACGACCTGCTGTCAAAGCCCTTTTGTGACATGAGTGCGGCGAAGCTACTTCGGGAGGCCTTGGACCTTGCCTACTTGGGTCACCGCCGAGCCGGTCTTGATCTCCTGAGTGAGGCTCTTGATGGCGGCGGGTTCACTGCCGACGAAGGCTCCCGATTGGCCCGACACGCTGGGACACTGGCGTCCCATCTTGGACAGCACGCTCTTGCAGCCTCCTTGTACGGGAAGGCACAGAGTCTTGGCGACGCCGATCCTTTGCTGCACTTGGCAATGTTCGAAGCATATTCAGAGGCCGGCCAGATCGAAGTGGCCGAAGTCTGTAGAAATGCATTTCTTGAGCTCGCGGCTCATTCGGAGGATGACGACCTGAAAGAGCTCGCGTCCGCTGTCAAGAAGTAGGAGGTCTCTGAGAAGAGGAGATAGAGATTCCGCAACTAGGTACCAGACGATTGTAGAGAGGAGAGAGCGAGCTGGCACGCTCAGCGCTTCTTGTCGCCGTCCAGCTCAGCAGCGGTCGTTACCCGCTTGTGGCCAATCGGCGCACTCTTGCGCCCTTTCGCGTTGCTCGGACGAGGCTCGGCCCCGGAGCTCCATGGCCTCGAGGCGTCTCAGCGTTCTGACGAGCTGACGGCGCAGTCTCTAGCCGTCGGGAGCGATACTCTCGGCAACGTAGGGCAGGCCGGGCGGTAGGCAGCCTTGCGGAAAGAAGGCCTCGCTTCCGTTGCGCAGCGTCTTGCGCTCCTTTTCTTCGCTTGTCCTGATTGCCCATCGTTTGGAACCGAACCAGGCGACAGTTCAGGCCCATCGGCAAACGCCCCACTTCGCCGTAGGCCTATGCCGCGCAAGCAGCGACTCTGACTTGGGCGATCTCAGAACCGCACAGCTAGACTTCGTCCATGAGCGAAGCCCTCAAAGGACGCATCACCTCCCTCTTCGCTCACAAGGTGGTCCGTCAGGTGGAGCCTGCTGAGCTTCGCGGAGAGCTCTTGGCCTCGGTCGGCCTCGATTCGGAGGCTTCGGTGGACCCTTCCCGAATGCTCTCGGCCCCTGAGTACTACGAGTTCCTCGCTCGCTGCGCCGCGGCCGACGCGGACGGTCGATCCTTGCCGCTGCGTGTCGGTGCTTCGATGCGCTGCACGGACTACCGGACCTTCGGTCTCGCGTGGAAGGCGGCCGCCGATCTTCAGGGATCCTACGACCGCGCCGAGCGCTACGGACGCGTCCTGACGAACGTGACGACCTACGAGGTCGAGCCGGCCGAAGAGGGCGCCTTTCTGCATTTGCGGCGCCGAGGCGAGCGCAGCCTCGGCCTGCGGCTCTCGAATGAGGCGTCGATTGCCAGCCTCGCTTCGATCAGTGACGAGGCCTCGTCGGGTGATTTCCGGCCGCGAGCGGTCTTCTTCCGTCACTCGGTGCCCGCGTCTTCCCTGGCTCACGAGGAGCACTTCGGCTGCCCGGTCCACTTCTCCGCGGACTGCGACGCGCTGCTCGTTTCCGCCGAGATGCTGGCCACCCCGAACCGGCTGGGCGATCCGGACATGCTCCGGTTCTTCGACACCCATCTGGCCGCCGAGGTGGAGCAGGCTGACGACGAGAGTCAGCTCGATCGAAAGCTGCAGCTCGAGATCTCTCGAGCGCTGAGCGAGGGCGTTCCCGCGCTCTCCGATATCGCACGCAGCCTGGGAATGAGCGGCCGCACTCTGCAGCGCCGCCTCTCGGAGCGCGGCATCTCCTACCAGTCGGTCGTCGACGAAGCGAGGCGGCGCCTGGCACGGCGCATGCTGCGCGAGACGGACTCGTCGCTGCTCGAGATCGCCTTCATGACCGGGTTTGCAGAGCAGAGCAGCTTCAGCAGAGCGTTCCGGCGCTGGGAGGGGCAGACGCCGCGCTCCTACCGGCTCCGCGCCACCTGACCGGCTCCTCGGGTCTCATCTCGCTGGCTTTTGGCGCGCAGAGACAAGTCTTTGGCGCCCCCTGGCAAGACCGCGCCCAGCCTCCCTTCCTACAGTTCGTTTCGTCGGCGACGGACGTCGACGAACCACTCGAAGAAGGAGCCGAGTCATGGATCGACAGCAAGCAACGAACTCAACGCAGGGACTCACACTGGTCCTCGGAGCAACCGGCAAGACGGGCCGCCGCATCGTCGAGCGTCTGGAAGCGGCCGGAGTGCCGGTGCGCAAGGGCTCACGGTCGGCCGTGCCTTCCTTCGACTGGAGCAACGAAAAGGGCTGGGACGCGTGCCTCGAAGGCGTTCAAGCGGTCTACATCAACTTTGCGCCGGATCTTGCGGTGCCCGGTGCGACGGACGCTATCCGCGCTTTCGTCGCGCAGGCCGAGGCCCACGGTGTGCGCCGCCTCGTTCTGCTTTCCGGGCGCGGTGAAGAAGAGGCGCAGGCCTGCGAGCGCATCGTGCAGGAAGGGCAGCCCGACTGGACGATCGTGCGCGCCAGCTGGTTCGATCAGAACTTCTCCGAGGGTGCGTTCGCCGACATGGTGCTCGCGGGCCAGCTCGTCCTGCCGGCCGCCAGCACGCCCGAACCGTTCGTCGACGTCGACGACATCGCCGATGTGGTGGTGGCCGCGCTGACGGAGGAGGGTCACGCGGGAGAGTTGTACGAGGTGACCGGGCCGCGTCTCATGTCCTTTGACGACGTCGCGCAGGATCTCTCCGCCGCGACCGGCCGACGGATCGAGTACGTCCCCGTTCCGCACGACGCCTTCGTCGCGGGCGTGCGCGACTCCGGAGCGCCCAAGGATGTCGTCTGGCTGCTGGACTATCTCTTCGCGACGGTGCTCGACGGTCGCAACGCCCATCTCACCGACGGCGTGCAGCGCGCCCTGGGCAGGCCTCCACGCGACTTTGCCGACTATGCGCGCGACGTCGCAGCGACCGGCGCCTGGGCCGAAGCGGTCTGAACCCTTGGGAGATCAGGCAATGGACCTCTTTCAGTTCGGCTTGCTCACCGCTTGCCTCCTCGTCGCGCTCGTCGCCGGCTTCACGTTCGCCTTCGCTTGCATCGTGATGCCGGGGACAGGATCGCTCTCGGACCGCGAGTTTCTGGTCAGCTTCCAGGCGGCGGACCGCGTGATCCAGAACGGCCAGCCTCTCTTTCTGCTGGTTTGGCTGGGCTCCGCGGTGGCGCTCCTGGCCACCACCGCCCTTGGCTTCGGTCGACTCGATGGCCTCGATCGCGTGCTCCTCGTCGGCGCGGCGGTGCTCTTCGTCGGCGGCGTGCAGATCCCCACGGCGACGATCAACGTGCCGCTCAACAACCAGCTACAGGCGCTCGATCTGCGATCTCTGCCGGAAGAGGCCGTCGTGGACGCTCGCAGGGTCTTCGAGCGGAGGTGGAACCGCTGGAATCAGATTCGCACCGTCCTCGGAATCGTCACGGCGGCGTTGCTTCTCGCGCTGATTCTCAGGCTCTGAAGTGGCGTCGAGGCGAAACTCCGTGAGGCAGCTCGGCTCCGGCCGAGCTGCCTCGATTCGTTTCAGAAGGCCTGCGTGTCTCCGTTGCTGGCAAAGGTCCCCGACGGATTACTGTAGGTCTTCACCGCCCCGGTCTCGGTGTCTGTGACGGTGATCTCGAAGGCGACGTTGGAGAGAGCGCCGTAGAAGACCCAGAAGCGCCCGTTGAGCGCCGTGCCGTCGATGGTCTTGAGGACGAGCTCGATGTTCTCGCTATCGAAGAACCAGAAGCTCCCCGTATCGGTGGTCAGCGGCAGAGTGCGGCCGGTTCCCGTGCCGCCCTGGAAGTCGGTCCAGTCCACGCTCACCTCGAATCGGTCGGCGAGGCAGAGCGTGGTGGGCGTCGTCGTGCAGGTGCCGGGGGTCGAGGGTGCGGTGGCGACGGCGGGCGCGCTGAGGGGAGCGCTCTCGCTGGCGAACGTCTTGCCGCCGAGCCCGGACAGTGCGTCGATGTCGCCTTGGCTGCCGAAAGTACCGGCGGGGTTCGAGTAGGTGGCCGTGCGTCCCGTTTCGGTGTCGGTGACGCGAAGCTCGTAGGCAACGTCGGAGAGCGCTCCGTAGAAGACCCAGTGATTGCCATTGATCGCGGTGCCGTCGATCACCTTCACGATGAGCTCGAGGTTGTCGGGATCGAAGAACCAGAAGCTGCCGGTGTCTTCGGTCAGAGGAACAGAGCGACCCGCGCCGGTACCGCCTTGGAAGTCGCTCCAGGTGACGTCGACGCGGAAGCGGTTGTTGCCGAGGCAGAGAGTCGTGGGTGAGGACGTGCAGGTGGACGGTGTGTCGATTGCTCTTGGCTCGAGGCCGTGCTCGTCATCGCTGCGGAAGTAGACGAGGTGATCGCGCAGTCCGATGACCTGAGTGAAGGCGGGGCCCTGGTCCGCTGGGAAGTCC
>JBCCLJ010000362.1:0-4617 GCA_039026915.1 Acidobacteriota bacterium
CGCTGTCGAGACGATGCAGACGCCCGCGGTCTCTTTGCCGACCCGGCTCATGGCCCAGAAGTGGTGCACAGGGCCCTACTGGAAGCGCTGGGGCGGAGAGATCGTTCTCGGCCACAGCGGGACCAATACCGGTGGTTCTTCTCTGCTCCTCTGGTGCCCGAACCGCAACGTCGCTGCGGCGACGATCTCGAACGTGCCGACTCAGGGCTACCCGCTCGCCGACACCGTTTTCGACACGCTCTTCCCGGAGACCTTCGGCATCGAGAAGCCGAAGATGCCGAAGCCCGAGAACATCGAGCCGGTCGACGCCACGCTCGATCGGTACGTAGGCGAGTACGTTGCCGTCGGCAACCGTTTGAGCGTGACGGCTCGCGACGGCCGTCTCATGGCCCGGCTGGAGGCCGGCGCGGCGCTCGAGTCCGAGCTGATTCCTCTCGGAGACGATCGCTTCCTTCCGCGGGACCCCGCGATGGGCGGCAACCGAGGGTGGGACGTCGCCTTCTGGGGCAACGAGGGTGGACGCGCGACGCACTACCTCAACGGCGTCTTCGGCATGCGTCGTGAGAGAGCCTCGTGAGGGTCGCTCAGCTCTCGGGCAACAGCTCTTCTTGCGCGAAAACCCGGCCGAACTTCACAACCTGCTGGATCTTCTGCAGATTGCCGATGTCCTGCAGCGGGTCGGCGTCGAGCACCAGGAAGTCAGCGAACTTGCCTGGTTCCAGCGTGCCGTAGTCTTCTTCCTTTCCAGCGACTCGGGCGGCGTACAAAGTCGCGGCGCGAATGAGGTAGTCGTTGGGGATGCCGACCTCACTCAGCGCCTTGAGCTCAAGGTGGATCGACGGTCCGGGAGCGAGCCCGATCATGCCAACGTCGGTGCCCACGGCGAGCGTCACGCCGCCGTCGAAGAGCGCCTTGGCATTGGCGCGCGCCGTTTCCCACCGTCGAGCGTAGGCGGCCGCTGCCTGTCGGGCCGCGTCAGGGATTCCGTCGTACCAGGACTCGACGACGCCGGGAACGGCGCAGGTCTTCTCGATCGGCAGGAGATCGATGTCCTTGGTGATCAGCTCGACGAAGGTGCGCCGACCGAGGGCAAGCGTCGGCACGACGATGACGTCCTTCTCCTTGGCGAGCGCGATGAACTCGTCGTCGATCGGCTCGTCGGTGGGGATGTGCTGCAGGCTGGCGGCGCCGAGCTCCATCATCCCGCGGGCGTACTCGAGAGCATGAGCATGCGTCGTCACACGTAGTCCGTGCTTCGCCGCCTCGTCGACGATGGCGCCCTGCAGTTTGCGCCAGTCGGCGAGCCGGAGAATGGAAGAGAGCGCGACGCTGCCCCGGTCGTCGACGGCCGTCTTCACCAGGTCGGCATGACGGGCCACCGCTTCACGCACGTGCGCGACGCTTGCTTCGACGGTCATGGAGGGCCGGATCGTGAGCTCGCCGTCCCAGGGCGGAATGATCTTCTCGGCGATGACCGGAGGCGCGTGCGTGATGACGCCGTGCCCGAGGAAAACACTCGGTGCGTCGTGCATCGTGGCGGTCAGCTCGCGTGTCTCGTACTCGAGGCTCGGGCCACCGAGTGACAGGACGCTCGTCACCCCGGAGCAGAGAAAGGCGTTCAACGTCTGGCTGACGTTGTCTTGGATCCAGCGCACTTCGTCTTCGTAGGGCACCTTGTCCGTGAGGTCAAAGAAGCCTGGCCGGGTGTAAAGCCGGCCCGACGTCATGAAGTGGACGTGAGCGTCGATCAGCCCTGGGATGATCCACTGGCCTGACAGATCGACGATTTCAGCTCCGTTGGGAAGTTCGAGGTTCGTGCCGACCGCGGCGATCCTCGTTCCTTCGACGAGCAAGGTCGCGCCTTCGAGCGGCTGTGCTCTCGTGCCGTCGAGGAGCGTCGCGCCCACGTAGGCGACGACCTTTCCGACCTTGCCTTCCCTTGCTGTCGACGGCTTCGGCTGCTCGCCCACGGCGCCTGGAACTCCGCCGTAGAACGCGTTGCGCAGCAGGATGAATCCGGCGAGGGCGAGAGTCAGCAGAGCGACGACGGGCACGATCAGGCGTCTTTGGGTCGCTCTCTTCATGGCCGACGAGCCCGTTGCCGTCCTGACTTCCTTGACTGAGACGGATCTGGCGTCACTCCCGCACCAGCGTGGCACCGGTCTTCGACGCCTCGTGCGTACCTGTGTCGAGCTGGAGCCCGAAGCCATCGGCGAGCCTCGTCAGGTGATTGAAGATACCGACGACGTGGGCCACCTCGAGGCAACCTTCGTCATCGAAGCCGAGGTCCCGCAGGGGCTGCCAGTCCTCCTCGACCATGCGTGTCGGCGTGCCGCTCAGTTTGTGGGCGACGGTGCACAGAGCGCGCTCGCGGTCGCTCAAGGAGTCGAGCTCCTGCCAGCCTTTGGCCTTGATCGCTTCGACGAGGTCGTGGCTGCCGCCTTCGACACGCAGAAACTCTGCGTGAGACTGCGTTCAGTAGAAGCAGTCCTGCGCGGCCGCTGCGACGCCGGCGACGAGCTCCTTCTCTGCGCGGCTCAGCACGCCGGGCACGAACATGATCTGGCCGAAGAGAGCGCCGAAGGCGCCGCCGATGCGGGGATGCGTCATCAGCAATCGCCCCATCGCCGGCACGAATCCGAAGTCGTAGGGGCTCTTCTCCGTGCGCGCCGCGCGGATGTCCGACTCGGTGGGCATCTCGACCCAGGCGTCTCGTGTCATGGCAGTCTCCTTCGCGTCTCCGACGGCCGCTCGACGACGGAACGGCTGCCGGGCTAGGAATCAGGTCTGTTGTGAGAGTGTCGGTCGAGCATCGCACAACCGCGTCGCCAGAGAACGGAGGCTCCATGAAAGTCGGACTCGCATTCGCCAGCAGCATCGGATTCGACGGAGCGCCCGCGCTCGAGATCTGTCGCAGAGCCGAGCAGCTCGGCTTCGACTCGGTGTGGGGCGGCGAGCACGTCGTGCTCCCGGACAGCATTCACTCGAAGTACCCCTACACCGAAGACGGCAAGATCCCGGCGGAGCCCGACACGCCGATCCCCGACCCGCTGATCTGGCTGGCCTATGTGGCGGCCGCCGCGCCAACGCTGCAGCTCGGCACCTGCATCCTCATCGTGCCGCAGCGCAATCCACTCGTACTCGCCAAGGAGCTGGCAACGCTCGATCACTTGAGCGGCGGCCGGGTCGAGCTCGGTCTCGGCGTCGGCTGGCTCAAGGAAGAGTTCGATGCGCTCGGCGTGCCCTGGGCACGCCGCGGTGCTCGCAACGACGAGTACATCGAAGCGATGCGCGCCCTCTGGGCCGGTCCGCACGCCGAGTTCCACGGTGAGTTCGTCGACTTCCCCAAGGTGACCTGCAGCCCGCGTCCTGTGAACGGCAACATCCCGATCCTGGTGGGCGGCGACTCTCCTGCGGCGGTGCGTCGCGCGGTGCGTCTGGCCGACGGCTACTTTCCGGGCGAGGGCGACTTCGAGCGCCTCCGTGCCCTGGTCGGCCGCGTGCGTCAGGCAGCGGAAGAGGCCGGTCGCGATCCGAAGACCCTGGCGATCAACGCCATCTTCGGCGCGCAGATGGCTGACCCCGCAGCCGGCGTCGAGCAGATGGCATCGATCGGCGTCGACCGCATCATGGTGCCCGGCTTCTTCTTTGCCGGTCCCGAAGGGATGGACCGGCTCGAGCAGTTCGGTGAGAACGTCGTGCCGCTGGCCGCGCAGGCCTGAGCGTCGACCGCGGACTCGTCCGCAAGAGAGCCCCCTCGCGACAGTTAGGGCTCTCTCGCACTAACGAGCCGTGACCCGCCCGCTGGCATCCACCTCGAGATCGAGATGCTCCGCCAGGAACTCGAGTCGGCGTTCCCAGAAGTCTCGGACGTTCGCTGGACGCGTGATGACGTGCTCCTCGCCCCGGTAGAGCCGGTACTCGACCTTCTTTCCGAGCCGCTCGAGGCCAGTGAAGATGGCTTCGGAAGGCACCAGGTCGCCGTCCTGGTCCCCTTGGCCGATGAGCAGCGGAGTGCTGATCTGAGGGAAGTCGAAGAGGGGCGAGTTGCTCCGGTAGCGCTCGGGATGCTCCCAAAGCGTGCCGCCCATGTTGCCCTGGCCCTTCTCGTAGTAGCCGGTCGAGCGCAGGTAGTCGGTGGCCAAATCGGGGTGCAGGATCGCCGCACTGATGACGGCGGCGCTGAAGAGCTCGGTCTTGGTCAGCAGCGCCAGCACGTTGATGGAGCCATAGCTCTGCCCCATGATCGCCAGGCGATTCCGGTCGGCGAAGCCCTGCTCGATCGCCGCCTCCACGCCGGGCAGAACCGTGGCCACGAGGCTCTCGGTGACGCGTCCCGTCTCGAGCGGAGCGTCCGGGAAGAACACCGCGTAGCCGCGCGTCGCCAAGAGGTGCATGTTGAAGGTAGGCCCGTCTCGGAGGCCAAAGCGGTGCAGCGATTCGGAGCCGCGAGCGCCGCCGTACACCCACACGACCGTCGGCAGACGCTCGCCTTCGTCGTAGTTCGGCGGCAGCAGCAGAGTGCCCTTGAGTGCTTCGCCCGTCGCACTCTCGAATTCGAGGATCCGGGCCTCGCCCAGCGGGTACGTTGCCAGTCTTTCGTTGATTCTCGAGACC
>JBCCLJ010000363.1:0-4525 GCA_039026915.1 Acidobacteriota bacterium
ATCGAGGAAGGCTTCCTCCACGGTCTCCTCACCGATCCAGAGCTGAACCTCACGGACTCCCGGGTTGTCGACGATCAGGCCACCTCCGGGAAGCCGCAGGAGCTCACGATGGGTCGTCGTATGTCGCCCGCGATCGTCGCCGTCGCGGACCGAGCCCGTCTTCATGACTTCCTCCCCTGCGAGAGCATTGATCAGCGTCGACTTTCCCGCACCGGACGAGCCGATGAGGGCCACGGTGTCGCCCGACTGCAGGTAGAAGCGCAGGGGGCCGAGGCCCTCGTCCGCGAGAGCGTGAACGCACACGACCGGTACACCGGGCGCAACGCCCATCGCATCGGCGCGGCGTTCCGCAGACTCCCGGCAGAGATCCAACTTGGTCAGAACGACGACCGGTTGGGCACCACTCTCCTGCACCATGACGACGAAGCGCTCGAGGCGCCGAAGGTTGTAGTCGCCGTCGAGCCCCATGACGACGAACACGGTGTCGACGTTGGCCGCGACGAGCTGCTCCTTCGTCTCGCGCCCCGCCGCACGACGCGACAGCAGGCTGGCGCGATCGAAGATCGCTCGCAGACGCACGTGGTCGGCTTCGAGCCGTTCGACGAGAACCCAGTCACCCACCGCCGGTGACGCACGCCCCCCTTGACTCAGCAGCGACACGGCCTCGCCGCGGGCTTCTCCCTCGCGTGTCAGGACGCGGTAGTGACCGCGAGCGGCAAAGAGGACGCGCTCGGGGGCGAGGTCGTCTCCATGTTCTTCACGCAGCGACTCGAGCTGTCGCTGCAACGGCTTTCTCCAGCCCCAGGATTCGAGTGAGGTCGACTCTTCCTTCATTGACTTGTCTTCCTTCGAGGAGGGACGCTCCCCGTCGTGCCGGAACGGCCCGGCGCGCGCCGCTTCGCGGCGCAGTCCGACTCGGCGGACCTGAGGGGAGGTCGGCGCCGTGACGGTCGCTCATCGTGCGCTGCGAGCGAAGCCAGACTTCGCCGAGCGAGGATCGAGAAAGGAAGTGGTCAAACAAGCATAGGCCGCCTGAAGCCTACGTCATCGAGCGCCGTTGCGTCGACCCGACGGCCCGTCGCCGGCGACCCGGGTGAATTCGAAGCGGCAGGGCACGCCGTCTTCCAGGAGGGTGGTCGGGCGGTCGAACCTCACTCCATGACGATCTTCTTCGAGGGCGCCCGTCCACTCGGCATCCCAGGCACAAAAAAGAGCGGTGAGCTCCGGTCGACCGTGCTCGGTGAAGAACTCGAGAAGGCCGCAGCGCTCGACGATCGAGACGAAACGTTCGGAGTGGATCTCCTCGCCGAAATCGAAGAACGAGCCATAGGTGTCTTTGACTCGCGCCCGCGTCGAACGCCGCAGAACCACCAGAGGGTCTCGTCGGCCTCGCCAGGAGGGCCACGCCAGCGAGAGGCGCACCATCGTGCGGGCCACACCGGCGCCGGGCTCGACCAGAGCTCCGCCGATCGCAGCGCGAACCCTTTCGCTCTCGGCGCCTCGCAAAACGACGTCCGCAGCGAGCACCGAGCAGGCGAGGAGCAGAAGGAGCTGGCCCGGTGGGTCCTCCGCGCTCTCTCGACTGCGCTCAAAGAACTCGCCGGCACGCCCGGCGACCTTCTCGATCTCCTCCGCGGTCAGACTCAGCTTGCGACCGAGAACTCGAAGAAAGGCGTCCTCCCACCAGCGATCGCTCCTCCGCCAACGAAACGGCGCCGCCTGACGCGTGACGCGTAAGCTCACCGATCTCGCGGATCGATGTCAGCGGCGCTCGCGGCGAACGCGTCGAGCTCTTCGCGCGAGTGCTTCGTGTGCACCCTCTTCTGCGACGCCGGCTGATGCTCGAGGCTCACGCCCGGACGACGGGCGACGCGGGGGCGGATCGGTCGGCACTCGAGGCCGCCTCCGCAGTTGGGGCAGACGTTGCGGAGAAACCCGTCGACACAGTCGGAGCAGAAGGTGCATTCGTCGGTGCAAATGCGCGCCTTGATCGAATCCGGCGGCAGATCAGCATCGCAGGTCTCGCAGTTCGGCCTGAGTTCCAACATCGGCAGCTCCTCGTTCGGGTTGGGATGAGCGCTCAGCGAGCGTCGTCGGTGGGTCCGGCGCCACTAAAATCGAAGCTTCGCACCTGCGGCTCGCCGGCGACGTAGCCGAGGCTCTCGAGAAAGCGATCGCAGCGCTCGAGGGTGTCGAAGAAGTCCTCGCTGACCGCTGCGGGACCGCTGGCCCGACCGAAGTTGAAGAAGCCATGCGGTCGGTCGGCATAAGGCACGAGCTCAGCGCGGTTCCCCGCCGCCGTCATCGCCTCCACGAAAGCCTGCGCCGTGGCGAGAGGAACCGTCGTGTCAGCGGTTCCGTGAAAGATCAGCGTGGGAGGCAGCTGCGGCACGACCTGCTGCAGCGGCGAGATCTCGAGCTTTTGTTCCTCGTCGAGCCCGAAGCGCGGCGGAAGGCGCGTCGTGTCGAGCGCCGGGTTGAAGAGCAGCAGCGCCTGCGGCGCTGACGAGACGCTCGCGTCGTCTCCAGAGGCATCGACACCGCGCGCCGTCGCCGTGGCGGCGGCCAGATGACCTCCTGCCGAGCCGCCTCCTGCGACCATGCGGTCGGGATCCACACCCAGTTCGGGCGCCTTGGAGCGCAGCCAGCGCATCGCCGAGCGCGCATCCTCGGTCGCTTCGTAAGGCGTCGTACCGTCGGTCGACTGCAGACGGTACTCCACCAGCGCGACGGCAACGCCCCGACTGCTCAGGTAGCGAGCGTGAGGAGCGAACTGCGCGGGGGTTCCCTGCCGCCAGGCCCCGCCGTGAAAAAAGACGACGAGAGGAACGTCAGGACCCTGGGACTCGGGCTTCAGAAGGTGCAGCGACAGCGGGCGCTCGACCACCTTGTACACGTGGCGTTCGCCGGGCAGGTCCTGCGCGTTCGAGGCGGACTGCCAGAGGAAGGCGCCCAGGCAAGCCGCCAGCGAGAGACCCGCCGCCCTCAATCGAAACCTCCACCGCGCGCCGCGGCGCGCCGAAAGCCGTCGCGTGCCATGAGCCGCTGGAGGTAGCCCAGCAAACGCGGATGCGCGTCGACGTCCATCAGTTCGAGACGCTGCGCGACGCCGAGCGTGAACGCCATCATGATGTCCGCCGCGCTGAACCCGCCCGTCAGCAGAAAGTCCTGCTCGCCGAGCTGCTCTTCGACGAAACGCAGGGAGCGCGCGGCGCGCGATCGAGCGTCGGCCAGGAGCTCCGGCCCGTCACGTCCTTCGCGGTAGAGGCCGAGCCAGACGACGTTGCCGATGGGCACCCAAGCGGTGCTTTCGGCGAAGTGCATCCACTGGAGGTACTGCCCACGCTCCGGAGAGCCGATCTCCGCAGCCAAGCCGCTCCCCTCACCGTAACGCTCCAGCAGATACTCGAGGATCGCGCCCGACTCCGCCAGCACGACCTCGCCGTCGACGAGCGTCGGGATCTTGCCCGTCGGTGTGTCCTGAATGAAGAACTCCGAAGACGTCGGCTTGAACTCGACGGTCTCGAGCTCATAAGAGGTTCCGAGCTCTTCGAGGAGCCAGACGACGCGGAGAGAACGGGTCCGTGGTGCTGAGTAGACCTTCATGTGGTCATGCTACTCGGCAGTGAGGCCATGAGCCCTCGACAGGCTGCGTCGTGCTGCCGGCGGAGCAAACGACGCAGGCGATCCATCGAACGCGGCTTCGACCGCAACGCTTGCGTTCGCGAGGTTCGGGCCAGAGAACACCGCTCCCGAGAGGAGCAAGGTCGACCCACGACGCGTCGACGACCTTCCCTCCTTCCGAGCGCTCCAGTAAGCCCAGGAGAGGATTCCTCTCAGACCCGGGTCCAGAAGGGACCACGTTTCGTGCGCGGCGACCAGCTCCTCGAAACTCCGCTCGCCGCTTGCGGCGGTGCTGCCTGAGCGAGGGCCGTTTTGACGGTGCCGCGGCGACGACTTCCGCGAACGCGGTCGGCTTCCTCGCCCCGGCGAAAGGCCGGCCGCGTTTCAGTCCTCGACCCTCCAGTAGTGCTCCATCAGCTCGCCCGGCCACGAGGGCTGGCGCACCGGCGTGCGCGGTAGAAACTCACGCAGCACCGGCTTGGGGTCGAGGATCGGGGTTCCTTCGATGACGTCGAGACCCTGCAGCGCATTGGGCGGATACGAGGCCACGAGTCGAATGTCCGCCACCGCCCCGCCCCAGTCGTCACCATGCTCACTCCTCGAGCCTCTCCAGCAGGAGCTCCCTCAGGGCCGCTGCGTTGTTGAATCGTTCTTCTTTGGAGGCGAAAACGAAGGTCACCGGGCCCTCTCGGACAAGGTCCGGCAACCGCCTGGGACGAGTCTTCCAGCTCGCGGCGGTACCGAGCGCGAAACTCATCCCAACGTTCCGGCGCGTGCAGTGCCGCAGTTCCTTCGACGGCGCCGTCTCTTTCGACCAGATGTCGACGCAAGCACGGTCCTTCGAGACTCCGCGTGGCCAAAGACGCTCGACGAGAACGCGCGTTCCATCCTCCGAGGAGGG
>JBCCLJ010000364.1:0-4515 GCA_039026915.1 Acidobacteriota bacterium
CGCTTCCGCTGCGCCAACGGCTGCGACGGCGAGGGAGGCGACGGCAACCCGTCCGGCGCCGCCTGGGAGTTCACGCGCACGTTCAACTCGGCCGACATCATCGACTATGTCTGCGAGCCCCACGAGGGCGTGGGCATGGTGGCCCGACTGACGATCGAGGCGGCCTCGACCGCCGCACCCGGGTCGGTTCAGCTGGCGTCGGCCGCGACCGACGTCAGCGAAGGAGGCGGAGCGGCGACCGTCACGGTGCAGCGCACCGGTGGCACGGACGGCGCGGTGACCGTCGACATCGAGACGTCCGACGGCTCGGCGACGGCGGGCGCGGACTACACCGCGACGACGGGCACGCTGTCCTGGGGCGACGGCGACGCCTCCAACCAGACGATCAACGTCCCGATCAACGACGATTCCGCCACGGAGAGCACCGAATCGATCAATCTCCTCCTGTCGAGAGCGACGGGCGGAGCGACGATCGGAGCACTCGCCGCAGGAACGATCCGCATCATCGACAACGACGCCACGGTGTCGTCTCCGGGCACGCTGCAGTTCAGCGCGGCCTCTTACAGCGCCAGCGAAGCGGACGGTAGCGTCGACCTCGTGGTCGAGCGCGTCGGCGGGACCGACGGAGCCGTCTCGGTCGCCTTCGCCACGGCCAGCGGTTCTGCTCAGGAGGTCAGCGACTTCACGTCGCAGTTCGGAACGCTCGACTGGGCCGACGGCGACAGCTCGTCGCGAACGATCACGGTACAGCTGATCGACGACCTCGACACCGAGGGCGTAGAGTCCTTCTCCGCCGCACTCAGCTCGCCAACGGGCGGCGCCGACCTCGGCAACCCGAGTACGGCCACGGTCTCGCTCCTCGACGACGACGGCACCGGCTGCACGGGCTCGGAGGAGGTGCTGTGTCTCGGCACCGACGACCGCTTCCAGGCCTCGGTGACCTGGAGGATCCGCGACGGATCGACCGGTACCGGCAAGATCATCGACATCGGCAAGGAGGACTCGGGCCTCTTCTTCTTCTTCGACGAGGACAACGCCGAGATGCTGATCAAGGTCCTCAACGGCTGCCCCGTGAACAACCACTACTGGGTGTTCTTCGCAGCGACCACGGACGTCGAGTTCGAGCTCACGATCACCGATACGCAGGCCGAGACCAGCGAGGTGTACACCAACTCTCTGGGCCAGCCCGCAAACGCGGTGACTGACACGTCGGCCTTCGCCACCTGTCCCTGATCGATCGCCGCGCCTCGGCGTCGCGACTATCGCGAAAGAGAGCCGATGGCGCGGCGCCGCTCCATCAGCTCGCGCCAGGTGGTCAGGAGGATGCCCTCCTCCTCGATCAACAGTGCGATGCGCGGATCGGCCATCGCGTCGGCGTCGCCCTGGCGAGTCGGTCCCGAGTCGGAGATGAAGGCGAAGTTGGGGCTCGTATCAGTGGCGTGCATGATGACCATCGTGACTCCCGGCTCCAGCCCGCGCAGTGCTTCGATGTAGCGCTCGACCTTCATCTCCCGCCATGCTTCGCGCGAGGATCCTCGGCCGCCCGCCGGCTTCCAGCCGTAGCTCGTGTTGTGCAGATCGTCGAGCACCGGGAGTCCGCCATCCCAGACGGTCTCGGCGAGATCACCCGCGAGTTCCAGGATGTCCGTCGGCGTCCCGTCTTCTTCGTACTGCTTGCGGAGGTACGTGTTGTGACCGCCCGGGAACATCACCGGGATCTGCTCGTCCATGCCGACGCGCAGATAGACATCGAGGAACTCGGGTTTGGCAAAGAGAGTGCCCATGTGCGAGTCGAGGTGCGTCGGTTCGAAGTCGAGCTCCCGAGCGCGCCGGATCTGGGCCCTGACCTCGGCCTCCACTTCGGTCGGGTTCGAGTTCGCCACGACCTGTGCGACGCTGCGCCACATGCAGCCGCGCTCGTCCACCAGTCCGGGAGCCGCGTCCTTGCCGACGAGCGGTCCCCAGCAGTAGCCCCTCCACTCCGAGGTGAGCGTCAGATGCAGCCCCGCATCGAGACTCGGGTCGGCCTTCAGCCCTGCTACGAGCTCTGAAACCCAGGGGCACGTCATCATCACGCTCATCGAGTTCGCCGAACCCTGCTGCATCGAACGGAACGTCCCGGCGTTCGAGTCGTGGGACATGCCCGCATCGTCGACGTGCAGGATGACGACCCGATCTCCTTTGTCCCAACCGAGCCTCTCGGCCCAGGTCTGCTGTGCGAAGCCGACCCCGGGAAGAGCCAGAGCTGCAACGACGAAGAGAGAGCGTGCATGCATGACGGTGCCTCCTTTTGCGAGCGTCTATCCTACCTTTGGGCCCGCCTGCGCCTCGTCGACGCAGGGACCGAGCAGGCCGCTGAGTACGCGACTACCGCGAGCGACGCAGCGAGCCGAGCCCGAAGCGGACGTCGAAGGTGAGCGTCTCGCCGAACTCGAGATCGTCGGCGACGTAGCGCATCTCAGCCTCGGCACGGCGACCGTTGTAGACGGCCTTCATGTAGAGGTCTTCTTCGAAGTCGTGGGAAAGCTGCAGCGTCAAGCGCGAGCGCCAGCTCTGATCGGCGTCACGGAAGGAGAACTTCACACCGAGGCGATTGCTCGAACCGACGTCGATACGCGGCGAGTAGCGCCAGCCGAGCGACGGGCCGCTCGACGACGCGTTGCTGCTCGCGCTGCCGCTCCGACCGCGCATGCGATCGATCTTGCCTTCGAAGTTGAGCCGCCGCTCGAGGCGTTCGCGAAGCACCTTGCCGACCGAGCGACCGACGGTTTCGCAAAGGTCTCGGAAGTAGTCCTCGTCTTCACGGATTTCACGGTCGTGATGAAGGTTGACCAGGTCCATCTCGAAGCGAGCCCGCTCGAGCTCACGGACGCGGCGGGCACCCAGAAGCCCCTGCCAGACGGCTCGCTGCGCGTTCTGCGAAACGAGCATCCAACGCAGATCACGACGATCTCCATTGGGAGCGAAGGCCGGTCCGCTGGACGAGGACTGCAACCCCACCTGGAGCTGAGTCGGCAGGACGTCGACCAAGCCGGACTCCTCCGACTCGCGCCCAGACTCCCGCAAAGTGCTCTCCGCGGCGCTCTGTGACTCCCGGAAAGTGTCTCTCCTTTCCTCGGCGACCGCAGCACCTGTGTTCACCAGGAGAACAGCCATGTGCACAATCCCTGCACACAGAAGTCCGCGGGCTGAGCGGCATCGGTCGGAGAAAGGCGTTGAACTGGGCGTCATGGGAAAGATATTCCGAGTCTACACGAAAAAGTTATGGCGCGGTAGCATTCTGAAGAAAGACCGTCGATCCAGAACAGAGCAAGGGTGATACCAGGTCAACGGCCGGCCCAGAGCGAGCCGCTCTTTCCAGATCGCGCCAAGCGACCTTCGTCGCCCTCACGACTTGTTTCGGAGAATCCGCCCGAAGACGGTCACCGCGATCGCGCGAAGGGCAACTCGCAGACTTCTCCGTACTCGATGCCCTGGCTGACCGCCGAGTTGCGATGGGCACCGGCGCACCACGACGTCATCACCGCCGAGTACAGACCCGGTCCGCCTGCCACGAGCACGAGCAGCTGTTCTGGACTCTCGAAACAGGGCTCCAACGGATCGTCATCAGGCGAAAACTCCAGCTCCGGCCGCAGGAACCTCCAGTTGGAACGTCGCGCGAGGCAGCGTGCAAAGAGCTCCTCCTGCACCCTCCGCCGACTCCAGTCCGCGTTCGCCAGCATCTGTGCGTGTTCGGGGTTGAGCGCCACGACCACCGTCCCCCCACGAATCACGCCGTTGTTCGTGCTGCTGTGGCAGAGAGCTCCGGCCAGCTGACCGACGAGCTCCGCCGCTCCCTCCGGACCGGCGTTCGACTGGTAGATCACCGAGCGCGGAGGCTCGGCACCCACCACGGTGACGGCGCTCTCATCGGCCGCGAACCCCCGAGACACGTGGAGCGGCTCCCAGGGAGAAGATTCCTCGGCTTCGGCGAGCAGGTAGGTAAATTTGCCCGGGTGACCCAAAAGCGCCATGTCGGATTCCCCAGGGCGCCCGCCGCCGATGTTGATCATCGCGAGCCGCAGAGCGCGACCGACCGAGGCGTTGGCGCGAAAGCCGGGGCCGAGCGCTCCGAAGCCCGACGCAAAGTCGCCGCAGTCGCGCCGCGCCGGGCCGTTGAGCAGGATGAGGGGCGCCGTGCAATGCGTCGTCGACTGCATCTCGGCGAGGTCGAACGCAGGGTCCATGACTGCCTGCACCGCCGCCAGAACGACCGGCAGGTGCTCGGGTAGGCAGCCCGCCATGACCGCCGCCGCGCAGATCTTCTCGACGGTCGCCGCGCCGCCGGCGGGCCCCATGCTGCCGAGCTCGAGGACGGCGTCCATACCGGAGGCGGTCACCATGCGTTCGACGCGCTCCGGCGTCGGCACCACGACGGGGAGTCCGTCGGTGCAGCCCAATTCGTGCAGCCGTTCGAGCGCCGCCGTTTCGTCGATCGCTTCGAGCAGGGCGTCCGTCACGCGCTCGCCTGCGCGC
>JBCCLJ010000365.1:0-4463 GCA_039026915.1 Acidobacteriota bacterium
CTCGTGGCGGAGCCTCCGCCACGAGCCGCGCAAGGCAGCAGCGCTGACGACCGCGCTCTGGATCGCCTTCTCCCTTCCCTTGCTTACCTGGCTCTCCACGCAGCATCTCGAAAGCTCTCTCTTCGCACGCTCGGAGTCGACCCCGATCCTCCTGGGGTCGCCGGGAAACGACTACGACCTCGCCCTCTCCTCTCTCTACTTCCGAAGTCGACCGCGCGAGACACTTCCGATCGCTACGCTGACGTCGATCGAGGCCGAGTCACCCGGTCTCGTGGTGCCGATCTACCTGGGCCATTCGCTGCAGGGTCGCCCGATCGTCGCGACGAGTCGCTCCTACTTCGACGTTCGCGGCCTGACCGCTGAGAGCGGTCGCCTGCCTCTGCAGCTTGGAGAGATCGTCGTCGGAGCGGGGGTCGCCCGCGAGCTGAGGCTGGAGGTCGGCGACCGGCTCCGCAACGATCTCACCAACCTCTACGACTTGTCCGGCGCGTATCCCTTTCTGCTCGAAGTCGTCGGCATCCTGGCGTCCACGCGCAGCGCCGACGACGATGCCGTGTTCACGGGACTCAAGACCGCGTGGACGCTCGATGGCCGCATGCACGGGCATGACGCCGTTCAGCCCGAGGACATCCTCGGCGACGAGGACGGCACCTTGGAAGCGAGCGCCGCGATCTTTCTCTTTGCCGAGCTCAACGCGCAGAGCCGACAGAGCTTTCATCTCCACGGGGATCCAGACGCCGCACCGATCTCTGCCCTGCTCGTCTTTCCGTCGAGCCGGAAACAGCACGACCTTCTGCTCGGAAGCATCGCGCTGCGCAGCGATCTGCAGGCGATCCGCCCCCGCAAGATCGTCGAGTCCGTTCTCGAGATCGTGCTTCGGCTCCAGCGCCTACTCGGCGCCGGCTTCTTGGCGATCGCGGTCGCCATGACACTCCTGGTGGGTACTGTCCTCGGCCTCACCGCTCGACTGCGACAGCGGGACCTTCAGCTCTTCCGAGAGCTGGGTGCCTCGCGGGCACGCGTCTCGGCGATCCTGGGAGCCGAGATAGTCTGGGTCTGCTGCGGTGCACTGTTCGCCAGCGGCGCGACGGCCACGGCAACCTACTTCCTCTTGCACCATCTCCTGCCGCTATGACGCTCACTCCCTCAGAGTCCCGCCGCGGGAACTGTGTCTCGATTCTCCTGGCTCTGACGGTGATGTCCGCCTGCTCGAGCGAAACGGCCGAGGTCGCCACCACCGACCCACCGGAGACGAAGGCAGCGCCTGCGACGATCCGCATCGTCACGCTCGCTCCCACCGCTTCGTGGCTGCTCACCGAAGTCGCCGGCCCGGCGGTCGAGAGCACCTCCCTGTGGGTCGGCGAGGGTCGTGAGCTCGAGCCGGACGAACTGGAGAGTCTGATCGAAGCCGACCTCATCGTTCGGCACGGAGCCGGACTCGATCGATGGGCGGACACGCTCGACCTCGAGTCCTCTCGACTCATCGATCTTTCCGAAGGGGCGAGTCTGATCGAGCGCGAGGGAACCCGGCACAGTCACGGCGAAGAAGGCGAGCACGTCCATGCCGAACCGCTGACCGACACGTGGCAGGACGTCGCGCTGGTTCTTCAGTCGCTCGACGTTCTCGAGTCGCGTCTCTCTTCGCCGGGGGCCCTGAGCGCCGAGAAGGTCAGCGCCTTGCGTCAGAGACTCGCCGTCCTCGACGCGAAGTTCTCACAGCTGGTCGAGAGGACGTCCGCTCAGAGTTCGGAAGACGAGCTGGCCTACCTCGTGCGGCGCCTCGGAGCAGAGCCGAGGGACGCGCTCCTCCAGCTCTCGACGCAGCAGGCCGAGGGTTCACTGTCCCTCGAGTCTCTCCTGCCGCCGCCGTCCGACGGAGACTACGGTGCCTTGCTCGAACGCAACGTCGAGCGGATCGGCGCAGCGGCTGCCGTGTCGACCGAAGGCTGAGCCCGGCGCCTCTAGACGTCCTCCCCGAGAGCACGGGCGCGGTCCAGGCGGCTCTCTTCCTCCTGGACGACGAAGCGGCTCGAGATCCAGAGAAAGAGCACCGCGAGCAGATAGGCGCCGAGACCGTAGCCCATGCCGGTGCGCAGCGCCTCGCCACTGTCTCCGCCGCTGCTCGAGAGCACCGTGCTGACCTGGCCGATGGAATAGGGACCGAGAGCGAGACCGATGAAGGTGACCACCAGAATGTAGTAGGCGGACGAGGTCGCCCGCATTCGCGGCATGACGAGCTCGTTCGACATCGCCACCGCCGAGCCGATCCAGCAGGACGAACAGATCTGGAAGAAGAAGGCGAAGACGTACGCCATGTTCTTCGACTCCGACGCGAGCACCAGGAACCCGAACGGAACAGACGAGAGAGCGCAGAAGATGCCGACGTAGGGCCGGGCCTTCGGGTAGCGCGCTCTGAGCACATCCGACAGGACACCGCCAGCCGTCACTCCGAGCCAGCCGCCCAGGGCCGAGATCGGCAGACCGAGAATGAACCCGGCCTCTGCCGCGCTGACGCCGTGCACCCGCTGGAAGTAGGGAGCCATCCAGAAGCCGAAGCCGTAGCCGACGAAGGCAAGCCATGCAAAACCGATCATGCCGATGACGATCGCTTTCGACTTGTAGACCATGCCGAAGGTGATGCGGTCTCGGAGGGCAAAGCCCTGAAGCCAGGAGAAGAAGCAGTACAGCCCCAGGCCGAGGGCAATCCACTGCGAGGCGGAACCGACAGCCTCGATGAGTCCCCAAGCGCCGAGCGCCAGCGCCGCCGCGATCCCGAGGTTGAGGATCACGCCCTTGACCCCGCCGCCCGCGAGGAAGATCGAGACCAGCGTCAGAGGCGGCAGAACGGCGGCCATCTCCCGAATCAGAACCGACAGAGGGTTGACCTCCTCGACCTTCTGCACGATGCCTTCGCTGGCGCCGCGCGTCGGCTCACGAAGCGTCCAGACCCAGACGGCCATCAGCAGGCCCGGCAGACCGACGATCAGGAAAGCCACCTGCCAGCCGACGAGCCCGAAGGGGGCCGCTGTGATGTCGGGGTAAGCACCGTTCCAACGATCGACGACCTGACCGCCGATGAGCATGCCGAGGCCCGCGCCGATGTAGACGCCGCTCGAGTAGATGGCCACGGCGGTCGCACGCCGCGCCGGAGGAAAGTAGTCACCGAGCATCGAGAAAGCCGCCGGGGAGGCGCTCGACTCGCCGACGCCGACGCCGATCCGGAAGGCCGCGAGGCTTCCGAAACTGCGCGCTGTCCCGGAGAGAGCGGTCATGGCGCTCCAGAAGGCGAGCCCCACCGCGATCAGGCTCTTGCGCACCCAGAGGTCTGCGAGCCGACTCAGAGGGATTCCGAAGACCGCGTAGAAGACAGCGAAGGCCGTGCCGTAGAGGAAGCCGATCTGCGCGTCGTCGAGGCCCAGATCAGCCTTCACGTCCTCCGCGAGGATCGACAAGATCTGGCGGTCGATGAAGTTGAAGACATAGACGATGACCAGCACCGCCAACACGTAGTTGGCGTAGCCCTTCCCTGGGGCCTTGGGCTCTTCCACGAACACCTCCGGGTTCTCGAAGTCGCACCGGGCGACCGCGAGGCGCTGAATTTCTGGGGACGAGCCCGGAGTCTGCCACAACGCTGAGGGCGGCCAGCGCTCGGATAGACTTCCAGGGGCAGACTTCGCAGCGAGCCCTGCCCTGGAGAACTCCCCTTCGATGTCTTTTCCGCCTCTCGATCACTGTCGGAGTGAGTACCGCGTTCTGGCGCACTGCTGCGCGCTGAACGAGGACTCGAGCGGTGAGGAGTTGGCGGAGCTGCTCGCGACGGAGACTCCCGACCTCGAGCTCTTGGTGGACCTCGCCGACTGGCAGTGCGTCGCGCCGTTGGCCTACCGGGCGCTGCGCAAGGTGCTCCCGGCGGAGAATCCAGCGCTCCGACTGATGGAGGATCGCTATCGCGAGGCCTCCGTGCGGTACCAGCTCCAGGCAGCAAACGCGCGCGGGGCGCTGACTCTCCTCGAAGATCAGGGGCTGCAGCCGCTCGCCTACAAGGGGCTGGCACTGGCAGAGAACTTCTACGGCGATCCTGCGTTGCGCCCCATGGGAGATCTCGACATCTGGCTGCGGGAAGACGAGGCCGTCGCGGCGGACGAGGTGCTGCGCAGCAACGGCTGGTTCAGCCAGGACGACGCCGAGCGGCAGGAAGTCACGAGGCAGTCACACCACCATCTGCCGCGGCTCACGAGCCCCGACGGCTTCGTCTCGTTGGAGCTTCACCGCTTCCTGCACGAGCTCGACGGGGCGGAGCGGGCCGAAGGCTATCTCGCCCGCTCGCTGCGACTGTCGCTCACGGCGCCGACGGAAGAGGCCGAGACGACCTTTCAGGCGAGCACTCTTGGAACCGAAGATCACCTCATCTCCCTGGCCACGCACTTCGGACTCGACCGGACCGTGTACTACCAGAGCTACGC
>JBCCLJ010000366.1:0-4396 GCA_039026915.1 Acidobacteriota bacterium
CGCCCTCCTCGTTCCGCATGCGCTCAACCCGGTCGAGATGGGTCTGGATCCGGTTCCCGCAGGAGGTCGCGACTACTTCTCCGTCACCGAGCTACCGCCCGCATGGGCCGGAGCCACTTCCGAGCTCTCCCAGGAACCCAACGTCGGCCTCCTGCTTCGTTGGCAAGCGGCCCTCGCCGAGATCGAGGCTTACTACGCCGTCGAGCCCCAGCTCCGCTACGAGATCCTGCGCCTCTTCGAGAGTGTCGTACCCGAGGTCTTCGACGGCTCGCGGCGCGTTGTGCTCGAGCCTCTGACACCTCCCATCCTCGATGACAACGGTGTGCGTCTCCTCGAGTCCAAGCGAACGGTCTTCGCCTTCCGGCTCACTCGGCGCCAAGAGGTCGAGAGTCTCGATCTCCACGAACTCAGGAAGGTCTTCGCGTGGGCCAACAGCGACCTGTCGGACCTCGCCACGAGCACGGACGAAGCAACCGCACTCGAAGCGACGTTTCACCTCGGCCAACCGGTGGCTCTCGTCGCTGATGGGAGCCTCGCCGTCCTGCGCATCGCGCTCGGCGCCGTTCTCTTACGCTGGCTTGCAGAGATCGAAGATCCTGCGGAGCGCGCTTTGCGACTGCGGCACCACATGGAGCGCCTGAGGAACAAGCTGGAGATCATCGGCGAAGCCTACGACCGCGGACGGCTCAAGTGAGCACGGACCGACCCGACAACGAGGACATTACAGCCACACTGCGCGTCGCGCTCGACGCTGGTCGTCTGGACCACCAGGACTCGATCGTCTTTCACGATCTCGGGCTGATGCAACGGCGACTCCGCGGGCTCTGGCGGCACCTCCCCGATCCGGTCAACCACTGCCTCGCCGTCAAGGCGAACCCGGTCGTCGGCGTTCTGCGCAGCGCGGTGGAGTGCGGCGCTGGCTTGGAGTGCGCCTCGCTGGAGGAAGTCGGGCTGGCGCTCGCAGCCGGCTGTGCGCCGCACAAGATCGTCTGCGACTCGCCGGCCAAGACCGTACGCGATCTCGAGTTCTTACTCGAGCGCGGCATTCACCTCAACGCTGACAACTTCGAAGAGCTGGATCGCATCGGCTCACTTCTGGGTTCCGACGCCCCGAAGGGTCCGATCGGAGTCCGCGTCAATCCGCTCGTCGGCAGCGGTGCCATCGCCGCCACCAGCGTGGGCGACGCAACGTCGAAGTTCGGAATCCACCTCGACGAGCACGAGGAGCAGGTCCGCAGAGCGTTCGCTCGCTGGCCTTGGCTCACGGGGCTCCACGTGCACGTCGGCAGCCAGGGAGTCACCCTCGACCAGCTGCGGCGGTCCGTGCGCGCGGCCGTCGACCTGGCCGACGCCATCGACGCCGAAGCGGGAGACGCCAGAGTCACGCATCTCGACGTCGGCGGCGGCCTCCCAACCCGGTACCGAAGCACCGACGCGCCTCCTTCGCTGGAGGCCTATTCCGAGGCGATCGCCGAGGAGCTGGAGCGTGGCGACCATCGACGTATCGCCGTCACCGAGCTCGGGAGAGCTGTTCAGGCGCACTGCGGATTCGCCGTCACGCGCGTCGAGTACGTCAAGCGACTCGAGAGCGTGCGCTACGCCGTGGTTCATCTCGGCGCCGACTTCCTGATGCGACCTGTCTATCGACCGGAGGACTGGCATCACGAGGTCTTCCTCACGGATGCCTCCGGCAATGCGAGGACGGGCCCTACCTCGTCCTGGTCGATTGCCGGTCCGCTCTGTTTCGGAGGCGACGTCATCGCCCGCGAACGCGAGCTCCCCGAACCCCGACCGGGCGACCTCCTGGTGATTCGAGACGTCGGCGCGTACACGCTCGGGCTGTGGAGCCGCCACTGCTCGCGCGGACTGCCCGAAGTCGTCGGCATCGAGGGCGGCGAGCTGAACACTCTGCTGCCCAGAGAGACTCCCGAGGACGTCGTCGGGTTCTGGGAAGGCACAGCCCGGGCATGAACCAGCAGACGAACCCCAGCGAGAGCGTTCGCACTCTTCCGACGCGCAACAGCAGGGCTCGACTGCTTGCCTGGCACAGCCGCGACCCCTTGACGCAGGCTGAGGTGGCCCACCGAATCGCGGGCGTCGAGAACTTCTCGCCGATGGCCGGGATGGTTCGCCACGAGTTGACGCTTCCGCGCGGGCACGCGGGGCTCGTCGCCTGGGAGCCGGACCTTCGGGGACGACGCGCACTCTGCGCTTCTTCGGAGCGAGGCGTTGTGGCGGCGACCAGGCCACCCTACGGCTTGAGCCAGATCATCCCGTGGAAAGGAGAGCTCGGGGCCCCGGAGATCGAGAGGCTGATGACAGCCCTGATCGACGATCCGCGGGGCGTCGCCCGTCTGAATCCACCCTTCTGCATCGCAGGCGCCGAGCTCGAACGCGGCATCGATGTCTTCAACGACATGCGCGGGCTGATCGACCTCTACGCACTACCGACCACCGCGAGTGGTTTCACGGCTTGGGGGAGTGACCCCTACCTGCCCCTCGTCTTCGCGCTGGAAGCTCCGGTCGAGGACCGACAGGCGGCCGCCCTGCGCGCCTTCTGGTCTTACTACCCGCAGGAGCACTCGCCTTTCGTCAACACGCCTCGGGTCGCGGGTGGAACCCACGTGTTCCTCGCCGACCGCGCCGAAGCTCCGGCGGTCGAGAGGAGAGCTCTCCTCGACGATCTGCTGAGCGAGTCCTTCGAAATGGGGTTTGATCCTGCGGCGGCGGAAGAAGAGCTTCTGTCGACCACCGAGACGTGCCTGCGAGAGGGCCGCGCCCTCTTCGAAGGCAAAGTCACCATGGGGCTTTCCGGCGGCCGCGACTCCCGCCTCCTGCTCGCCAGCCTCCTGAAGAGCAAAACCCAAGACGGCGTATCGATGTTCACCCGAACGACGATGGGCGGCGACCAGGAGTTCGGAACGAAGGTCGCTCATGCGGCCCGCGAGGCCGGCTTCGAGATCGACTGGCGGGCCGTCCCCGGTCGTCGTCCGGCCTTTTCCGCCGACAGTGACGACCTCGCCTTCGACTTCCTGCCAAGCTGCCGCCGACGCAGCGACTATGGCACCAACCCTCTGCTGGACCGCTACGTCTTCGCTTTCCACATCAAGAACGGTCAGACGATGCCCGGCGGCTACTTCGGGGCGCCGACCGCCCGACTGGACACAGTGCAGAGAACACTGGGGCTCTCCGGGGTTTCCGGCGAGGTCCTCCGGGCGGCCCGCTACAAAGAGAGCGATCTCTCACGACCACCGCAGAAGTTCTTCGACCGCTTCGCCAAGCGCAAGTTCGGGGCCGGCGTCCGCTTTCGGCGAAGGGTCACGCCAACGAGGCCTTTCAACGAGCCGACGCTCGATCTCGCTCACCAGAGCTGGAACCTCTACATCTCGAGGGCGGAGGAGATCGGCATCGGCGGCTTCCATCGCTTCGACTATTTCGCGATCAACGCCCAGCAATCGCGCAGGATCCAGTCTCCCGCCAACGTCGTGGCGCCTCTCGCAGGACCCGCGCTGATGGCGAGAGCCTTCGGGATGAGCGCCGAGGACCGCATCGCCAACCGCTATCACCTCGAGCTCACCGAGCGCATGCACCCCTGGCTCGCCACCATCCCGTACACGCATCAGGTTCCGGTTCCAGCCTCCGAAAAGCGGCGCGACAACAGCGGCATGCCGACCCTCTACTCAGAGAAGGGCATTGCCGGCTTCGGTCAGATCCTCGAACAGCCCGGCCTCTGGGAGGACGTCTACGACCCGGACGCCATTCGGACGATCTTCGACCGCCAGACCGCCGTCAACCCTTACCAGATGGATCGCTTTTCCTGTCTGCTCGCCTGGCGTGTCGCGCACCGTCGCTACAGTGAGATCCTCGACGCATTCATTCGAGACCATCGGAACGCGACGACACGAGACTGACGATGCACCCACTCGTCGAAGCGAGGATTCGTCTCGCCAGCTTTCGCCGGGTCTACGGCTGGCTCGCCCGCGACTTCCTCCTTCGAGAGCGGTGGAAGAGCCTTCTGCTCATAGCGCTCAACCTGCTGGGCGTGGCCAGCCGGATCGCGGCGGTCGGCATCGTCGTTTTGTTCGTGCGCGCGCAGCTCGACGGCTCCCTCAATGCCCTCGGTCGGGAAGTGCCGGTCGACACCGAGCCCCGGACTCTGCTGCTCTTCGGCCTGGCAGCCGCCGCGTTCGCCATCGCGTCCGCGGTCATGACCTACCTCAGCGAACAGATGGGCTTCGACATGGCCCAGTCCTACGTTGCCGAGGCGGCTCGGAGAATCATCGATCGTGTCGCGGACGGAGTGCGGATCCCGGAGGCCGCCGATCAGACGCGCGAGCTCCTGCGCATCGCCAACGCCTCGATGACCATGACGCTCCGGCTGCTCATCGTGCAGCTC
>JBCCLJ010000367.1:0-4353 GCA_039026915.1 Acidobacteriota bacterium
AGCTTGCTCCCGATCTACCGCAGGCTGGCCTGCTCGAACGCTCGGCGGCCCAACCTGAGCGACTGTTCGCTCTCATCGCGACTCCGGCAGGAGTTCTTCACCGGAGCGATGACCTCGGCGCCACGTGGACATCAGCGGATCGACTGGAATCACCGCTGCTGCAGCGTCTGGCTGCCTGGTTGTCGTCACCGCGGCCGATGACCGGTGGCTTCTTCCAAACCGTGCGCCTCGACGTCTCCGACAGCGATCCTGACCGTATTGCCGTGACCGAAGGAACCTTCTCTCTGGCCGGCGCTCGCTTCAGCTCGGGCTTGAGCCGCGACGGTGGCGCGACGTGGAGCCTCCTCTCCACGCCGGGCGACGTCGTGCTCCATCCCACCGATGAAAGCGTCCTCTACGCTGCAGCCACGGAGAAGCTTTGGATCTCCCGCGACGAAGGGTTGAACTGGACGGAGACTGCGCTCGACTTGGGAGGGAGGTCACCTCCGGTTGTCCTCGACACGGCAGAGGGCGTCCGCGTCCTTTCCTTGCGAGACGAAGTTCGTGTCTCCGACGAGGATGGGAGTCTTCTTTCCCGGACTCCACTGCCTGAGGGCACTTTCGACGCCACGATCGACCGGGGCGGCAACGTGCACGCTCTGGCGGGCGCCTCTGCGAACAGTGCTCGTCTCTGGCTTTCGGACGATTTCGGCGCGACCTTTCTGTCGGTCTCTCCGCCTCTCGATGTTGCTGTCGACGCAGAAGCCTTGGGCATCAGCAACTTCTTCCTCGAAGCCGACGGCGACCGCGTCGTGGTTTTCGGTCGCGGGCGGGAAGCGAGCCTCGCGCTGTTGCACGAGGCAGGAGGTCTCGAGGGCTGGATCGACGGGTCGGCCTTCGAGCCGGAGTTCCGGCTCACGCCGCTGCCCAGTCCGACCAGACCGTCGCCTCGCGCGGGCTTTCTTGCGCGCATGCCCAGAGCCCCCACGGCTCTCGACCGACTCGGGTCGGCACGACTCGAGAGCGGCGCTCTGGCGCTGTGGGGCTACGGTCCGCCGAAGGAGCCTCTGCGCGATCAAGCACAGTCGACCTGGTCTTCGCTCGATTCTGGGATCACATGGCAGCAGCGAGAGATCCTGGCAGCGTCGCGCGCCGATGCGCGGCGGCTCTACCTCCGGGAGGGAGGGATTCTGCAGCGCTCCGACGACGAAGGGCAGACGGTGCAGACCCTCGGTGTGTCGCTGTCCGACGCGGACGGACCGGGGTCGCGCCTCGTCACCGACCCGACCGATCCGGAGACGGTTCTGGCGCTCTCCGCGGCGGGAATCGACGTGAGTACCGACGCTGGCCTGACCTGGGACCGGCTTCTCGAGGGCGCCTTCATCGACCTGGACGTCGTGAATGTCGGATCCACGACGGAGGCCGTGGTTCTTGCGGCCGATCTACTGGTCCGCGTCGATCTCCGCACGAACGACTCGACCCAGAGCGCGCTGCCCGAGGGAGCGACTCCTCGGCAGCTCCATCTCCCCGTCGACGGCGGCTCGCGATGGATCGTCGCCACAGCACTCGGCGCGCTCGTTTCGGACGATCTCGGGTCTACCTGGCGTAGCGTCGATCTGCGCCTCTTGGGCGCGCTGGTCGGCGTCGCGGACGCCGGCGAGGGCTGGCTCCTTGCGAGCAATGCGCTGCCTGAGAGCGAGCAGCTGTTGTGGTCCTCGGACGAAGGGCAGAGCACGTTCGATCTCGGGCTCCTCGGCGAAGTCGTCGACGTCGACGTGGCGGACGACCTGATCGTGGCCTCGATCGACGGCTACGTGCTGAACGGACAGCAGGGAGTCTTCGCTTGGCAGAGAAGCGACGGTTTCCCCTGTGTTCAGAGCGCGGAGCAACTCTGTCTGCAGCACGATCGCTTTCGCGTCCAGGTGCGGTGGCAGCTCGCCCAGGGCGCAGCTACGATGGCGCGAACGCGACCGATGACCTCAGACACGGGTGCCTTCTGGTTCTTCGAAGAGGACAACCTCGAACTGGTGCTGAAGGTCCTCGACGGCTGCGCCGTGAATGGGCACTTCTGGGTGTTTGCCGCGGGGCTCACGGATGTCGGTGTCGAGATCGACGTCATCGATCAGAAGACTCTCGAGCAGCGCTCCTACAGCTCGAGCTTCGGAGTCCCCTTTGGGCCGCTGCAGGACGTCGAGGCCTTTCGTTGCGACGGCGAGTCGCTCCAGAAGGGGGACTTCACTCTCAGCAAGCGGGGGCTCCCCGACGGCGGCTAGTTCTGATGTGCCGGCACGGGGCGCAACGAGCCCCCGAACTGCCCGTGGGAGTCAGTCGCGGATACGCACCAGCACGCGCCCTCCCGCAAAGATGATCGATCCATCGTCGAGCAGGATGTTGGCGTTGCCCTGGTCGAAGATCTCGTCGCGCCGAAAGCGGCTCGACGATTCGGCGGGACCGAGATTCGTTTTGAAGAGCGTGCTGCCCGTGTCGAGATCGAGACCGTAGTAGCTGCTGATGAGCCGTTCGCCGTCGGGGCGCGCGCCGCTTCCGTAGACCGCGCGACTGCCTGCGCTGATCGTCAGAACGCCATTGAACTGCAGATCCTCGCGCTCCCAATCGACCGCGAACGACCCTGGCTCGGAGTCGCTCGGCCGGTAGCTCAGCTTGACGACGCCGCGCTGCAGATCGTCGGAGGCGGTCTCTGTCTCGCGGCCCTCGTCGTCGCTGAGGACGAAGGTCGTTCTGGGGAAGTAGCCAGCATAGTTGGCGAGTGCGATGTCCTCACCCGCGACGCTCGGCGAATTCTCGACCGTGTTGACGAAGACAGGCAGGTCCGCAGCGCGCGTGACGATCTGGTCGCTCGTCAGGCCCTCGAAGGGCAGCTGGAAGGCGACGAGACGGCTCGGTGCGAGACTCTCTGGATCCTGGCCCCCCTCGCAGCCGATCGTTCCGGTGAAGACGTCGGAGACGGCGCACTTCGCGTCGATCGTCAGCAGCCACTCCGTGCCGTCGCTGCCGAAGAGAATCGTCGGCGTGGTGCCGGTGCGGCCGGCGCGATAGGTGAACTCCTTGGCGCCGGTCACCTCGAGCCTCGATTCGGCAGGACTGTAGATCGCTTCGGTGATGCCGCTCTCGGTCGGCAGGTAGAGACGAGTGCCGTCCTCCGGCTCGGGCAGGAGAGCGACGCCGTTGGTCGTTTCCCCAGGCAGTCGTTCGCAGGCTCGGTAGGTGGAGGCGGCTGTGTCGTCGAGGCTCGCGTCGAGGACGGCGAGATAGGTGGCTCGGGTCTGTGCGTCACCGATCGTCTCGTTGACGCGCACGCGGATGGCGATGTCGCCGTTGTAGAGGACGTCGGTCCCGACAGCGGTCCCGCCGAAGACGATCTGATCCTGGGACGGCCGCGCGCTCAGGCCGCACGCCTGTCGCAGGTGGTCGCGGCGGATCTCGAAGCGTTTCTCGCAGGTGATCTTCGAACCCGATTCGGCACCATCGGAGAAGACGAAGAGGGCGGCGCTGTCGCCGAGGAAGGTGCGCCCGTTGCGCGTCGACGTGCAGCGGCGAAAGGACGGCCGCCCGCGCTCCTGGCGCGACTGCATGCCGTTGGGAGCGGGCACGAGCACGCGGCCACCGGGGAGCATGGCGAAGTTCCACGCGATGAAGGCGGGGATGTCGTGAACTCTCCAGGAGTCGACGTAGGCGAAGCGATCGCCATCGGCGACGAACTTGTAGACGTGGGTCAGCGACGAGCCCCAGATGGTGCGCGCTGAAGAGCTGTCGGTGTACGTGCGGTCGCTGACGTTGTGCCACGGCGAGGTGCCGAGGTTGAATCCGGGGTCGTCCGAGAAGAAGCGAAGCTGCGCGTTGCCGGTGATCGTCGGACCTGGCAGGTCGGAGGACGCCTGGCGAGCGGGCCCACCGTGGTAGTTCGGCCAGGCGGAGGCGGCCAGCGCCGGGTTGGTCGGAGCGTCTCCGACGGGGCCGGTCTGAGCTTCCAACGACCCGGTGAGTAGGCAGCACGTAGCGACGAGCGAGAAGAACTTCATGGGGCTTACCTCGAGGGCGAGCGCGGCGCGCTCGGTGGACGTCGTTGCCCGGGCAGCGTGGAGCGCCCGGTTCGTTTGCTGCTCGAGGAACACCCGGGCCCGCGGTTTCTTTCGCCCCTGGCGCAGTCGGCGCAAGCGACGCCAGAAAGGAGCAGTCCTCGCTCGACTCGTTGCGAGCCTCAGCTCGCTCGCTCGCGTCAGCCCTCGGTACAGAGGTTGCGCAGCGTTCCGACGCCTTCGACTCGCGTCTCGATGACGTCACCAGCCTTCAGATAGCGCTTCGAAGCCGAGCCGACGCCACTCGGCGTTCCCGTGAAGATCAGGTCTCCGGGGA
>JBCCLJ010000368.1:0-4352 GCA_039026915.1 Acidobacteriota bacterium
GGGGATTCTCCGGCCGCTGTGCGGCCTCCGCGAAGGCGAATGAGCCCAGCTACTCAGGTCTCGAAAGGCTGTCGCTCTCCTTCGCCCGTCCAAAGTCGGGCAGAGTCGCAGGGGCAAACGCAGCCCGCGTTGCCTCCGTTGACGGACTGCGTTTGCCCCTCCACGCGTCGCTTGGCCGGGTGAAGTCCCGCGCTGTGTGCCACAGACTTCACTAGCAAGACGGATTCTCCGGCCGCTGCGCGGCCTCCGCGAAGGCGAATGAGCCCAGCTACTCAGGTCTCGAAGACTGTCGCTCTCATTCGCCCGTGCAAAGTCGGGCAGAGTCGCCGGGGCAAACGCAGCCCGCGTTGCCTCCGTTGACGGACTGCGTTTGCCCCTACGCGTCGCCCGAGGGTCGCCATGCCCTCAGGATCCTCCGTGAAACACAAGCTCCGTCCCCGACGTCCTCGAGAGGTGTGCAGGCACCGCTCCGGCGAAGCCGGGTAGCGGTCCTGTCGACCCAGGAGGCTTGCGACGCTCCGCAGTCACCTGGGGGTTCGATCTGACCCGAGTCCGTCAGGGAGAAATCTCCAACTCTCAAACGACCGTCGCTCTCATTCGCCCTGGCAGGGGCATGTAATCTCCAAGTTCACTTCGAATCTCGCCCTGCACCCAAGACAACCTCAGCGGCCTCGGAACGCAGAAGGCCGCAGCCACAAAGCAGCTCATCGCGCTGCGAGGACCTCGCCAATGCTCGACCTCCTTCCGGCACCGCTTCGTCTCCGCGCCCTGTGCGCCCTCCTTCTTGCGTGTGCGCTCTCCGCGCCCGGCGGCGCGCAGACCGACCTCGACCCTGAGCTGCTCTCCGGCATGAAGTTCCGCAGCATCGGCCCCGCCGGCATGTCGGGCCGCGTCGCCGCGATCGACGCCGTGATCGACGATCCAAAGACGATCTGGGTCGGTGCGGCGACCGGCGGCGTCTGGCGCAGCGACGATGGCGGCGCTTCGTTCCGCCCCGTCTTCGACGATCAGCCGGTGGCGGCGATCGGTGCGGTCGCCATCGATCAGAACGCGCCGGACACGGTCTGGGTAGGGACGGGCGAAGGCAACCCGCGCAACTCGGTATCCGTCGGCCGCGGTCTCTACCGCACGCACGACGGCGGCCAGACGTGGGACCTTCTCGGACTCGAAGAAACCGAGCGCATCCACCGGATCCTTCTGCATCCGCGCGATCCCGAAACCCTCTGGGTCTGCGCCATGGGCAAGGCCTGGGGCGCCAACGAAGAGCGCGGCGTCTTCCGCACGCGGGACGGTGGCGCGACCTGGCAGAAGGTCCTCTACGTGGACGAGAACACGGGCTGTGCCGATCTCGTCGTCGATCCGTCGAACCCCGAGACCCTGATGGCTGCCATGTGGCAGTACCGTCGCTTCCCCCACTTCTTCCGCTCCGGCGGCCCGTCCTCCGGCCTCTTCCGCTCCACCGACGGTGGCTCCAGCTGGCAGCGCGCCCAGGAAATGGACGGCATGCCGAAGGGCGATCTCGGCCGCATCGGACTCGCCTTCGCGCCGTCGGACCCGAGCATCGCCTACGCTCTCGTCGAAGCGCAGCAGAACGCACTGCTCCGCTCCGAGGACGGCGGCAGGACCTGGCGCACGGTGAACTCGAGCCCTGGCGTCTCGCCGCGCCCCTTCTACTACGCCGACCTGCGCGTCGATCCGGAGCGTCCCGAGCGGGTCTATCGACTGCAGAGCACCCTCGACGTCTCCACCGACGGTGGACGCTCCTTCAGCCAGCTCGCCAGCTTCACGCAGCTGCATCCCGATCATCACGAGCTCTGGATCCACCCGCACGACGCCGACCTGCTGATCGCCGGCAACGACGGCGGCGTCGGCATCTCGCGCGACCGCGGCGGCTCCTGGGACTTCGTGCGTAACCTGCCGCTGGCGCAGTACTACCACGTGCGCGTCGACGACGAGGTGCCCTACAACGTCTACGGCGGTCTGCAGGACAACGGCTCCTGGAAGGGCCCCTCGGCCGTCTGGGAGCAGGGCTTCGGCGGCGGCATCCGCAACTTCCACTGGACGATGGTGGCCTTCGGCGACGGCTTCGATACCGCACCCGATCCCGACGACGCGAGCCGTGGCTACGCCATGTCACAGGGCGGCAACCTCTCGCGCTGGAACCTGAGTCAGGGCGGTGGCAAGGCGATTCGCCCGGACGGACCCGACGACGAGGTGCTGCGCTTCAACTGGAACGCAGGCTTCGCGCAGGACCCGTTCGCAAGCGGCACGATCTACTACGGCAGCCAGTACCTGCACCGCTCGACCGACCGCGGTGAGTCGTGGACGCGCATCAGCGAAGACCTGACGACGGACAACGAGGAGTGGCAGCTGCAGGACCAGAGCGGCGGTCTCACCCTCGACGTCACCGCCGCTGAGAACTTCACGACGATCATCACCGTCGAGCCCTCCGACCTCGAAGAAGGTGTGCTCTGGGTCGGCACTGACGACGGCCGCGTGCACATCACGCGCGACGGCGGCGATTCGTGGACGAGCCTCGAAGAGAAGGCCTGGAAGCGAGGCGTCCCCGAGAACACCTGGGTACCGCACATCACCGCGTCGAAGCACAGCAAGGGCGAAGCCTTCGTCGTCTTCGACAACCACCGTCGCAGCGACCTCTCGACCTACGTTTTCCGCGTCAGCGACTACGGTGAGCGCTGGGAGCGTCTCGTCGATCCGAAGAGCGACCAGGCCAACGCCATGGGCTACGCACTCAAAGTCGAGCAGGATCCGCAGGCCGAGGAGGTGCTCTTCCTCGGTGCCGAATTCGGACTCTGGGTCTCACTCGACGCCGGCGACAGTTGGTTCAAGTGGACCCACGGCGTGCCCACCGTCTCGGTCATGGACATGGCGATCCAGGAGCGCGAGCAGGACCTCGTTCTCGGCACGCACGGACGCGCGATCTTCGTGCTCGACGACATCTCTCCGCTGCGCACCGTCGCCGAAGCGATGAAGCTCGCAGAGGAAGAGACGAAGGTGCACCTCTTCGACGTTGGCGCGGCACAGCAGTACCAGGCGGGCGCCTCGCCCGGCGAGCTGATGCCCGGCACCACCGAGTTCCGGGGCGAGAATCAGGCGTACGGCGCTCTGATGACGTTCGTCGTGCTCGGCGACGACGTCCCCCATCCGGACAGCGACGTCGAGCGCGCCAAGAAGGAAGAAGAGCATGCAGAGCGCGTCGCAGCGGGCACCTGGGCCTCCTATGGCGAAGGGGAAGAAGCAGCTCCAGGAGCGGGCGGTCCGCCGCGTCGCGGCCCGCGCGGCGGCCGTGGGCGCGGTGGAGACGGCCCGAAAGCGAAGATCGAGATCTTCGCGCTGGACGACAGCCCCGTCGGCGAGGCGGACGAGGTCCTACGCAAGCTCGAGGTTCCAGTGAAGCGCGGCGTCAACCGCGCCGTCTGGAGCCTGCGCACGGACTCCTTCGAGCGCCCGGGCCGCAGCGGCGGCGGCTTCTTCGGCTTCGGCGGCGGACCCGAAGTCCCACCCGGCCGCTACGGCGTGCGTCTCTCCTTCGGCAAAGCGTCAGCGACCTCGACCGTCGAGGTCGTCGCCGACCCGCGGATCGAGCACTCGGATGCCGACCGCCTGACGAACTGGGAGACGATCCAGCAAGCTGGCGGGCTGCAGGAGCGCCTCGCCGAGATGGTCGAGCGCATCGGCTCGCTGCGCTCCGACATCGAGGTCGTGCAGCGCAAGGAACGCGAGTCCAAGAAGGACGAGCCGACGGAAGGCGCGCAGGAGGAGGGCGAAGAGGCGACGGCGACGGACGCCGAGGAAGGGGCTGAGGAGGCGGCCGAAGAAGAGGTCACGACGAGTTCGCTCGCCAAGAACGCCGTGGAGCAGCTCGAGGATCTCGAAAAGAAGATCTGGACGAAGCCCGGAGCCAAGGGCATCCCCGCACGGAACCGAGCACTGAATCGCGTCGGCTCCGCGCTCGGTAGCCTGCAGTCGTCCTGGGATCCGCCCAATCCCACACAGGCGACCGTGCTGCGTCAGGTAACGGCTCTGGTCGACGGGCTCGAGAGTGAGCTCGGTGCGATCGAGAGTGGCGTCATTGCCGAACTGAGGACGGCGATCGAGGGGATGCAACTGTTGGCGCCGAAGGAGGAGTAGAGGGCGCTTCCAGAGCCGATGCTCTCGCCTGACTGAGGTCGCTGGGCAAGCGACGCGACGAAGCCGCATGGACAAGGCGAATGACGTCTGCTCGTTAGACTGAGAGGTCGTCATTCGCCCTCCGCGAACGGAGACCTCAGCCCCCTGGCAGAGCGAACTCCGTTCGCTACGGCGCGAAGGTCCCGCCAGGGACCGGAGCA
>JBCCLJ010000369.1:0-4303 GCA_039026915.1 Acidobacteriota bacterium
CCGACATCCGCTACGTCTACCACCTGGCCCTGCCCAAGAGCCTGGAAAACTACTCACAGGAAATCGGGCGCGCCGGCCGCGACGGGGAGACCTCGATCTGCGAGCTCTTCGCCAGCCGCGACGATCTCAACGCGCTCGAGAACTTCGTCTACGGCGACACGCCCAGCGGCGCTGCGATCGAGCGGGCACTGGCCGAGATCTTCACCGAAGAGGCGCAGCCCGGATCCTGGGTGGAGCTGTCTCTCTACCACCTCGCCCAGAGCAGTGACGTCCGCCAGCTCGTTCTCTCGACCCTGCTGACCTACCTCGAGCTCGACGGACTTCTCTCGGCGGGGACACCGACCTACTCCACTTTCGAGCTCGCACCGCATCGCAGCTCTCAGGAGATCCTCAGCTCCGCTCCGGCGCACGAGCAGGATCTGCTGCGCACGCTCTTCCACCACCTGGAGAAGCGCCGCAAGTGGTTCCGCCTCGACCTCGAGGCAGCCTGCCGCGAGGCGGGCGTCACGCGGCCCCAGGCTCTGGCGGTCCTCGAACGCTCGGCCGAGCGCGGCGACCTGGAGCTGCGGGCGTCGGGAGTGAAACAGCGCTATCAGCTTCTGGAGCGCCCTTCGAGCCTTCAGCAGCTCGCCAACGATCTGACGCTGCGCTTCGAGCGGCGCGAAGAGGCTGAACTCGGTCGCCTGCAGCAGGTCGTCGACCTGATCGAAGCGGACGAATGCCAGGTCAATCGTCTCGCCACACACTTCGCCGACCCGCTCGACCGGGACTGCGACCACTGCACCTGGTGCCTGCGCAAGCTCGATGGCAAGGTGGCCCGCCTCAGGCTCCCCGAGCGCAGCCCTTCCGCGATCGCCGAAGGGCCTTGGCGGCGAGCTCAGCTCCTTCGCCAGGAGCACCTGGAAGCTCTGGAAGAACCTCGAGCCTTCACTCGCTTTCTCTGTGGACTCACCTCACCGCGCCTGACGAAAGCGCGCCTCACGAGGCATGAGCTCTACGGCGTCTTCGAGCAGGTGCCCTTCGCCGAGTTGCTCGTCCGCGCCGCGGAGTGAGGCCCCAGCGGCGATGCCGGAGCGTCGCCGCAGTCGGTGCTCAGCCCGTCGGGCGATCGAGGCTCGGATACAGACTGACGAGGCGCTGCGAGCGGTAGATCGAGTAGCCGCGGCTCGGATCGTCGATGACGAGCTCCCAGACCTTCTCGGGGTCGTCGCCATAGGTCACCTCCAGCACGCGCCCCCAGTTGCGGCCGCCGAAGCGATCGAGCTGGTTGCCGTCGTTGTCGACCATGCGTCCGCCGTCGGTGATCAGCACGTTTCCGGTCTCGAGCAAGGGGTCCGCGTCGGAGATGAAGGGGGACATGAACCACTCCTGCTCTTTCCCGTACTCCCAGACCTCCTCGACCGTGCGCGCCTCCTGGTCGATGCGGTACTCGACGACCCGACTGTAGCGCTCGCCGACCGGCATCGGCTCGACCGGGGGAATGGAGCGGCCTCCACCGTTGTCGTAGATCAAGTAGGTGCCGCGAGGCGTCGGATCGATGCCGTGCTGATGGTAGGTCCAGGCCACTTCGCCGAGCGGCTCGAGCAGCTTCGAGGCCCAAGGCTCCTTCCAGCCCTCCGGATCGCCCGCCAACCACTCGAGCTCGCCGGTCGCGAGGCTCATCTGGTAGTGGGCGCCGTGATGATTGCTCGAGACCAGAACCGAGTCGCTCTCCGGCAAATAGAGGAGGGCGTTCGAGTGCGTCAGGTCTCGACCCGGCTTCTCCAGCACGTCCTCGTACTCATCCTCGTAGAAGGACGTGCTCAGTGAGTTGTTACCGATCCGAAACGGGTCGAGAACGTCCAGCACTTTGATCTGCCGCACGACCTCGCCCTTGCGGGTGAACTCGGCGACGACGTCACCGATCACGTGGCAGGGCTCGGTGGCGGTACTCGGTGGGTACTCGCTCGGAAAGTCCTCGAACCAGCGGGCCTCCGTCGACAGAGCGAGGAAGTTGCCGTTGGGCATCTCGATCACGTCGTGATGGAAGGTGTCGATATCGACCGGCAAGCTGCCCTCGAGGCGCTCTTCGGGCTTGGACAGCCGCGTGTGCCAGCTCGCCACGATGTTCCCGAGCATGTCGATTTCACGCATGACACCGTTGTCGGCAAGGAAGAGGTTGCCCGAGCGCAAACGACGGACTTCATTGAAGCTGAAATCTGCCCGATAGAACCACCGCACCCGCCCCTCGGCGTCGGCGGCGAAGGCCAGGCCCCAGTTCTGATCGTCTTCACCCGGCTCGTCCGGAAGCCAACGAAAGACCTGAATCATCGTGGTTCCCGCCTCCATCGACTGCGGCTTGCGCACGGGAACGCGAATCGGCGGGAAGTCCTCGGGAAGAGGCGCCGTCTCGAGCGTCAGCGGCTCGAGCGCCGTCTCTGCGCCGTTCTCGGCAACGACCGTCGCCGTCACCGTGTGCTCCGTGCCCGGCAGCAGGCCGAGCACCAGCACCTCGTGCTCGGTCACCGGATCCGTCTTCGGCGCGACTTCGGTGACGCGCTCTCCGTCGTCGATCGCGAGACGCACGGTCGCCGGCCGATCCGTCGTCAGGCGGAGCGTCGCAGCCAGCGGCACCGCCGGGTTCGGATTGAGCTCCAGCGCGACGTCGCTTGCCGTCGGCGGGCCGGCACAGCCGATCCCGAGCATCCCCACCACCCCCAGCACCGGGAGCAGAGCCGCTCCTCGACGAAGTTTCTTCGACATGTTTCCCCCTGCTTGTCGGTTCGCTGCAAAGAACCCCTAGAGATATCCCAGCGATTCGAGATCCCGCATCTTCGACGGGTCGATGGTCAATCGTTCCGCGACCTCTCCGGGCGGATAGGCCGTGGCGTCGCAGGCTCGACGGTAGTCGCGCAGCGCCGAGCGCAGCGCCGTCAGTGCATCCGCGGCTGCCGGATCGTCGAGCAGCGAGCTCGCCTCCTGCGCGTCGCCTTGCAAGTCGTAAAGGGCTTCAGCCACCGCCCTCCCGAACAGCTCGGGCGTCTCGACGGTGCCGGCCTGCATCGCCGCCTGAATCTCCGCGAGCCCGCTCGCGACGACGGCGCGGTCCTCGAGAGGTACTTGGCGAACGGCGTGAACGTACTTGTACCGCGGGCCCACGACCGCTCGCGCGATGGCCCACTCGCGAACGACGACTTCGGAGAGGAGGATCCGAGGCGCGGCGGCGTCGAAGAGCGGCTGACCGTCGAGCTCGCTGTCTTCGACGATCAAGCCGGCCCATGCGAGCACCGTCGCCGTCACGTCGAGAAGCGATCGCTGCGACGCAGGCATGGCGAGGTCGGCCTGCGGCCAGTGAACCCAGAGCGGCGTACGGATCGCCTCTTCGAAGACTGTGAAGCCGACGCCCCGACCGCCGTGCTCACCGCGTTCGAAGCCGTTGCTTCCGGTTACGACGACAGCGACGTCGTCGAGAGCGGCGGCGGCGCTCGCCAGCTGGCGCACGGCGTCGAGCGTCGCCTCGACGACCGCTCCATCGGACTCCATCTCTTCGAACGGTACGGCCAGGTGCGCAGCGAGATAAAACGGTGTTTGCCCCGACAATGCCTCGAGAGCCTCGAGACCCGCGTCGGCCGTCTCCTGGGCACTGCGATCCTTCTCGGAGGGCACATCGACGATGTCGAAGCCGCGAGTGAAGCCGGCGCGACCGCCCCAGCTTCTCTGCCCCACCCACGCGGTTCCCCAACCCTGTCGACGAAGCCGCGTCGCGAGCGTCGGGGCGGCTTCGGGAGGCTGCGCCTCCGTGACGCCGATCGTGCCGGCCCGGGTCGGCAGTCGGCCCACCTGCAGGGCGGCAAGGGACTGCACCTCGACCGGCGAAGGCGCAACGATGCGATCCGAGTAGACCGCCTCGGGCAGCAGATCCTCCGGCGACTCGACCGAGTTCACGCCCAGATTGCCGACCGTGATCCAGACGACTCCGGCCGGTGCGGGCGCGCTCTGCGTCGCCGCATCGTCTTCTGTCGCGGAGCAGGCGCACAGAGCAACGAGCGGAGCGAGGGCGAGAGAGAGCAGCGAAGGGCGCCGCTCCTCGAGGAGGTCGGGGGAAAGCATCACGGGAGTACCTAAGGGAGCATGGACCGAAGGTGTTCGCTCAGGCAAAGTGCTTCTGCAGCCAGTTCACCAGGATCTCGTTGAGCTCGGCGGGTTTCTCCTGCTGCGTCCAGTGACCGCAGCCGGGGATCGTCACCTTCTCGAGGTTCGGCACCATCGCCTCCATGCCGTTGGCCGACGACGGCGGCAGGACGACGTCGTCCTCGGCGCCGAC
>JBCCLJ010000370.1:0-4287 GCA_039026915.1 Acidobacteriota bacterium
CGCGACCGAGCGGATCTCGATCTCGAGATCGCGCCGCTGACGCTGGAGCTGGAGTTGTCGAGACGCCGTGCTGACGACGAGGCGGGCACCGAGTGGCAGGTCTTCGAGGCTCGTACCGCGTCGGGAGACGAGGACGTCGCCCGCGGCTCCTCGCGGCAGGAGTGCTGCCAGGACGAAGTCGCCTCGGTCGCGTGTTCGATCCGCCGGCAGGTCTTCGAGCCGGTGCACGGCCAGGTCGATCTCGCCTGTCAGCAGCATCGCCTCGAGAGACTCCGTGCGAGAGCTCGGGTCGTCCGAGCGGGCTTCGAGAATCGTCGGGCAGCCGACGCCTGCCAGTCGCTCTTGCACGATCCGGCTTTGCGCCAGCTCGAGTTCCTCGGCGAAGATACCGAGCCGAAGCGGCGTGCGCGCCACGGCTTCTCGAGCGGCGGCGAGCACGACTCGCTCGAGCGCCGGCGCCTCGACGAGGGGTGGCAGCACGAGAGCCTCCACCTCGGCCTTCGCGAGAGCCTCCGGCACGTCCTTCTCCGCGTGGTCGGCCGCGCCCCACATCCAAGGCACGAGGAAAACGGGCTCCCCGACACTTCTCAAGACGTGCTCGAGAGCCGGCTCCTGGTCGAGGTAGCCGACGCGAACGAGCGCCTTCGGCCACCGCTGCGCTATCGAAGCGGCGAGAGCCTCAGCGCTCCGGCCGCTGGCTCCGTCGCGGCGCGTGCCGTGGGCCGCGACGACCACGCTCTGCACCGGTTGCTCCGCTGCGACCAGCTGCTCGATGACGGTATCGACGAGCTCGGTACGCGTTCCCAGCGCTGGCGCCAGCACGGGTGATCGGGCGCCTTGCTCGCGTTCCCGGATCAGGGCGTCGGGCAGACGTCGGCGGGCGTAGTAGCCCTCCGCAGCCAGCAGCGGTACGACCACGGTGTCGGCGGTGACGAGGGCGTCGGAGAAGGAAGGGTTTCCTTTCTGAAAGGCGGCGTCCACGGGTCCCGGCCACCGGCCCCGCAGCGATTGAGCGAGCGACACTGCACGGAGGTTCGCGGTGCTGCGGTCTCCCGCGCCGTGGACTGCGAGGAGCAGAGGACGAGGTGATGTGCTCACGCCGTCGACTCCTCACGGTGTAGCGGCACGAGTGAACCGTGCACGACGTTCCGAGGTTCCAGCGAGCGCTCCCGCCGAAAGAAGTCGCCGAAGCCCTCGCCGTCGGCAGCGCCCTCGCGCCAGGCCGCGAAGAGCGGCCGCAGCAACTCACCCACGGCTTCGAGCGGTTGATCTGCAGCGAACAGCTCGCCGAGTGAATCGCCGCGCTGGTTGCCACCGACGTAGACGTGGTACCTGCCGGGCCGGCGTCCGACGAGGCCGATGTCAGCGTTGTAAGGCCGCGCGCAGCCGTTGGGGCAGCCGGTCATGCGGATGATGATCGGGCGATCTTCGACTCGCTCGGCCAGCGCGACGGCTTCGAGATCCCGAAGCATCTGGCCGTGTACGCGCTCCGATTCGGCGAGCGCCAGGCCACACGTGGGAAGCGCCGGGCACGCCATCGACAGAGCCCGCAGCGGCCGCGGAGCGCGGCTCTCGACCCCGTGATCAGCCAGCAGCTCGTGCAGGCGCGGCAGGTCCTCGGAGGCGAGATCACCGAGGATCAGGCCCTGCATCGGCGTCAAGGTGAAGCTGGCGTGGGGAAAGACCTCGGCGCAGCGGCGGAGCGCCGTTCGAGCGTTGGCCCCGGGCCGATCCGCGATCCGGCCCGAGAGGACGGCGAGGCCCAGAAAGTAGCGCCCGTCACCCTGCGCGTGCTCGCCCAGATGATGCTGCTGGAGGAGCGCTGCGCCGAAGTCCGGCGGTGTCGCGGCGAGCTCGGTGCCCAGCCGCTCCTCGAGTCGCCTCGTGAAGGCCTCTGTGCCCCAGTCTTCCAGCAGGTACTTGAGGCGTGCGTGACGCCGGTTCGAGCGATCGCCGAAGTCGCGGTGGATCGCGACGATGGCGCGCGCTGTCTCGAGCACTCGGCTCGCCGGAACGACACCGAGCGCGGTACCGCGGCGAGCGATGGTCTCCAGCTTGTTGTGGGTCATCCCGAGCCCGCCGCCGGCGACGACGACGAAGCGTTCGACCGTCTCCCCGTCCTGTTCGACGAGCCCAACGAAGCCGAGGTCCTGCGTGAAGACGTCGACGCTGTTGTCGGTGCTCAGCGCCAGGCCGATCTTGAACTTGCGCGGCAGGTAGTTGCTTCCGTAGAAGGGCTCCTCGGCGCTGGGCTCGGCGATGTCCGCTGACGCGTCCTCCAGCCAGATTTGATGGTAGGCGGTCGTTCGTGGTTTCAGCTCCCGCGCCATGGCCTCGGCCAATTCGCGCAGCAGTCGATAGGCAGGGGAGGTGAAGGGAGCCGGTGGCGCGAGGATGTTTCGAGGCACGTCGCCACACGCTCCGAAGGTCGTCATCAGAGCGCTCTGAACTTCTCGGACCGTGGCGCGCAGGTTCTCTTTTTCGACGCCGTGAAACTGCACTCCCTGGCGCGTGGTGAGCCGGAGCGTCCCGTTGCCGTGCCGCTCTGCGAGAGCGTCCAGAGCCAGCCACTGAGCCGCGGTGAGTCGTCCTCCCGGAGGTCCGACGCGGACCATGAAGCTGTAGGCCTTGCCTTGGCCGGCAGCGCGACGCCGGCTGCGTTCGTCGCGGTCGTCCTGCTGGTAGACGCCGTGGAACTTGAGCAGCTGGATGTCGTCCTTGTCGAAGGCTTCGGCGGTTTCGTCGGCGAGCACTCGGTCGATGGAGCCACGCAGTTGATTGCTCTGACTCTTGGCCCGCTCCACGGGGGAGGGGGCGGGGACTTTCTTGATTGGATCGCTCATGGTGACGTCCTGTCGGCGTCGGCCGTCGATGTGGAGCTCGGGAGGTGGAGGCCGCACTCGGTCTTTGCCCGACCTGCCCAGCGCCCGGCGCGAGACTCGGTCTCGGGACCCGCGCCGGCCACCGGCTCGGTGCAGGGCGTGCATCCCAGCGTCGGGTAGCCCTGCAGATGCAGAGGGTTCGTGGGGACTTCGTGCTCCTGCGCGTAGCGCCAGACGCGCGCGCGCGACCAGGTCGCGAGGGGGTGGACCTTGAGCAGCTGGCGCTGCCAGTCCCATTCGACGGGGTGAATGTCAGCGCGGGTCTCGCTCTGCTGCCGTCGAAGGCCGGTGAACCAGACGTCGACGCCTTCGAGCGCGGGTGCCAGCGGCTGGACCTTGCGCAGAGAGCAGCAGCGGTCCGGATCGCGAAGCCACAGTGCTTCCCCGTGCTCGGCCGCCTGCTCCTCGGGAGTCGCCCGAGGAGTCAGGGTACGAAGGGTCAGCCGTGGGTAGCGCTGCGCCAATCGCTCTCGAAGCTCCAACGTTTCGGAGAAGAGAAGACCAGTGTCGATGAAGAGCACTTCGAGCTCCGCTTCCGCGCGATCCAGCAGGTCGAGCAGGACGCACCCCTCCATCCCGAGCCCGGAGGTGGCCACGCTGCGCCAGCCGGCAAACCGGTCCAGCGCCCATCGAATGATCTCGAGAGGATCGTCAGCTGGCGGCAGCTGACGGTTCTTCGGGGGTCTGTGTGTTTCAGACATTGCTGTCTCCTGTTCGGGCGGAGGCACAGCAATGCCTGCGGACCACCGCCTGGGTTGTGGCGGTCCGATTTGGGCTCGAAGGCCCGGGGGGCTGTTTCCGGGCTCGCTAGAAGGCGAGCGGGTTCCAGCCGAGAGTCACGTCCGCCGACTCTGCGCGCGTACAACAGCAGCAACAGAGACAGGTGGTGCGCGGGGCGCGGTGGACGGAACTCATGGTCCGGAGGCTAGACAAGCGCGGGGGCCTCTGTCAAACGAGCCGGGCCGAGCCGCTGAAGATCTGCAGTCCAACGACCCTTGCCCTACCCGCTAGGGTCGCTTATGATTTCGCCTTCGCCGAGCGTGCCTGCGTCGATCGCGCAAGACGCCTCGCTCCGCCAGCGTGATTGAAAGCACCCTTAGCTCAACTGGATAGAGCGTCGGACTACGGATCCGAAGGTTGGGGGTTCGACTCCTCCAGGGTGCACCACACGCTTCGCGTGAGGGCTCCCCGGTGGAGTCGCCCCCCCTCGGCTCACCGTCGCCTTCGGCTCCTGTTCGAGCGTGGGGGTTCTCACATCTCCGCCTGCACCACACGCTTCGCGTGAGGGCTCCCCGGTGGAGTCCCCCCCTCGGCTCACCGTCGCCTTCGGCTCCTGTTCGAGCGTGGGGGTTCTCACATCTCCGCCTGCACCACACGCTTCGCGTGAGGGCTCCCCGGTGGAGTC
>JBCCLJ010000371.1:0-4237 GCA_039026915.1 Acidobacteriota bacterium
CGGGGGTCTCTTAACAATAACACCACCCCGCCCAACACCCCGTGGTTGTGGCCCGGTGGGGGCAAACCCGGGCCACCACTACTCAAGTCGATACTCCGTCCCCCTCCGGGGACTCCGCCAAGCGATTGGAGCCGACTTGAGACGCAGAGAGCGTCTCCAATCGCAAGCGTGCGAACGAAGGACCCCTTCAGGTACACATCGACTTCGTTCGCTGGCTCGAAGCTCGCTGCGCTCGCCTCGCTTGGCCGGAAACCCGTGGTGGCTACCACGGGCTCAACTACTCAAGTCGATACTCCGTCCCCCTCCGGGGACTCCGCCAGGCGGTTGGAGCCGACTTGAGACGCAGAGAGAGTCTCCAATCGCAAGCGTGCTAACGAAGCTCACTTTCAGGAGCACATCGACCTTCGTTCGCTGGCTCGAAGCTCGCTGCGCTCGCCTCGCTTGACCTGAGATTCGTGGTCGACGGCCAAGCCTACTCTGCCGGTCCTCGTAAAGACTGTGTACAGAGATGCCAGTACGAGCGCACGCCGTCGCTCGCGAAAAGACTGCGGAAGTCGTCGAAGCGCTGCAGCACGGTCGCCGAACGGTGCCCGGGCAGTCGATCGGGATGCCCCATGCCGTAGTCGAAGTAGGCGCGCACGAAGAGTCCGTCGTCGGCGAGCGGTAGACCGAGGACGTTTTCGGCCCAACGTGCGAAGACGCCGTCGCGCAGCAGGTAGTCCTCGACGTTCGAGGTGTAGAAGGTCGTCACTTCGAGTTCCTGCTCGCGAGCGAAGTCGCCGATCCTGCGCAAGGCCTCGGGGCCGGCAAAGTTACCGACGACCGGCACCAGGCGGTTTGCCAGGACGAGCGAGCGTACGGCGTCGTAGCGCTCCTGCGTCGCGAGGAAGCTGGCGTCCCCGCCGCCCGGCTCCTGCGCCGCGACGAGTTCGCCGAAGCTCGGGTAGCGCCGTGAGATGCCGCGGCCGTGGCTCGTGAAGCGCAGGTCGAGCTGCTGGCGGTAGAAGGCGTCGTAGACGCCGCTCAGGTGCCGCTGATCTTCGCTCGAGAGAGCAACGCCGAGGCCCGCCAGGCGCGACTTGACCGCCGTCAGGTTGGCTTCGAACTGTTCTCTCGACGGGTCCTCGCTCGCCAGCTGTGCCAGAAGATCCGGTAGCGAGCCCGCCATGGGCTCTTCGGCCGGCGGCAGCGACAGCAGGGCGCGGAGGTAGTCCTCCGGCGTCTCCGAGACGGCCATCAGCGAGCCGAGCAGCAGGTGCTGCACCATGTTGTCGCGACGCATGTCGACGATGAACGCCCACTCGGGCTTCCGGCGCGCGATGAAGTTGAAGTTCTGCTCCGGGCCGACGCCCACGTAGACGCCCCCCGCGGCTTCGAGGCCTCCGACGACGCGCACGTAGGAGCGTTCATTCGAGATCAGGTTGTCCGTGTCGAAGTAGCCGCCCTCCTCAGAGAGCTCTTCGATCAGCGCGCCGAAGCTGGGAGGTGCCTTGACGGAAGCGCTTGCCCCGAGGAGTAGCGCTCCCAGAAGCAGAGCCGTTGCGACGACGAAGGGCAGGCGACGGTTACTCATGGAGCCGCATCAGCCCTTCCTGGACCGCGCTCGCGACGAGACGGCCCTGACGGTCGAAGATCAGGCCGCGATTGAAGCCGCGACTGCCGCTCGCGCTGGGGCTGTCCTGCTCGTACAAGAGCCAGTCGTCCGAGCGGAAGGGGCGATGGAACCACATCGCGTGGTCGAGCGACGCCATCTGCAGCTTCGGGTTCGTGTAGGAGACACCGTGCGGCCGCGTCGTCGTGTCGAGCAGGCTCCAGTCGCTGAGATAGGCGAGCACGCACTGGTGCAGGCGCAGGTCGTCGCCCACCGAGTCGCGCACGCGCATCCAGCAGCGCTGCAGCGGCTCGCCCGGCTGCGGATCGAGCAGGTCGACCGGATCGACAGGGCGAATCTCGATCGGCCGGTCCCGGGTGAACGTCGCCCGGTACTCCTTCGGCAGGCGGTGCGCTTCCTTCTTGCGCAGCTCGATCTCGCTCTCCAGCGTCTCCGGATCGGGGACCTCCGGCGCCTCGGACTGATGTTCGAGCCCTTCCTCCTCGACCTGAAAAGAGATCGACATGTTGAAGATGGCCTTGCCGCGCTGCACCGCCACGACGCGGCGCGTGGTGAAGCTGCGGCCGTCGCGGATGCGGTCGACCTTGTAGAGGATCGGAATGGTGACGTCACCGGGGCGCAGGAAGTAACCGTGCAGTGAGTGAGCGTGGCGATCTTCCTCGACGGTGCGCGATGCGGCCACCATCGCCTGTCCGACGACCTGCCCGCCGTAGACGCGCTGCCAGCCTTCCTGTGGCGAGGTGCCCCGATAGTGGTTTGTCTCGATCTCCTCGAGGTCGAGCAGATCGATCAGGTCCTGGGTGGTCTTCGCCAAATTCGTCCCCTCGTCCCGGCCTCAGCCGAAGCGGCGCTCCTCGAAAGGCACGACGTGGTCGTTCTCGACCAGGTCCTTCAGCAGCCGCAGGTACTGGGCCCAGCAGTACGAGGTACGGCGGTAGTGACCGTTGACGTGCCGCCAGCCGCGGTGGGCGAAACGGACTCTCGTGCCGGAATCGGTCGGCTCGAGGCGAAAGCCGAAGCGCGTGCCCGTCCAGTCCTCGTCAGCTTCGAGGAACTCCCAGACGATGGCTTCGGGCCGCGAGCACTCGATGACCACCGCCTTCCAGTCGGCGTCCCCGAAGACGAACGTGTACTCGGCGCCGTACCGCGGATCGCCGAGGCTGCGCTCGGTCCACCAGCGGTCGAGCGAGCGCGGCAGCGACGCGGCGTCGAAGACTTGAGCCGGAGCAGACGCAACGTGCAGGTCGTGCAGGATGTCCATCGCCGGCAAGCATAGCGCCGAGATATCCTTCGGTCTCGTTTCGCCGGGCAGCACGCGCTTGCGCCTCGGCCCCTCTACGGGCCCCGCTCACTTTCCGTCCCAGATGACTCCCCGCCCCAGATTGGAGACCCCGTGAACACGACCTGCTTCAACGTCACGATCGAGAACCACATCGCGCATTTGCAGCTGTGCCGCCCCGAGAAGCGCAACAGCATGATTCCCGAGTTCTGGGAAGAGCTGCCGCAGCTCGTCCAGCGCATCGATGGCCAGTCGCTGGCGCGCGTCATCGTCATCTCTTCGACGGGTCCTCACTTCTCCGCCGGGCTCGACATCTCGGCCTTCGGCGCGCGTCCGGAAGAGACCGACCCCGAGGTCATCCGAACGAAGCGCCTGCAGAACGCTTCGCGCTTCTACGACAACGTGCTGCACATGCAGGGGTCGTTCAACGTACTCGAGACGTGCCGCATCCCGGTGCTCGTCGCCGTTCAGGGCGGCTGCATCGGCGGCGGCGTCGATCTCGCCACCGCCTGCGACATGCGCTACGCGACCTCCGACGCCTTCTTCACCATCCACGAGACCAACATCGGCATGACCGCCGACGTCGGCACCTTTCCGCGCATCGTCAAGCTGATCCCCGAAGGCATGGCCAAAGAGCTCGCCTACACCGGGCGCCGCATGCCGGCGAAGGAAGCGCAGGCCATTGGTCTCGTGAACCACGTCTACGCCGACCAGGGCGAGATGCTCGAAGCCGTCTTCGGGATCGCCGGCGAGATCGCCGCCAAGGCGCCGACGGCCATCCGCGGCTGCAAGCGGCTGATCAACTACTCGCGCGACCACAGCACCGAGGACGCGCTGGACTACATCAGCATCTGGAACGCCAGCATGCTGCAGCTCGAAGAGATCCAGGAGGCGATGATGGCGAACGCCGAAAAGCGTCCGGGCAACTTCGTCGAGCTGCCGACGAAGGGCGGACAGTTCGGGGACGACGCCGAGAGCGAAGAGGCGAGCTGAGGCCGTGCGTTTGCGATTCGGCGCCGTCGTAGCCTTGCTGGTGGCCCTCTTCTGCTCTCCCAGTATCGGACAGCAGAACAATAGATCACGCAGCGTAGAGATGCTGCCGACGCCCTTCACCGCTGAGCAAATCCGAGATGCCTGGCAGGAGGGACTGGAGGTGTGGGCGACGGTGAAGACCCAGGGAGTCGAAGGGGTCTCGGTGACGACCGTCGAGTCTTGGTCTCCAGAACGAGTCAAGACCTGCGAGCAGGGGCGTTCCGCAGCCGGCGAACCGATCGGCACAAAGGCATGCAGCGAGGCGACGTGGGACGACCTCCGGCGCCACGCCATCTTCCCCGCCGACAGCACGA
>JBCCLJ010000372.1:0-4194 GCA_039026915.1 Acidobacteriota bacterium
CGCAAGCGACGCGGCGAAGCCGCATGGAGCGCGCAGGTCGCGGAGCGACCGGAGCATCGAGCAGGACGAGCGGAAGCGTGATTTCATCACGCTGAGCACGTCAGCGACGCGGCGAAGCCGCATGGAGCGCGCAGGTCGCGGAGCGACCGGAGCATCAACACTGGTAGGCCGACGCGTGCTAGCAGCACGCTCAAGGCCTACAAGCCGCCAAACGACCTCTTGAACATGTCGTGAATCGCCTGGCGACCGAAGTCCGTCAGATGCCGCGTTCCGGTGGCGGAAAAGGCCAGGTCGGGGACGACGGGATCTTCGAGCTCCACCCAGTCTCCACCTTCCCAGGCGAGCCAGCGGTCCGTCTCCTGGTCGTAGACGTTGACGCCACGGTTGAAGAACTTGGCGAGCTCGACTCCCCAGCCCGTTCCACCGCGAACGGTCTTGTCGGGCTGCACGACGCCCACGGCGTAGAGATGATCGCTCCGGTTGACGACGTGGTACATCGACTGGAGAACGCGACGGATGCCCTGACCGCGGGCGAAGCGCCGCCCGAGACGCTCGCAGACCATCGTCATGCTGACGTCGCCCTCTTCGAGCTGAGCCTCGGTGAGGATCTCGACGTTGTTCGAGCGATCCATGGCGTGCCCCTCGAAAGAGATCGTCGTCTCCTCGATTCCCCAGGCCTCCGCACAGCGGCCGAATTCGGCTTCGGTGCCCTTGTGACCACCGTGGATGAGGCGTGTCTTGGTGCGTTCCGTCATCGCTTGTTCTCCGGTTTCCGAACGTTCTATCGCAAAAGCGCCGTCGAAGTGAAGCTGAGCCGCTGCAACAGCTTACGACGAACGTAGACTCTAACCGTGGTTCCGACCCCCAGCCCCCCAGAAGAGGACGCCGGCCTGCGCCGATTCCTCGGCGTCTTCCGCTACAGCCGAAGGGCGGTCGAGCTCGTCTGGAGCACGAGTCGCCTGCTCGCGATTGTGCTGGCCCTCGCGACGCTCATCGCTGGACTGCTGCCCGCCGCGGCGGCCTGGGTCGGCAAGCTGATCGTCGACGCGGTCGTCGCGGCGACCGAAACGTCCGGAGGAGACCTCGGCCCGGCGCTTCGCTTCGTGGCCTTCGAGGCGCTGATCGTCGCGACACTCGCTGCAGCCAGTCGAGTCATCGTCACCTGCCAGTCGCTCCTCAGGGCGCAGTTGGGCCAGCGGGTCAACGAGATGATTCTCGAAAAGGCTCTGACTCTCGATCTGCGTGCCTTCGAGGACGCCGAGTTCTACGACAAGCTGACGCGCGCGCGGCGCGAAGCGTCGAGTCGGCCGCTGAGTCTCGTGACCAAGACCTTCGGCCTGCTGCAGAACTCACTGGCGCTGACGAGCTATGCGGTGCTGCTCGCCGGCTTCTCCCTCTGGGCCGTCGTGCTGCTGCTCGTCGCGGGCCTGCCCGCGTTTCTGGCCGAGACGAAGTTCTCCGGTGACGCCTTCCGCCTCTTCCGCTGGCGCTCTCCCGAGACGCGCAAGCAGATGTATCTCGAAACGGTGCTCGCCCGCGAGGACTACGCCAAGGAAGTCAAGATCAACCGTCTTGGACCCCTTCTGCTCGAGCGCTACCGCGCCATCTTCGAAGAGCTCTACGCCGAGGACCGCAAGCTGACCCTGCGACGCAGCGTTTGGGCTTTCGGCACGGGCCTGGTCGGCACCGCAGCGTTCTACGGTGCCTACGCCTGGGTCGCCGCCAGCACGATTCGCGGCACGCTGACGCTCGGAGAAATGACGATGTACCTCCTGCTGATTCGTCAGGGCCAGGCGTCGGTCGGCGCCATCCTCACGGCGATCGGCAAGATGTACGAGGACAACCTCTACCTCTCGAACCTCTACGAGTATCTCGAACAGGAGCGCGAGCAGCCCCTGGGGCACGCAACGCAGGGAACGAAGCCGGGGAGCGGGCTCGTCTTCGACGACGTCAGCTTTCGCTATCCAGGAGCACCGCGCAACGCGCTCGCCAACGTCAGCTTCGAACTGCGACCCGGCGTCGCGCTCGCGCTGGTCGGCGAGAACGGATCGGGCAAGACGACGCTGGTGAAGCTTTTGGCGCGCCTTTACCAACCGACCGGCGGCCGTATCGTCCTCGACGGAACCGATCTCAGAGACTGGGACGAGACGGCGCTGCAGCAGCGAATCGGCGTCATCTTCCAGGACTTCTCGCGCTACCAGTTCCTCGCCGGAGAGAACCTGGGCGCCGGCGACGTGCGTCACTTCGGAGACGAGGAGCGCTGGCGAGCAGCGGCAAGGAAGGGCCTCGCCGCGCCCTTTCTGGAAGAACTCCCCTACGGCTACCGCACGCAGCTCGGCAAGTGGTTCAAGGACGGTCAGGAGATCTCTGGCGGGCAGTGGCAGAAGGTCGCGCTCTCCCGCGCCTTCATTCGGGAACAGGCCGACATCTTCATCCTCGACGAGCCGACGGCGGCGATGGACGCGGAGGCCGAGGCACAGGTCTTCGAGCACGTTCGCAACCTGACGGCCGACCGCATGACGCTGCTGATCTCGCACCGCTTCTCCACCGTTCGCATGGCCGATCGCATCCTCGTCCTCCACGACGGTCGCATCGTCGAGGACGGCAGCCACGACGAGCTGATGGACGCCTCCGGGCGCTACGCCCACCTCTTCGAGCTGCAAGCAGCCGGCTACCGGTGACGGCTGCACGCCTCGGAGTACACTGCGGCGACTAGGAGAGCCTCTACCCCATCGGAGTTCGACATGAAGCCTCCCTACCTCGTCTTTCTCGGCGATGCCGCTAACGGCTCGGAAGCCAAGACCGCCGCCGGCGTGCACCACTGGCGCCCGGATCAATGCCTCGCGGAACACGCGCTCCCCGAAGCGGAATTCACGCTCGGACTCCCCCGCAAGACGCCCCAGGAGGCGGCAGCGGCGGGTGCCCGAACGATGATCCTTGGAACCGTCAGCGGGGGCGGCGTCATCGCTTCGAGCTGGCGCACCGTCCTTCTCGAAGCGCTGACGGCGGGCCTCAACGTCGCCTCGGGCATGCACCAGTTTCTCGCCGACGAAGAGGAGCTCGCGGCCGCCGCCCAGAGCTCGGGGGCCGAGATCTTCGACGTACGCAGACCCCCCGTCGACCTGCCGATCGGCCGCGGCGAACCTCGAGCCGGCCACCGCATTCTCACGGTCGGAACGGACTGCAACGTCGGCAAGATGTACACGACGCTGGCGCTCGAGGCGGAGCTTCGCCAGAGAGGCTACGACGCGCACTTCAAAGCGACGGGGCAGACGGGCATCCTCGTCACCGGCGAAGGCGTGCCGCTCGACGCCGTGGTCGCCGACTTCATCTCTGGAGCCGTCGAGCAGCTGAGCCCGGCGGCGCCCGGAGAGTGGCATCTGATCGAAGGCCAGGGCTCGCTCCAGCACCCGGCCTTCGCAGGAGTCACGCTTGGACTGATCCATAGCGCGCAGCCCGACTGGCTCGTCGTGTGCAGCGACCCGGGCCGCAGAATCATGCGTCAGACACGGGCCTATCCCCTTCCGAGCCTGCGCGAGACGCTCGACTCTGCGCTCGAATCCGCGCGCCGGACGAGCCCGAACGTGCAGGCGCTCGGCTGCAGCCTCAACACTTCGAAGCTCGACGAGGCCACCGCACGCCAGGCCCTGGACGCCGCCGAGGACGAGCTCGGACTGCCCGCGGTCGATCCGGTGCGAACGGGGGTCGGGCGGCTGGCTGACGGCCTCCCGGCGCCCGCCTGATGGCCCGCCTGGAGGTTCGCGCCGAGACCTTTCCGGTGCGCGGTCAGTTCGTCATCTCACGCGGAGCACGCACGGAGACCCGCGTCGTCACCGTCACGCTCACCGACGGCGCTGCGACGGGTTGGGGCGAGGGCGTCCCCTACGCGCACTACGGTGAGTCGGAGACGTCGGTCCTCGAACAGATCGAGTCGATCCGAGGTGCTCTCGAATCGGGGCTCGGGCGAGACGATCTGCTCGAAGCGTTGCCGGCGGGAGCTGCTCGAGCCGCCGTCGATGCGGCCCTCTGGCACCTCGAAGCGGAGACCCACGGACCTTCGAGAGCTCCAACGGTCCCACCGCTCGTCGTGGCGACGTCGCGCACCGTCTCGCTGGGCGAGCCCGGCGTCATGGCACTTCAGGCTGCCGAGCTGGCCAGCGAGTTCTCGACCCTCAAGCTCAAGCTCGGTGGCGA
>JBCCLJ010000373.1:0-4179 GCA_039026915.1 Acidobacteriota bacterium
CTCCGCCCACTGCTCGCACCAGCGCTCGATCTCCTCGTCGAGGCCCTTCCGGATCCGTCCCTTGAACGGCCGAAAGAAGAGCGGCAAGTCCATGTCGACTTCGTAGGTGCCGTCGCAGACTTTGACCTCGCCCTTGATGTCGCGGCCCGAGATGCACATGTCGACCGTGGCCGTGTCGTCGTCCTTCCACTCGGTCTTGAGATCGTAGTCCTTGTAGTGATCGCGGTAGGTGTCCAGAAGGCTGGTGAGCATCTGGCGAGCGCGCTCGGGAGCGAGGGGGTGCTTGACGGTGTGCTTCATGATCGGTGTCCTCGGTTCGGTCACTCGAAGTCTATGAAAGTCGACCGCGCTCGCGCATCTCTGCACGGGCGACCGTTCACTCGTTGATCCACGGTCGTCCCACTCAACGCTTCCACACTACGGACCGCCGCCACCAAAACGGGTCCAGACGACGCAAAATCGAGTAAAACTAGCTCCTGCGAGCACCTGCGAGCACTTTCTGCGACTCCTGCCGCCGCGACGGCAACTCCTTGTGGCACACCTGCGTTGCCAGAACAGTCCCGTCCGACGACTGACCTACGATGCGCATCCGGCTGAAACACGAACGTCTCGCTGAAGCCCTCGCCAAGAGCCCGCTGACCTTGAATCGCTGGGCGCAGAAGATGAAGCTGCGCAGCGGTCATCTGTCCGAGCTGGCGAACGGCAAAAGGCTCTACCCCACGGCTCGCACAAGGGCCAAGCTGCTCGAAGGCCTCGGCCTCGACTTCGACGATCTGTTCGAGCTCGAGACGCCGGAACCGCAGCCCGAGCCAGCGCCACCGACGTTCAGCAACGCGGGCTCGGCCGAGCCCGCGTTCCGGAGAGCGCGCAGGAGCTCTTCCATGCCTCGTCCCGCTCTGCTCACTTTCTTCCCCGCCGCCCTGGAATCCTTGCGTACGGCCGCTCGAGGCCTGCGCAAGGCGCCAGGCTTCACCGCCACGACGCTGCTCGTGCTCACTCTGGGGCTCGGAACGACGTTTGCGCTCTTCGCGGTCGTCTACACCTCGCTCTTCCGTGCCTACGATCTGCCGGACGAGCACGAGCTCGTCATCGGCCAGATGGTCGACGAGGACCGGGGCGGTGCGCGCATGAGCTTTTCGCTCCCCGATCTGCTCGATCTGCAGGCGGCGCACGACCCCGATTTCATCGACCTCGCCGGTTGGGATTGGGAACCGTACTCGCTGGCCGGCGGCGACCGACCGCTGCGCGCACCGGCCGGTCGCGTCACCGCCAACTTCCTGCGCGTCGCCGGACTGCGCCTGCTGCAAGGGCGATGGTTCACCGAGGAGGAGCGTCGAGGTGACGAACAGCTCGTCGTCCTGCGGGAGTCTCTGTGGCAGAGCTCCTTCGGTGGCGACCCGGCGATCGTCGGTCGCCAGGTCCTGCTCGACGGGGCGCCAGCCACCGTCCTGGGCGTCGCGCCGAACGAGCTGAGCGAGCCCGACGGAGTGCTTCTATGGGTGCCGCTACGCGGCGAGGTCTCGGTCCGGTCGCGAGGATCGCGGTGGCTCGGCGTTCTGGCGCGACTCGGGGAGAACGTCGACATGGAGAGTGCGCAAGTCGCCCTGAACACGACGGCCATCTCCCTGGGGCGGGAGTACCCCATCACGAACGCCAACACCGGCGTCGTGCTCGAGACGCTGCGCACCGCCCGCGTCGGATCGACCCGCTCGGCCTACCTGTCGACGTTTGCCCTGGTGCTCTTGCTTCTGACGCTGGTCGCCGCCAACGCGTCGAGCCTCTTCTTTGCCAGGGCGGTGGCGCGAGGACCGGAGCTCGCCGTGCGCAGCGCCCTCGGAGCGACGACGACGCATCTCGTGCGCCAGACGCTCGCGGAGATCTTTCTGCTCAGCGCCGCCGCGCTACTGCTCGGTACGCTGGTCGCGCAGATTTTCCTCAGTCTCATGCTCGACGTGACGCCCGCCGACAACCTGCCGGGCTGGCTCGACACGAGCCTCGATGGAACGCTCATCCTCTTCGGAATCGGCACGACGGTCGCCGTCGGCGTCGCCGCGAGTCTGCTCGCCCTGTGGCGCACCGCACGCTACGGGCGCTCGAGCCAGCGAGCGGGCGTTTCGGGATCGGCGCGTGCAGTCCAGCTGCGGAACGCTCTCGTCGTCGGCCAGGTCGTTCTGACTACGGTCCTGGTGACGACGGCGATGCTCAGCTCGGGCTCGCTCTTTCGCCTGCATCAGGTCGACCCCGGCTTCGAGACGGAGGGCAGCCTGCTCGTTGGCCTCGACCTGCTTTCGCTCCGCAGCCAGCCCGAAGAAGTGCCCTTGGCCTTCGAGCGCTACCGAGATGCACTCGCGCAGATCCCTGGAGTAACGGCCGTGGGCGCCGTCGATCACGTGGCGATCTCCACGCGGTCGAACCACGGGGGCGTCACCGTCGAAAACCCGAAGGAAGGTGAGGACTACAACTCCAGAGCGCAGGTCATTCATGCGACGCCCGACTATCCGGACGCTCTCGGTCTTCGGCTCCTCAGCGGCCGAGGCTTCTCGCCGCTCGATCGCGAGCTGCGAGAGGCTCTGGTCTCGAAGTCCCTCGCCGAGCGGTGGTGGCCGTTGGGCGAGTCGCTCGGCCAGCGCTTCAAGCTGGGCCGCCCCGAAGACGACCTGCCCTGGTACGAGGTCATCGGCACCGTCGGCGACGTGCATCAGTTCGGACTCGACCGCGAGCTGTCGCCGACGATCTATACGACGTGGGGCAGCGATCGCATGACGAGGTCGACCTGGGTCCTGCGCGCGCCCGAGCGTGCTCCCGCCGATCTCGCCGCAGACGTGCGAACCGCCGTCGAGGCGATCGATCCGAACCAGCCGCTCTACGGCGTCCTGCCGATGACTCAGCACGTCGACCAATCGCTGTGGGTACAGCGCTTCCTCGCCGCGGTCTTCTCCTACCTCTCGGTCGTCGCTCTACTTCTCGCCGGCGCGGGATTGGCCGGGGTCATCAGCTACACCGTGTCGCTGCGCCGTGCCGAGATCGGCCTACGCATGGCCCTTGGAGCCACTCCTCGTGCCGTGACGCGCATGTTCAGCAGCTCGGGACTGCGGCTGACGGGATTCGGGCTTGCGCTCGGGCTGCCCGCCGCCGTCGGCGCCAGCAACCTGCTCGCCGCGGTTCTGCACGGAGTTCGCACCTTCGACCCGCTCCTGCTCGCCGCGGTGACCGTCGTACTACTCGCGTCGAGCTGGATCGCCACGCTGGCACCGGCGCGGAGGGCTGCGGGCGTCGATCCGAAGACCGCGCTGCACGCGGACTGAGAGCCCTCACGCCGGCGCCAACCCGACGTCCAAACTCTGCCGTTCCACAAGCTCTCGGTAGACGTCGTGGCTCTCGATGAGCTCGGCATGGGTCCCGATGCCAGACACGCTTCCCTTCTCCAGCACGGCGATCTGGTGTGCATCGCGCACGGTCGCCAAGCGGTGCGCGACGATGAGCGTCGTGCGGCCCTTCATCAGAGACTTCAGTGCGTCGCGCACCGCCGCCTCCGACTCGGCGTCGAGACTGGCCGTCGCCTCGTCCAGGATCAGCAGTTCAGGATCGACGAGGAAGGCCCGGGCAATCGCCAGGCGCTGACGCTGTCCACCCGAGAGCTTGACGCCGCGCTCCCCCACCTCGGTTTCGAGCCCCTTCTCGAGGCTCTCGACGAAGCCGTCGGCGCGCGCGGCCTCGAGCGCCTGTCGGAGCGCGTCCTCCGCTGGCGTTGCTTCGAGGCCGAAGCAGAGGTTCTCGCGCACGGTTCCGGCGAGCAGCGGTGCCTCCTGCGTGACGTAGCCGATCGACCGTCGCCATGACTCTAGCTCGAAGGCGGACGCCTCGCGGTCTCCGAGGAGCAATCGGCCGTGCGACGGCGCATAGAAGCGTTCGAGCAGCGACAGGATCGTCGTCTTGCCGCCCCCGCTCGGCCCGACGAGAGCCGTGACCTGGCCCGCAGGAATGCGCAGGTCGACGTCGCGGAGCACTTCGGTCTCGCCGTAGGAGTGGCGAATGCCGTCGAAGATGAGGTCGCCGTGAAAGGCTCCACTCGCATCGTCGCCGCTCCGCACCGCATCTTCCTCCTCTTCGTCCAAAAGACCGCTCAGGTGCTCGGCCGCTCCCGCAGCCTTGTTGAGCGCCGCGACGAAGGTCGAGAAC
>JBCCLJ010000374.1:0-4171 GCA_039026915.1 Acidobacteriota bacterium
ATCACGCAAAGCCTCCAGGCAAGCGACGCGAGCAACGCGAGCCTGCCGCGCGCAGGACCGCTCTGCGGGCCGGAGCAACAACATGGGTGAGGGCGCGTGATTCCATCACGCAAAGCCCTCACATCAGCCAGCGGTACCCGAGCTTCAGGAAGAGCGTGCGGCTCGTCTGCTGCAGGTCGTTGAACTGCAGGTTGCCGAGCGGGTCCAGCTCTTCCCCGCCGAGGCGATCGTCGGAGTATCCGAGGAAGAAGACCGTCGCTGGATTCAGCTTGTACGAGAAGAGCAGCTGATTGAAGAGGCGCTCGGTCAGCGGGTCGACCGCGGAGTCGTAGAGGGCGGCGTTCCGCGCCAGGTCCCTGTACTGGACGATGGCGCGAACGAAGGTGCGGGCGTTGAACTGATAGACCATGCGCAGCTGGCTGAGGTTCGCTTCGAAGAGCTCACCACCCTGGACGTCGAGCTGCTGCAGCGTGTGATTGACGCGCAGGCGCAGGCGGCGGCCGAAGTCGAGCTCGACACGCGGCGAGACGCGGAGGGACTCGGCCTGGCGCGTGTGTGTGAAGTCGACCGAGTCGCCCCAGTTCGACGAGAGCCCCCACTGGAAGGAGCCGGCCGGCCGGGACTCCAGTTCGAGCCAGTGGCCGTCGCCGTCGAAGACGCTGCCGTTCCAGAAGCTGTCGCCGAAGTAGGCGCCGAAGGAGATCCGCGACTGCCATTTCCCGGAGACGCTGTAGCCGAGGGACGCCGAGTCGTTGAGCGCGATCCCGTCGGCGTCCTCGAGACGATTGCGGCGAGCCTCGACGGACTGTTGGCTCCAGAGTGCGCCTGCGTTCTGGCGCCACTGACGCCGAAGAGAGCCTTCGTATTGGCGAAAGCCCACGCGCGGCATGAAGCCGAGGTCGGCTCGGAAGTCGTCACCCACGTCGCGCACGTCGGCGCCCCATTCCCAGGTGTTCGACTCGTGCCGGTAGCTCAGCCGCAGAGCATGATCGCTGAGATCGGCAGGCTCCAGGCTCTCGGTCTCGGGGTACAGGGTGTCCGAGAAGAGGACCTGCGCGCGCAGGCTGTCGGTCTGCGAAAGCGCAAAGAAACCGTGCGCCCCCGCCACCGAATTCTCGTAGCCAGAGCCTTCACGCTGCGTTGCGAGCACGCCGAGCCGCGAACGCTGGCCCATGTTGCGGTTGTAGCTCAAGACGGCCGACGTGTTGCCGCCATCGAGCGTCGTCGTACTCGACGACTGACGGCCCGGAACGAGCAACGTCGTCACCTCGTCCTCGGCGACGAACACTCCGAGACCGTTGCGTCCCTGCTGGCCCGTCAGCTTGAGGCCCCAGGACGGTTGCACGATGCTCCGCGTCTGCACGGCGCGCAGCGGCGTGCGAAAGCTGTCAGCTCCCTCGAGGAAGAAGGGCCGCGCTTCAGGAAAGTTGATCGTGAACGCGCGGTTGATCTCGAGTTGGGCCACGTCGGCTTCGACCTGTGAGAAGTCAGGGTTCGCCGTGGCCGAGAGCGTCAAGCTCGGCGTCATGCCCCACCGCACGGTACCGCCGACGTCGACCTCCTCCCCGCCCGAGACGAGCTCTCCGTCATCGCCGGCAGCGTCGGCCCGGCCACCGACGAGGGTCGGCACGAACTCCAGGTTCCTGCCGGAGTCGAGACCACGCAATCCGGAGAGCTTCGGGTACTGGCAGAGGATGCAGTCGATGTCGCGGTTGCGCGGCACGGAAGACATCGTGCGCCGGTCGTCGCGCGGCCAGGTGCGCTGCACGTCGAAGCCCCACGTCTGCTCGTCGTCGCCCGGCTGAAAACGCAGCGTCGAGAACGGAATCTCCATCTCCACCGCGTAGCCCCAGTCGTAGAGACGGCCCCGCGACTCCCAAACGCCGTTCCACGAAGAGTCGCCGAAGCCACGACCCTGCCGATCCATCTGGATGCCCAGCGGGTTGACGTTGAAGTAGTACGCCTCGCGCTGGTTGTTGAAAGTGTCGACGATCAGCCCGACGTTGTCGTCGTTCCAGGCGGTATCTCGATCGGTGAGACGCGCACGAATGCTCTTCGGGTTCGGTTCGTAGGCCTTGAACGCGGCGTAGAGGTGCGTCTTCGTGTACGCAAGATAGGCCTCGGTCCGCACTCCGGCCGAGTCGTTGTCGCTCGGCCACACCTCGTAGGGAATCTCGACGCGGAGCGCGGCCTTCTCCCAGAGGTCCTCATCGAGCCGGCCGTCGATCTTTGGCGCCTCGCTGACCCGCGGGATGTTCCACTGCTTGTCTTGCGCAGCGCTGATCTCCGCAGGACTCATCGGTCCTCGGTAGGCGGCAGAGGCCAGGGTCGATGCCCCCAAAAGAAGTGGCAGGAGGAGCGCCACCGGGGCTGAGCGCGAATGGAGCAAGAGAAATAAGAGCTTTAGCCTCCATCGAGGCCTGAACGGACTGACTCTACTACAAAAGTGGCACGTTCGAGCGAGGTGAAATCACGAACGATCTTAGCCTTCCGCAATCATATTTTCCGACAGATCCTCACTCAAACGCTTGACAAGCCGAAACTTCGGCACGACAATTAGCACTCACTCCCAGTGAGTGCTAACAGCGAACCCTCGAGCCGGTCTCGGCTCGACGTTTTCGAAGGAGCACCCACGATCTCGGCGCAGCCCATCAGTTCGGCCACCCCGGGATCCGAAGTCTCCGATCTATCAAACCCCTCAGAGGAGGCAACGCAGTGAACGTACGTCCCCTGCATGACCGAGTTCTGGTCAAGAGACTCGAAGAGACCGAGCAGGTTCGGGGCGGGATCATCATCCCGGACTCGGCCAAGGAAAAGCCGCAGGAAGCGGAAGTCGTCGCCGTCGGCCCGGGCAAAGCCCAGGACAACGGTGAGCGCTCGCCGATGGACGTCGCCGTGGGCGACACCGTCCTCGTCGGCAAGTACTCCGGCAGCGACATCAAGATCGGCGACGAAGACTACGTCATCCTGCGCGAGGACGAGATCCTCGCGGTGGTCGGCTAAGTACAGCACCCACACGAAAGGAATTCACAGATATGGCTAAGCAGATCGTCTACTCGGAGGACGCGCGCGCCGCGATCCTTCGTGGAGTCAACAAACTCGCCAACGCGGTCAAGGTCACCCTCGGCCCCAAGGGACGCAACGTCGTCCTCGAGAAGTCGTTCGGTTCCCCCACCATCACCAAGGACGGCGTCACCGTCGCCAAGGAGATCGAGCTGGAGGACACCCTCGAGAACATGGGCGCACAGATGGTGCGCGAGGTCGCTTCCAAGACCTCTGACGTCGCTGGCGACGGCACCACCACCGCCACCGTGCTCGCTCAGGCCATCCTGCGCGAGGGCACCAAGAACGTCACCGCGGGCGCCAACCCGATGGAGCTGAAGCGCGGCATCGAGATCGCCGTGAACGCTGCCGTCGAGTCCGTCGACGAGCTCTCCGTTCCGATCAAGGGCAACAACCAGATCGCCAACGTCGGCGCCATCTCCGCCAACTCCGATCGTGAGATCGGCGCGATCATCGCCGAGGCGATGGACAAGGTCGGCAAGGACGGCGTCATCACGGTCGAGGAGGCCAAGGGCCTGCAGACCGAGCTCGAGGTCGTCGAGGGCATGCAGTTCGATCGCGGCTACCTGTCGCCGTACTTCGCCACCGACACCGAGCGCATGGAAGCCGTTCTCGAGAACGTCATGATCCTCCTCCACGAGAAGAAGATCTCCTCCATGAAGGACCTCCTGCCGATCCTCGAGCAGGTCGCCAAGCAGGGCCGCCCCTTCCTCATCCTCGCTGAGGACGTCGAGGGCGAGGCTCTGGCTACGCTGGTCGTCAACAAGCTCCGCGGCACCCTGCAGGTTGCTTCGGTCAAGGCTCCGGGCTTCGGCGATCGCCGCAAGGCCATGCTCGAGGACATCGGCATCCTCACCGGCGGCCAACCCGTGATGGAGGAACTGGGCATCGACCTCGAGAAGCTCGAAGAGCGTCTGGCCAAGCTGGCCGGCGGCGTCGCGCAGATCAACGTCGGCGCGGCCACCGAGGTCGAGATGAAGGAGAAGAAGGCCCGCGGAGGACGGCCGTGCCGCCGCCGGGCAGGATGCCCTCTTCGACGGCCGCGCGGCTGGCGTGCAGCGCGTCCTCGACGCGGGCCTTCTTCTCCTTCATCTCGCTCTCGGTCGCG
>JBCCLJ010000375.1:0-4100 GCA_039026915.1 Acidobacteriota bacterium
TGGTGGGCCGTGAGGGAATCGAACCCCCGACCATCGGATTAAAAGTCCACCGCTCTACCAACTGAGCTAACGGCCCACGGCAGTATAGCGACGACCTTCGTCGCGCGTTAGTGCGGATTGTGTGCGCTTTCGCTTGCTCCGACGAAGAGACTGCGCGACGATTCTCGCGTCGATCGCGGGTGAGATTCCATGGCATCGCGCCGCACTCATGACCGGAGGTAGAGGGATGCAGCTCACGGAGATTGCCGAAGACGTCTGGGGGGCCGAGGGCACCGTGAAGCCGGGTCCCGGAATGCGGATGCGCACGCGCATGACGGTGATCCGCAAGCCGAACGGAGGGGTCCTGGTGCACTCGCCGATCGAGCTCTCCGACGAGCTCGCTGCCGAGATCGAGTCCATGGGCACCGTCGAAGAGATCGTCTCCCCGAATCTCTTTCACCACCTCTTTCTCCGTGGCGCCCTCGACCGCTTTCCCAACGCTGAGTTCTACGCTTCCGAAGGGCTCGCCAAGAAGCGGCAAGATCTGCCGTCGGCGACATCGCTCGTACCGCAGCAGAACTGGCTTGGCTGCCTCGACGTCTTCGCGCTCGGCGGCATGCCTCGGTTTCAAGAGTTCGTCTTCCTTCACCGACCGTCCAAGACGCTGATCGTCACCGACCTGATCTTCAACGAGCCCGTGGGAGAGACAGCGTCCACTCGTCTCTTCTTCCGGATCTTTGGCACGTACGGCCGACTTGCCGTCAGTCGACTCTTCCGCGGCGTCATCCAGGACAAGAAGGCCTTCGGCGCGAGCCTCGAGCCAATCGTCTCGCTCGAGTGCGAACGCGTCGTCATGGCTCACGGCAAGATCCTCGAGAGCGACGCTCAGCAGCGGTTTGCGAGCGTGATGCAGCCCTTCGCGCTCTGAGGTGGCGGACGCGCGGCGCCGAATGCGGCAGAGGTTCAGCTCTACGTATTGATAAATGGCGATATGTCGACGTATAGTGCAGGAGCCGGGTTCCGCCTCTCTTCTTTCTCCGGCGATCTGGAGTCTCTTGTGCCCAAGTTCTTCTCTTCTGCTGTCTTGTTTCTTGCCTCCATCCTGCTGGTCGCTCCGGCCTCCGCCCAAGAGGAGCTGCGAGCCCGACGCGGCCCCGTTCGCGAAGTGGCTGGACTCGACGACGCTGCGCTGCGCGCGGCCGTCCGTAGTTCGCGGCCCGGGGATCGTCTGCGCATCAAGGGCGTGCCGCTCTTCGATGGCCCCGAGGAGACTCTGGATCTCGAGCGCTTCGAGGTGTTCAACGCCGACGCTCGTCTGCAGGTCCAGACCGAGGACGGACTCGTCGAGCTCGAACCGCCGACCTCCAGGCTCTTTCGTGGAACCGTCGAAGGGAACGAAGCGTCCATGGCCTACGTGGCGGTCCAAGAGGACGGCACGGTGCAGGGACTCGTCGCCGAGGAAGATCGGCTCTTCCTGATTGGGTCGGACTCGGAGACCAATGCGGTGAAGATCGGCCAGCTCGAGGACATGGACGAGGAGGCTCGTCGCGTCCCGTTCACCTGCGGCAACGAGGCGCACGGAGCTGAGCTCGACGTGGCCAACCTCTTTCCGCAGATGCTCCCTTCCGGTCGATCCGGCATTGTGTCGAAGAGGTCTGCCTCGAGCGCCAACTACGCTGTCGAGATCGCGCTCGAGACGGACTGGGAGTTCTTCGAGCTCTTTGGAAGCACGAATGCCGCACTCGACTACATCAACCTGCTCTTCGGTGCGATCGCGACGATCTACGAGCGCGACGTCGACACGCAGCTTCGCATCTCCTACACCCAGCTCTACAACAATCCCTCCGACCCGTGGGGAACGAACACCAACAGCTATCTCCAGGATCTGCGGAGCTACTGGGCCGCCAACAACTCGGACGTCGAGCGCACGCTGGTTCACTTTCTGCGGGGCCGTCGCGACGGCTTTGGCGTGGCTTACGTCGGTGTCCTGTGCTCGACGAGCTACGGCTTCGGTCTGACGACGAGCATTCGCGGTAACTACAACCCGTCACAGACGGTGCCGGTCTGGGATCTGGTCGCCGTCGCTCATGAGCTGGGCCACAACTTCGCTTCGCGCCACACCCACTGCTATAGCCCGCCGATCGATCAGTGCCACACGTCCGGCACGAACTGCCACAGCGGCGCGACGTCGGTGCCGAGCGACGGCGGCACGATCATGAGCTACTGCCACCTTCGCAGCGGCGGTATGAGCAACATCAACACCTGGCTTGGTCGCGCCGGACACTACGGCAATCAGTCCGAGCGGGTGAACCAGGTCATGCTCAACCATCTTTCGAGCGCACAGGCGAGCGGTTGTCTGCCCGACGTCCAGGAGACGTCGCTCATCTTCGGCGACAGTTTCGAGAGCGGCTCGGTCACGAGCTGGTCGATCGACTCCTAGCTCGCCGCGCCGCGCGGCGTATCATCGGCTCCTCACCCTTGACATCGTCGGGAGGGCGCTCACCCTCCCCAACGAGAGGAGCGTTCCCATGGCGAAGCTCTCGAGAAGAACCGTGCTCGCCGCGGGTGCCGCCGGCGTCGTCGGTGCCACCGCTGGCCTGGCCCTGCCGCGACAGACCGCACCGCGCCGGGTTGCCCTGGTTGGCACCGGTGTTCGCGGCGCCAGCCTCTGGGGACGCGACCTGATTCGCAACTACCGCGGCTCGGTCGAGCTCGTGGGGCTCTGCGACATCAATCCCGGACGACTCGAGTATGTGAAGGGCGCGATCGGCGCGGCCTGCCCGACGTTCACCGACTTCGACCGCATGATCGGCGCGACGAAGCCGGACCAGGTGATCGTCACGACGGTCGACTCGACCCATCACGAGTTCATCGTTCGCGCGATGGAGCTCGGTTGCGACGTCATCACCGAGAAGCCGATGACGACCGACGAGCAGAAGTGCCAAGCGATCATCGATGCCAAGGAGTCGACTGGGCAGGATCTCGTCGTCACCTTCAACTACCGCTACTCGCCGCATCGCCTCAAGATGAAAGAGCTGCTGCAGTCGGGCCGCATTGGGCGGCTGACCTCCGTCGACTTCAACTGGTATCTCGACGTGTACCACGGTGCCGCTTACTTCCGACGCTGGCACGGCAAGGAGCGCTTCTCGGGGTCGCTCTTCGTGCACAAGGCCTGTCATCACTTCGACCTGCTGAACTGGTGGATCGACTCCGATCCGGAGCGGGTCTACGCCCAGGGCAACCTCGAGTTCTACGGCAGCAACGGCGACTTTCGCCACAGCAACTGCCGCGGGTGCCCGCACGCCGAGCGTTGCGAGTTCCACTGGGACATCACGAAGAGCGACACGATGATGCGGCTCTACGTCGATCATGAGCATCACGACGGCTACCTTCGCGACGGCTGCGTGTGGAGTGAAGAGATCGACATCTTCGACAAGATGGGCGCGCAGATCCGCTACGCGAACGGCGTCCAGGTGACCTACTCCTGTACGACCTACTCACCCTACGAGGGCTACCGCATCGCCTTCAACGGCACGGAGGGGCGGATGGAGGCTTGGGTGAAGGAGCGTCAGCCATGGGACGCGCCGGATCACGACGAGATTCGCGTCACCGACAACTTCGGCGAGACCGAGCGGATCCAGATCCCGCACGCGTCCGGCGGTCACGGCGGTGGCGACACGCGGATGCAGAACCGGATCTTCGGCCAGGCCGACGCGGACGACCCCTTTCGACAGGCCGCGGGGCTTCGTGATGGAGCGATGTCCGCGCTGACGGGGATCGCGGCGCGCAAGAGCGCCAAGTCGGGGGAGCCGGTCGAGATTGCAAGTCTGACGAGTCTCGTGCCGCACGCGAAACGCGGCTGACGAGCGGCGGCTCGAGCGAAGGGGCTCGAGAGCTCCGGGTCGTGAGCGCGGAGAACTCCGTGTCGGAAGCGAAGCGAAGCGCGCGCTGCGCCAGCGTCGGAGCGCGCGGGCTGGCGCGGAGGGTAGGGCAGCGGCCGACCGCCCCCGGCAGCGCCGGGGGACGGAGCGACGCGGGCGCAGCCCGCGGGGAGCGTTCCGCTAGGAAGTCGGCGAGCGACGCGTGCGAACCAGCACGCCCAAGGGAGCTTTCCGGGCAAA
>JBCCLJ010000376.1:0-4029 GCA_039026915.1 Acidobacteriota bacterium
CTGCGGCGCGCCGACGGACGTGGTCCTTCGGCGGACCCTCTCAAGGTGGCGAGGCGCGCCGCCAGACGCGCGCCGCGGCGCCCGTGGTCGAGGAGCGGTCGGAGCTCCGTCTCGCTGAGCCGGAAGGCCTGTACGAAGTCCTCGAGGAGGGCCACTTCCAGAGAGTTCTCGCTGCGGAGGGTGACGGTCGTAGCGGCCCGCGGCGCGCTCCACTGACCGACCGCTGCATCGACCAGGGGAGCTGCGCGAAGGCCGGAGCCGTAGGGGGCCTGGAAGGTCACGCTCGGCTGGAGTCCGCCGTGCAGCGCGAGCAGCGCCGCCTCGGCCGTCGTCGGTCCCAGATCGACGAGTGGCTCGGGGAAGACGAGCAGTTGGCGCGACTCGAGCACGTCTCGCTGGGCACCGCGGAACGTGACGGTCGCGGCGGTCGGCGCGCTACCGGTGCGCACAGCGAGGCGCAGTCGCCGCCTCGAGAAGTCGCCGCTCAGAGCGAAAGACTGCTCCTCTGTCGCGGACAGGCGATGAAACGCAGCCCGCTGGGTGCGCGCCGCGGCGTGCATCAAGCTGTCTCGGCGCAGCGCCAGAGAAGAGGAGTGACGTGTGGCCGGGGGAAGGAAGCGAGCCCAAGTCAGAGAACCCGTCGGTCCTCTGGCGGGGAGTGAACGAAAGCCCGTGTACTCGCCCAGCAGCGTGCGGAGCCGTTGCTCGGCACCGAGCCCCGGGAGCGACTGTGCGCTGTACAGCCCGGCGTCGCGGGCACCCCGCACGGATCGGTCCCGCATCAGAGAGACCGCATTGTGCTCGAAGACCGAAGTCGACTCGGCGGTGAGGAAGTCGACGTCGGTGATCGTCGGTCGCCGCTGGAGGAAGATCGGTTGCGGTGTCGGCCCGAGCTCGAGGCCTGCCGGTGCGAGGTCCTGTGGCGTGACGACGCGCAGTTCGACCCAGACCGCTGCGGTCGTCGAGAGGCGGTAGCGATGGTTGCCTTCGGGTACGTCGTAGTAGGCGGTCCGGGTCGTGCCGAGGCGCGGCGAAGGTCCGCGGGTGACGGCGCGCGGGTCGACCGTCGAGACGAAGCGGAAGGTGCGTTCGATGCCGTTGCGCGTCAGGATCAGCGTGCCCGTCTGCGAGCTGCGAAGCCGCGAGTCGCCGAACTCCGCGCGCGACTCGACGCGGAGCCGTGAAGGTCCGCGAATCTCGAGCTCCCAGGACCGTTCCGGCTCGAGACGATCGAGACGCTGTGGCAGGTTCGCGGAACGCAGCAGCTCGATCTGAGGAGCCCTCGGCGGCTCGATGCGATGCGGGTAGGAGTCGAGGCGCTCGGGCTCGAGGGCGGCCAGATCGACCGTCACGTCGCTCGCGGCGACCTCGGTCTGGACGAGCAGCAGGCTGACGTCGTCTTCAGGGAGCGCGTTCCAGAGAAGCGCTCCGGATTCGTCTGGCTGGCGCGTCGTCTCGACGAAGAGTCGGCCGTCCGAAGAGGTGAAGAGCCGCATCGATCGAGTCGCGCCTGCTGGCGCTTTGACGCGCGCCGAGCGGGCGCCGCGCAACTCCACGAGCAGCGAGACGCCGGGCGCCATCGCCGTCGGCGCACGCGCGGAAGTCACTCGCCCGGATTCGACTCGGTGAAGAGCTTCCACCGGCGCCGGGTTCCAGGAGCCGCGTACCGAACCGTCGGCGGGAGCGGCGATCAGCAGCAGCAGGCAGGCGACGCAGAGCCTCATCGCCAGCCCTCGGGAAGACACCCGGCGAAGACCGCGAGCTCCCGGTCATCCGCCGCCAGCCGGCGCCGGAGATCCCGGCCCAGCTCGACGTGCAGGAAGTGGCCCGGCGGCGTCGCTCGACCCTGCACGTTGCGGAGCGCACCGAGCTCGCCGACGTCGGGATAGACCCGCGCGTCGACCTCGAGCTGCTCGCCGAGGCATTGTGCGAGCTGCCGGGCGGCCGCCGTCGCGCTGCGCTGTCCGCTCGCGACGATGATCTCTGCCTCGCGCCCCTCCTCGGTGCGTCGCTTGGCTCGCGAGAAGCCGTGGATCTGCAGGATGCGCCCACCGTCTACTTGCGCGAGGAAGGTCTCGGTCGCCTCTTGAAGGTAGGAGTCCGTCTCGTGGGCCAGATCCGTCAGACGCCGCGAGACCGTGCTCAGCGCCACCGCTCTCGGCTCGAGGATCTCGATCAGGCGCAGAGCGATGCGGTCCGTCTCGAGGTCGTCGCCACGGGCGTGCGGCGCTTGCAGGAAGAGCTTCGAGCGGCCACCGCGGGCCAGAAAGAAGCCGCGACCCTGGGGCGGCTCGTTCGGAAGCGCCGTCGTCTCTTTCAGCGTGAGTGAGGAGCTCAGATCCTCCGCGAAACGCCTCAGATCCTCCTCCGTCGGCGCGCGGTACTTCTCGACGCGGCAGGCGCGCTCGTAGAGCTCGAGGAGCTTCGATTCGGGGGCGCCTCCGATGAGCATGAGCGCCGGCAGCAGCCAGGGCGGCGAGGTGAACCAGGGAGTCACGGTGCGCTCTCCCGCCAGACGCGAACGTCTTCTTCCGGCGCCTCTTCGAGCACCGCCAGCGTCAGATAGGCCTCGGACGGGCAGGACACTTCGTAGCGGACGGAGAGATCGCCGACTTCGAGATCGTCACCCAGGAGAAAGAAGAAGGGCGCCGATCTCTGCAGCGCCAGGGTGTCGCTACCGAGCGCTGCGACCGTTTCCGAAGCGCCGAAGGACCAGCGACGGCGGGGAAAGGTGTACGTCAGCGACGGGTGGCCGACCCTGCGGCGAGAGCCTTCGACCCGAGCTCCGAGCCGACAGTCGCCGACGCCCCCTTCGGCGAAGAGTCGACCACTCAGAGCGGTCCTGCTGCCGTCGTGACGCCACTCGACGGAGAAGTCGGCGGGGGCTCGGAAGAGGAGTCGACGCGCGAAGCGTGGCCCCCTCGCACTCGGCGCGACGTTGCCGAGAAAGACGTCGGTCTCCGGTGCCGTCCTCAGGGCGACTCGACGCAGGCCGGTGCTGAGCGATGGCAGGACGAGCTCACCCTGTCGCCCGGCAAGCTCTTCGTCGAGGACGACGCTGCCGTCGACTTCGAGCGTCAGCCGAAACGGCGTACTCTGCGTGCGGCGATAGAGCAGTCGGGGCTGGACCGACTGGCGCCCGACCGCTCCGGCGAGCTCGATCTGCTGCGATCCGGCGCCGAGCCGCACGTAGCCGGGAGCTTCGCTCTGGTCGAGCGGCAGCAGCGCGTAGCGCCCGTCCCAGACCTCCGGTCGCAGGTCGCGCAGAGAGCGGCCGCTCGGCCGGTCGGGTGGCGCTTCGTCGTCTCGCGGCTGCAGACGCAGAAGGCTGGAGCTCGCCGCGCCGCGGTCGAGAGGTAGCAGAACCCACCAGTCGCGGACCGGGTCTTCGGTCGGCGGCGCCGAGCGTTGTGCCGGGCGATCTCCGGGCCGGTTGTAGACCGCGATGCGGACGTCTTCGGAGCAGCCGCTGAGCCGCAGCCGGGCGCTGCCGCTCGAAGTGGTCAGGTAGCGACGCACCGGCTCCGAGACTCGTCGCGGGCCGTCGGCGTCGTCGAGCCAGTCCCAGTCCGAGAGGACGGCCGGAACGTCCAACTGGTGCTGTGTCAGGGACACTCCACTCGCGTCGACGAGCTCGACCGAGACGGAGGCCGCAGCGGCGGCGATCGTTCGCACGTCGAGGCGCAGGGGTGTCGGCGCCTGGCCGTGCGTCAGTCGATACTCGAGGGCTTCGGTGCAGCCATAGAGGCGGAGAGCTTCGGAGCGCAGGTCGACTTCGCCGTCCTCGGGCTGCGCGGTGAGCGCCACGTCGACCCTCGGTCGAAGCTGAGCCGAGGTCTCACTCGCGACGCGGTAGGTCTCTCGGCCTCCGACGCTCTCTTCGAGTTGCAGATCGCTGACCACGACGAGGGGGCCCGTCGACGTCCCTCCGTTCAGCGAGCGGGCGACCACGCGCCCGCGAAAGGCCGGTAGTCGGTAACTCAGTCCGGCGGGAAGACGTAGCCCACTCGTCTGAAGCGTGCCGGACTC
>JBCCLJ010000377.1:0-3842 GCA_039026915.1 Acidobacteriota bacterium
AACGGGCGCAGGGGTTTGCGCCCTCTGCCCTCGCCGAGCCTCGTCGACGATGGCACCGCATCGACCTCCTCGGCATCGACAAGAACAGAGAGCGCAGATCCCTGCGCTGAGCGCCACGCGAGTTTTTCAGCAAGCCCCTAGTGGTCGCGCCCCTGCACCCGGCTTCCGAGGCGGCTCATGCCGAAGAAGCGCCCCCGCGACGCGAAGGTACGGTTTCGAGCGGCTGGCAGAGTCCCCGCCCTGCGGTTCTCATGACGCCGCGAAAGTTGGGACACTCGAGCAGGCTCGGAGACGGGCAGTCGGCCGTGTGCTGCAGTCCGTCGCGGATCACGATGAGCCGCTCGATGATGCGGTCGAGCTCCGACGCCTTCTCCAGCAGCTTTGACCGATCGATGTTCACGCCGCGGCTCCCGGTGAACATCTCGCCGATCTCCGTCAGCGAAAAGCCCGCGGCGCGGCCCAGAGCGATCAGAGCGAGTCGGTCGAGAACCGAGTCTTCGTAGAGGCGTTTCAGGCCTTTGCGACCCACCGACTCGATGAGTCCCAGCTCTTCGTAGTAGCGCAGCGTCGAAGGGGGCTGCGCGGAACGTCGCGCGACTTCGGAAATGTCCATGGGGGCCTTGACCTCAAGTTGACTTGAAGTGTGACGATACCCCGAAGACGACCTCACTCGAGAACCGAACTCCGGAGGCTGAGATGACACGCGACCCCCAACAGGACCCGATGAACACCTCCAACGACGGCAACGCACATCGGTCTCTTTCGACCGAGCACAGCTCGAAGGGACTCGCCGCCGAGCAGGAGGCCCTGTGGAACGGAGCGAGAGGCCAAGCTTGGGCCGAAGGCGAGGCGCTGATGGACCAGATGCTCGCTCCCCTGCTCGAGAGACTCATCGATCGGATCGACGGCGCCGAGTCAGTCCTCGACGTCGGCTGCGGCAATGGTGCCCTGACGATCGAGCTGGCCCAGCGCTTCGGCTCGACGCGCCTTACGGGAATCGACCTCTCCGCTCCGATGCTGACCAACGCTCGTCGAAGAGCCTCAGGCCTCGACGACGTCGAATTCCTGCAGGGCGATGCCCAGACGTTCGACTTTGGGACACGGCGCTTCGACCGCATCGTCTCGCGCTTCGGCTGCATGTTCTTTGCCGACCCCGTGAGTGCCTTCGCGAATCTCGCTGGCGTCGCGACCGCAGGAGCCGAACTGGTCACAGTGGTCTGGCGAGGGCCCGAGGAGAACCCGTTCATGACGGCAGGAAGCGAGGCTGCGTCGTTCTTCGTCGAGGCGCCACCTTCGCGAGCGGCGACCGATCCGGGCCCCTTTTCCTTTGCCGATCCAGATCATCTCGAGGGCGTGCTGCGAGACAGCGGCTGGACGAACGTGCGCCAGCAGAACCTCGACGAAACCTGCTCCTTCCCGGCTTGTGACCTCGATCACTTCGTCGAGCGCATCGCACCTCTGGGGGTCGAGCTCGACAGCCTCGACGCCGAGACCCGCAGCCAGGTCGTCAACGCAGCGCGCGCGGCGTACAGGAGCTTCGTGACCGGCGAGGAGCTGCGCTTCGGCGCCGCTTGCCGCATCGTCGAAGCGACGACTCCCGGAGAGCGGTCTTGACTCTCTTGCACATCGAGCGCAGCTTGACGATTCGGGCGCCGCTCGAGGACGTCTGGAAGACGACGGCCGAGGACTTCGATCGCATCGACCGCTGGGACGGCAACGTTCGCACGGCCCAGAAGCTCGACTCTCCGCCCCCGGAGGGCGCACCCGTCGGCGGTCGCACCTGCCAGATGTACCGCGGCGCCAGCATCGTCGAGCGCCTGGTCGAGTACGACCCATCGACGTACCGACTCGCCTATCGCGTCGAAGAGGGCCTCCCCGGGTTCGTCGCGTTGGCGACGAACCACTGGAGTCACTCGGAGGTCGAGGAAGGGACCCTGCTCGAGCTCCGGCTCGAGCTGGAGACTCGCGGGCCACTCGGCGTCCTGATGAGTCTGCCCCTTCGCCTGCAGATGGGTAAGGTCCTCGGTCGAGCGCTCGAAGAGCTGAAGTTCTTCGTCGAGACCGGCAGTCCGCACCCCAGGAAGGTGGCTCGGGTGAAGCGGAGCTCTGCTACGACGTGATGCGACGCATCACGCCTCCCACGAAGAGAAACAAGGGCAGCAGCACGAGTGTGGCGCCGACGGCCAAGAGCGCCACCGGCCAGCCGATCGCTGTCACCAGGCCGCTGAGCGGCGTCAGCGTCATCCCGAGACCGACGACGCCCGTGCCGATACCGAGGAAGGCCGGCACCAGCAGGCCGCCATAGCGAAGGCCGGCCGCCACCCACATGGCGACGAAAGAGAGGCCGCCGATGAGCGGGAAGACCGGCCAGAGAACGTCCATGCGATCCCAGGACCAGATTCCGAGAGAGAAGGGGAAGAGGAAGAGGGCGACGAGACCGGCCGCGGTGCCGGGTAGGACGAGGCCGTAGTTCTTCGGGCCGAGTAGGAAGCCCACGAGGAAGCAGGCGCTGCCGAAGAGCGGAAACATCGGCCACATCTGCTCGATCCCGGGCAGCTCGGCTCCGAGCTCTCCCAGAGCGAACCAGCCTCCCGCGGCGATCAGGAACCCGCCGATCAGGAAGAGATAGACGCAACCGCCGAACTGCTTTTTCATGAAACGCCCTACGGAGAGGGGCTCGGCGAAGTTTCTCGCGACACGCGAATCCGAGCGCCTCGACCGACTCTAGATCAAGGCGCCCGGGATCGTGACTCCCAAAGGTGCTCAGCCGAGCTCGGAGCGGCGGCGGGGCACCTCGTCCGGAGCACCTTGGCTGTAGTCGGCGAAGGGAGCGTCACGCTCCGTGACGGCGCTCTTCACGCCCTGGTCGCGCGCGTGGTCTACGAAAGCCCTGCCTTCGGGTGTGTTGCGCATGATGCCGTCGAGGATCGGACCGAGCGTCTGAGTGCTCTGAAGGCCCATGTTGTCGTAGGCCTGGTTGACGACGAGCTTCATCGCCATGAGCTGGGTGAACGGAATCTGCGTCAGCTTGCCGGCGAGCTCGGCGACCTTGGCGTCGAGCTCCTCCAGCGGCACGGCGAAGTTGATCAACTCGATGTCGGCAGCCTCTCTGCCGCTCACCCACTCACCGGTCAGCGCGTAGTACTTGGCCTTGGCCAGACCCAGGCGGTAGACCCACATGCCCGAGAGGTGACACCCCCACACGCGGGAGTACGGCGTGCCGATGCGGGCATCTTCCGAGGCGACGACGAGGTCGGCGCAGAGAGCCATCTCGGAGCCACCGCCAACGCAGTAGCCGTGCACCTTGGCGATCGTCGGCTTGGTACCGCGCCACAGCCCCATGAAGTGGGTCAGATAGCTGGTGTACGGATTGACGACGTTGCTGACGTCCATGCCCGGGTCGTAGCCGTCCTCGCGAGCGGTATCGAAGTGGTCGAGACCGTCCGAGAAGTCGAAGCCACCGCAGAAGCTGTCACCGGCGCCCTCGAGAACGATCACTTTCACGGCGCTGTCGCGGTTGGCCTTCGCGAGCGCCTCGCCCAGCTGCGCCAAGAGCTCGGGTCGCAGCGTGTTGAACTTCTCGGGTCGGTTGAGCGTGACCGTCGCGATCTGGTCGGCGACGCTGTAGAGCACGAATTCACTCATGACGGACTCTCCTGGGTTTCGAAGCTTGGGTGGATGCAGGGAGCGCTCGGTGAAAGCACTTGCTTACCGAACGGTAAGTTACCGATCGGTAAGCATACTGGCTTACCGTTCGGTAAGCTGTCAAGCGATGGCCGATCGAAGCACCCAGAATCGAAAGACGCGGACGCGGGACGACTTTCTCGACGCGGCCGCTCTGC
>JBCCLJ010000378.1:0-3791 GCA_039026915.1 Acidobacteriota bacterium
GGCAGCCGCAATGGCGCAGATCATACGCATATTTTACCCCCAGGTACCAAACCGCGATCATCAAGCTTTACGTCAGCGGCAGCTGCTAACTCATTGTTTTTAGAGAGTCCAGCGGGACAGAATCCCAGCCGCTCTCCGGAGCTTCGTAGGTGATGATCGCAATGCCGGAGGCGTCGAACCGGAGATCTAGCGAGACTCCAGCGCCGATCACTTTCTCGGTTTCGGTCTCCAGCTGTTCGAAGCGCAGCTCGCTGCCCCACGCTTCGATCGTCTCCCTGAGGTCCTGGAGGTTCCGGCCTGGCTCGCGCCGCAGCAAAGCCCTTCGAGGCGTGCCCTGGACTTGGCTGCTCTCGACTGACCCGTCCGGCGAGACCTGGAGGAGCATACTGTAGTCGCCGTAGAAGGCTTCATCCCAAGCTACCAGAGACGGCAGCTCTGGCTCTCCCAGGAGACTTAGGAAATGGTCCGATTCCTGCGGTGCCTGAGGCCCGACCATGCCGCTGTCGTCTTCGACAAGCCAACTCATCAGCTGACCCAGCGGGCGGCGCTGAGCGAGGCGCAGAGTCTCGATCTCAACGGACGGCCGAACCTCGACGGAGACCGAAAGGTCGGCCGAGACCGGACCGTGCACGCTATGGACGATCGGCCGCCAACGGAGTTGTCGGGCGCCTGCTTCCAGTGTGCCAACGAACTCCGTAGCAGCGGGGTCTTCGCTATCCGCCGCACGAGTCTGGAGCGATGCGACCTTACCTTCAGCGTCTAGAATCAGATCCATCGTGTATTTCGCCGAGAAGTCGGACGGAAGCTCTGGCAGTACGTCGGCCCAACGACGTTCTGCGGGGCGAAGCCCGCGGCCGCCGCTCCACGGGCGACGCGCTCCCAACTCACCGTAGGGCGTTGGGAGGTAGTAGCCGCGCAGACCGATCCTCCCCGACACGCGTTCCGAGGGTGCGAATCGGTGTTCGAGGGTCTCAATGGGTCGGTCCTCCTCAGTCGGTGAAGCAAAGGAAAACGCCGCCCACCCCGCGACGCCCACGGCGCACAGGGTCGCGAGTCGTCGGAGCCTGGGCGGCCGATACTCCGATGAGAGCAAACGACGCACACGCTTGAGCAGACGCGAGCGTGGCGCGGCCATTCCCACTCCTGCTTCCGACCTGGTGCCAAGCCCGCCCCGCAGGAGCGCCCGCGTGTAGTCCTTCGGCACATCTCGACGACGCAGCACCCAGTCGTCGCAGCAGAGCTCGCGCTCGGCGGCGACCTGGCGGGCAGCGAACCAAACCACCGGGTTGAACCAGTGCAGAGCTCGTGCGATTGCCAGCAAAGGAACGGCCCAGAGGTCCCGACGACTCAGATGCGCCAGCTCGTGAAGCAGAGTCGCGTCTCGCTCGGCGGCCGGCCAGTCGAGTGCTGACTTCGGTAGAACGACCTGAGGGCGCCATAGCCCAGCCAGGAGCGGCCCAAGATTCTCTCTCTCGCTGAGCAGCACCGGCGCGCTGAGGACCCCATGCTGCGCCGCCAGCTCCTCGGCGCGTTCGCTCAACGCTCGATCAGGCGAGCTCTCCCCCACAACCCTTCGAAGACGCAGAACGGAACCGAGGGCCCACGCACCCACTGCGAGAGCGCCGAAAATCCAGAGCAGGAAACCGAGCCGCCGGACGTCTAACGGAGGACCGACCATCGCGGCGTGCTCCGGAGGCCCGCCTGCAGGCAGGCCGCGATAGGCCTCGCCCGCATCGATCGGCAGCGCAGCTGGGGGTGCCGATCTCGGCGTCTCAACGACAGTCGGAACAAGGCCTTCGGTCACCTCACGGTCCAAGACTCCGACCGGACTTTGCAAGTTGAGGGGCAGAGCCAGCCGGAGGACGACCAAGAGCCAGAGGCCGTGTCGCAGTCTCGGATCGGACTCTCTCAGCAAGGAAGCCAGCACGCCGACCACTCCTGCAAGCAAAGTCGCTTGCAAAGACACCTCGAGAAGATCCGCACTCCACCAGCCCTGCACCGCGTTCCACATCTCTCACCTCCCTCGCCGGATCACTCTTCTTCCAGCCGCTCGAGCAGCTCCCGCAATACGCGCTCTTCGCTCTCGCTGAGATCGCCGCTCTCCGCGAGATGGAGCACCAACGGGCTCACGTCTTTGCCCAGGACGCGATCGACGAACGCGCCCAGCGCCGCTCGATGCGTCGGCCGCTTGGAGACGGCCGGCTCAAAAAGGAGCAACGGTCCCAGACGCTCGGTTCGCAGATAGCCCTTGGCCGCGATGCGGTCGAGCAGCGTCTTGACCGTCCGGTAGTCCTTCGAGCGCAGCTCGTCGTCCGCCTCGTGGACCTGACGCGCCGTCGCCTGACCAAGTCGCCAGCAGACGTTCATGACCTGCCACTCGGTCTTCGATAGCTCTTTTTCACTACTCATGTAGTATTTATACTACAAACGTAGTATCTGCCGCAAGGAGCATGGTCTCTTGAATCTTTCGGAGGACAAAGAGCGATAGTGTTTGGGTGATGGGCACCTCCTCGGCCGCGGCGGCCGTTTTCGACCCGATCCCCGAAGACCTCGGCGGACTTCTTCCCGGCGACACGGCGCGCTTTGCGCCGCTCGTGCGCGCCGCATTGGTCGAGTTCTTGGAACGACTGCCCGCTGAGGCTCAGCTCCAGATCGTCACCCGCCAGGCCGCGCTGCCTCCCACCGCACCCGTCGCGCTGCGGCTCTTTGCCCTGCTCCACTCGTCGCCGACGCTGCACAAGCTCGGTCAGGTCGTGGCGCGCGACGAGCGTCTGCACGACGACCTGCGCGTCATGCTGCAGAGGCTCGAGTCGATGCCGGCCAGTGCTCCGGTCGATGAGATCCAGAGAACGGTGCGCGAAGAACTCGCTGCCGACGAGCGAGACTCGATTGCCCTGGGCAACGAGATCCTTGCCGAGGCGAGCGTCGCAGCGGTTCTGCCCTTTCGCTGGCATCTACCCCGCAACGAGACGGTCGACGGCGTCTTCAAGGTGCTCAAGCCCGGCGTCGCCGAGCGTCTCAAAGCGGAGCTAATCCTCTTGCCGGATCTCGGTGAGTTTCTAGAAGCCGAAAGCCGTCGCCTCGATCTGCCGACACCGGACTACAGCGACGCCTTCGAGCAGGTGCGCTCGCTGCTCTCCCGCGAGATCCTCCTCGAGGTCGAACAGGCCAATCTGCGGCAGATGGCCGCCGAGCTCGCGAGTCTCGACGACGTCGAAGTTCCTGAGACCCTTTCGCTCTCGACGCCCCGCATGACAGCGATGACGCGCCTGCGCGGCGTGAAGGTCACCGATGGCGCAGCTGATCGCTCGACGAGGCGGCGCCTCGCGAAGACCGCAGCGGAAGCGCTCGTCGTCAGGCCGCTGCTCGCTCCGCGCGGCGAAGCGACCTTCCACGCCGACCCGCACGCCGGCAACCTGATGCAGACCGACGACGGCCGGCTCGGCATCCTCGACTGGGCGCTCACCGGCTCGCTGCAAAAGAGCGAGCGCGTCGACATCAGTCGCCTCGTCATCGCCACGCTCAATCTCGACGCCGGCCGCCTCGCACGCATCGTCGAGCGCCTCGCCGACGCACCGCTCGACCGCGCCGCCGCGCTCCTGCCCATTCGCACCGCACTCGGCGGTCTGCGCCTCGGCGACATCCCGACGCTCTCCTCCGTCTTCTCGATGCTCGACGACGTCGCCACCGAGGCCAGCGTGCGCTTCGGCGGTAACCTGATCCTCTTTCGCAAGAGCCTGCACTCGGTGCAGGGCGTGCTGCGCGACCTCGACCCGGACTTCTCGCTCGAC
>JBCCLJ010000379.1:0-3776 GCA_039026915.1 Acidobacteriota bacterium
CCACGAAGTCCGCGCCTCGCACCGCTTCTGGCAGAGCGGCAAGCTGCTGACGCTGACGCCGCACATGCACTACCGCGGCCGCGACATGGAGTACATCGCCCGGTTCCCGGACGGCTCTGAGAAGACCCTTCTGAAGGTCGACAACTACGACTTCAACTGGCAGACGGTGTACGAGCTCGAAGAGCCGGTCGCCATTCCAGCCGGCACGGTCGTCGAGGCCATCGCGCACTACGACAACTCTTCCGGCAACCCGGTCAACCCCGATCCGACGATCGACGTGACCTTCGGCAACGAGTCCTACGACGAGATGATGATTGCCTTTGCCGACTTCATCGTCGACGAGGGTGTGCGTCCGATGACGCCGAGCGAGCTCCGCACTTCTCTGATCAGCGAGGTCGCGGCCAAGCACCCGGGAGCCGTCTACTCGGTCAGCGGCAAGCCGATCGAAAAGCGCGACGAGCCCAACAGCTGGGCACCGCTCTACTTGCCGGAGGAAGGTGACGGCATCTTCTACGTCATCTGGAACGGCGACCTCCACGACTCGAAGATCACCGACGTCACCTGGGAAGGCAAGAAGTTCAGCGGCAAGCTGCAGTCGCCCTACGGCGCCTTCGACCTCACGGGCGAGAGGACGAAGGACGGCAAGATCACCACGACGATCGACCTGCCCAACAACGACGTCACCTTCGACGGAGCCCTCGTCGAAGGCCCCTGACGGCGCACCGATTCAACAGAGTCCCTCGGCCGGGCTTCTCGCCCGTGCCACCTGCCGCGTCCCGAGTCCCAGGGGCGCGGCTTTCTTTCTTCCTGGCCTTCCAGCGGAAAGACTCAGACGGAGTCCGTGAGCGACTTGGAGAGGAAAGCCGCCGACTCCGGGCAGAGACCCGCGAACTGACGTGTCCGACGAATCGCCTCGGGCGCGTCGCTGCGCTGACACGGCTCGTAACCGAGTCCCCGGAAGAACCCTTCGGCGGTCTCGGTCAGCAGGTGCAGGGTCCGGACGCCGTGGATCGCTGCGTGCCGCTCGGCGGCGACCACCAGGGCCACCCCGCAACCATGCCCGCGTGCCGCGGGACGGACCGCAAGGGAGCGCAAGAGTCCCTGCTCCCCATAGAGCTCGAGACCGACGACGCCTCGAGGGTCGTCCTCCGAGCCGCAGCGAAGGCAGTGACGAAGGTCGAGCTCCTCGAGATCGTCTACCGGAAGGTCGACGGCTCTCAGCAGGTCTCTCAGCGCAGCACGTGGGACACCGGTTCGAATCACGGCAGATGTCGGCCTCTAAAGGGCGTTTTCGGAAGCGCTCGTTCGAAAGCCACGGTAGCATCCGCGCCGTCGTGACCGTTCCTTTGACTCCAGAGCTTGGCGACCGCCTCGATGCCGTCGCCTCACGCCCCTACCGGCCTCCCTGGTGGCTGCGGAATCACCACCTGCAGACCGCGTGGGGACCGCTTTTGCGGCGAAGGGCCCAGCTGCCCTTTCGCCTCGAGCGACTCGAGACGCCCGATGACGACTTTCTGCGCACCCACTGGCTCGAAGGGGACGACGACGCACCGACCGTTCTGATCTTGCACGGCCTCGAGGGCTCGGTCGCCTCCCACAACGTTGTCGGCTTCGCCGCGGCCGTCCGCGAGACGCTGGGTTGGTCGGTCGTGGTGATGGAACATCGCTCCTGCGGCGGCGAGCTCAACCGCGCCCGACGGATGTACCACTCCGGCGACACGAGCGATTTGGAGCTGATGGTTCACGAACTGCAGCGGCGCGGCGTGCAGGACCTCTACCTCTTCGGTATCTCGCTGGGTGGCAACGTGCTCGGCAAGTGGCTCGGCGAGCAGTCGGAGCAGGCCCCGGAGTGGATCCGGGGCGCCGCCGTGCTCTCGCCCCCCTTCGATCTCCTGCTCAGCGGCCCGGTCATCGACCGCGCGGCGTTCGGTCTCTACACCAAGCGCTTCCTGCGGACCCTGGTGCCGAAAGCTCTGGCCAAGGCGGACCAGTTCCCCGGATCGATGGACGCAAAGAAGGTCGCGGCCTCGAAGACCTTCCGCGACTTCGACACCTGGGCGACCGCCGCGCTGCACGGCTTCCGCGACGCCGAGCACTATTGGGACGTCGTCAGCTGCGCGCGCGTGCTCGACGACGTTCGGGTGCCTCTGCTGCTCATCGCCGCGGAAGACGACCCCTTCAACCCGGGCACGACGCATCCGCACTCTTCCGTGGCGAGCAACCCGTACCTCTTCGCCTCGTTCACCCGGCGCGGCGGCCACACCGGCTGGGTCGAAGGAGCGCCGCCGGCGACGCGCTGCTGGGGCGAAGACCAGGCCGTGCGCTTCTTCGAAGCACTCGCCCAGGGCTGACGTCAGTCGTTCGAAAGACGCGCGGCCAGCTCGCGCAGCACATCGGCGTGGCTCGTGTCGATCGTCGCTTCGCGAAAGACCTCGATCTCCTCTTCGGGAATCACGCCGCGCCCCTCCCAGAGCTCGCCCTCGGCGTCGAGGTAGGTCTCGTTCGACATGCGCAGCGACCAGCCGTTCGGCAGGACCTTCTCGAGCACGTCGGAGAGCGCTCCTCGCGTCGCCTCGCCGCGGTGCGTCACCGTCGGCAGCGCGCGCATGGCCATGGTGAAGGTCTCGGCGGCACTCACCGTGACATGGCTCGTGAGCAGCGTCACCGGCTTCGAATACCGCTTGCCCAGGGGCTCGACGTAGATCTTCTGCGCGGGCACGCCCTCAGCGCCGAGGGCGCTCTTGCTGTAGACGAAGGTGCGCTCGTCAGCGAAGTGGCCGGCAATGGCGAGGCTGACCTCGTCCATGCCACCACCGTTCAAAGAGACATCGACGATCAGCGCTTCGGTATCGGACAGATCACGGAGAACCCGGCCGACCCACTGCTTTACCCCGGCAATCTCGCCTTCGTAGCTCTCGTCGGCGTCGGCGAAGCCACCCATGCCTTCGACGCGCAGGTAGCCGACCTTGCCCCCCTCGCCGAGACGCCCCCAGGTGATCTGATCGTCGGCACCGGTCTCGAGAGACTTCCCGAGCAGCCGACGAAGCTCTTTGCGCTGTCGCTTGCGCCACTTCTGCTGGAACACGTCCTGATCGGCGACGCCCGCCTTTGCCTGCGCTGCATCGAGCTTGTAGCCGAGAGTCGAGCGCCGACCCGAGTAGCGACGCACGTCGCCGTCGATCTCGGCGAGCAGGCCGAGGTGCGCGTCGCCCAGACCTTCGAGGCTGGCTTCGAGCAAGCTGAAGAGCTCGTCGTCCGACATGTCTTTGCGGATGCGCTTGCGTCCTGCGGCAACACGTTCCGCCCAGTCGACCTCGTAGAGATCGAAGAAGGTGTAGTGCTCCGCCATGTTCTCGGCAAAGACGTCGAACACGGTCTGCGGATCCGAGGGGTGCTCCGTCCCACACGTCTCGGGGAGCGTCTCGACGCGGTCGTAGGTGTAGACCGTCGAGCCCGTCGCGCGCAGGCTGAGTCTCATCGAGTCCTTGTCGACCGCGGCGAAGAGCGGAATCGCCGGAGGATCACCGATCGAAACGTCCTGTGCACAGTAGCTCTCGGTGACGTCGTAGAGGCGGATCGTTCCGTCGCCCGCCTGGATCATCTGACCGTAGCCTCGTGCTCTCCAGGTTCCTTCGAAGGCAGGGTCGAGCGGCGCTACCTGAAGAGGCGGGAGCTCCTCGGCGACGAGGGGTCCGGAGAACAGGAGAGCCGTCGCCAGCAGTGCAGCGAAGCTTGGACGCCGGCTCAAAGAGTTGGGGTGGGGGGTCATGTCACAG
>JBCCLJ010000380.1:0-3730 GCA_039026915.1 Acidobacteriota bacterium
GAGCTTTTCGGGTACCTGGACACTCTCGCTCGATTCGCCCGGTCAAAGATCAGGCGCGCCCAGGGCAAATGACGCCCTCTTGAGCAGAACCGTTGACGTCGTTTGCCCTTCCGCGCCGAAACACTCTACCTCGCTAAGGGCTGCGCTCGCCAAGGCGAATCGTGCCAGAGGAGCTTTTCGGGTACCTGGACACTCTCGCTCGATTCGCCCGGTCAAAGATCAGGCGCGCCCAGGGCAAATGACGCCCTCTTGAGCAGAACCGTTGGCGTCGTTTGCCCCTCCGCGCCGAAAGACCTCACGCTGTCTGGCACTCGGCCCTCTAAACCTCGTCCAGGCACCAGACGGTTCAGCTGCCCTACCCGGGTGAAGCGAAGGGATCGTTCGATCAACGAACGGATCCAGACTGCGCAGGGCACGGGCTCCGAGCTCCCATGCCCTGCAATCAGGTCACTCCGTGGAGTCGAGAGCACCGCTCGGCATGGTGCGAATGTCGTCGTCACCGAACTCGAAGAGCAGCTCTTCGGCTGCTTCGCTCTCGGTCTCGTAGACGTCCTCTTCCATGTGGAAGTCGTGGTAATGCTGCATTCCGGTACCTGCCGGGATGAGACGACCGACGATGACGTTCTCCTTGAGACCGAGCAGCAGGTCGATCTTGCCGGAGATCGCCGCTTCGGTGAGCACTCTCGTCGTCTCCTGGAAGCTGGCTGCGGAGAACCAGCTCTCCGTCGAGAGCGACGCCTTGGTAATACCGAGCAGCAGAGGCTGGCCGACGGCCGGCTCACCGCCTGCCGCGATGACCCGATCGTTCTCCTCCTGGAAGCGCCAGCGATCGACCTGCTCGTCGATGAGGAAGTCCGTATCACCGACCTCCTCGATCTTCACCGAGCGCATCATCTGACGGACGATGACCTCGATGTGCTTGTCGTTGATCGCGACGCTCTGCGAGCGGTAGACCTCCTGGATCTTGTCGACCAGGTAGCGCTGCAGCTCGTTCTCGCCGAGAACCTTGAGAACGTCGTGCGGGTTGATCGGGCCGTCGATGAGCGGGTCACCGGCGTGCACGATCTCGCCCTCCTGCACGTTCACGTGGATGTAGCGAGGGATGAGGTACTCACGCGACTCACCGGACTCGTTCTCGACGAGGACCTTGCGCATGCCCTTGACGATGTCCCCCAGTCGGACGACGCCGTCGATCTCGGCGATGATCGCTGGCTCGCGGGGCGTGCGCGCCTCGAACAGCTCCTGAACACGCGGCAGACCACCGGTGATGTCCTGCGTCTTCGTCGTCTCACGCGGGATCTTCGCCAGCGTGTCGCCCGGATGCACCGTAGCGCCGTCGAGCGACACGAGGTGGGATCCGGAGGGCAGGAGATAACGACGCTCGCCGCTGCGGCCGGTGACGACCATCGCGGGAGCGCGCTTCTCACTCTGCGAAGCCTCGACGATGATGCGCTGCGAGAGGCCCGTGACCTTGTCGGTCTCTTCTCGAACGTTCTCACCTTCGACGATGTCCTGGTACTCGACCTTGCCGCCAATCTCACTGAGGATCACGGAGGTGAAGGGGTCCCACTCGACGAGCTCGGTACCCGGGTTCACCTCGGCGTTCTCCTTGATGAGGAGATGCGAGCCGTAGGTCAGGGCGTAGCGCTCGCGCTCGCGTCCCGCCTTGTCGACGATGAGGAGCTTGCCGTTGCGGTTGATGACGACCAGCTGGCCTTCCTTGCTCTCGACCGTCTTGACGTTCAAGAACTTGACCCAGCCGGGGTTCGTCGCGGTGTGCTTCGACTGCTCGGAAACGCGACTGGCGGTACCACCGAAGTGGAAGGTCCGCATGGTGAGCTGCGTGCCGGGCTCGCCGATCGACTGTGCGGCGATGACGCCGACCGCCTCGCCGATCTCGACGGTGCGGCCCGTAGCCAGGTTTCGGCCGTAGCACTTGGCGCAAACGCCGCGGCGCGTCTCACAGGTGAGCACCGAGCGGATCTTGACCCGCTCGATACCGGCTTCCTGGATCGAGTTGGCGACCTCTTCCGAAATCTCCTGACCGACCTCGAGGAGCTGATCTCCATTCATCGGATCGAAGATGTCGTCCTGGCTGACGCGGCCGACGATGCGGTCGCGCAGCGGCTCGAGGATGTCGCCACCCTCCATGATCGCCGTGACATAGATGCCATTCAGCGTGCCGCAGTCGATCTCGTTGACGATGACGTCCTGGGCGACGTCGACCAGACGCCGGGTCAGATAGCCGGAGTCAGCCGTCTTGAGAGCCGTGTCGGCGAGACCCTTGCGGGCACCGTGGGTCGAGATGAAGTACTGCAGTACCGACAGACCTTCGCGGAAGTTCGCGGTGATCGCCGTCTCGATGACCTCACCGGAGGGCTTGGACATCAGCCCGCGCATACCGGCGAGCTGACGAACCTGCTCGCGGGAACCACGAGCACCAGAGTCGGCCATGAGCGAGATCGGATTGAACTCGTTGGTCTCGGCCTCGACGTCCTTGATCGCGTTGAACATCTCTTCCGAGACGTGCTCCGTGACGCGATGCCAGATGTCGATGATCTTGTTGTGGCGCTCACCGGCGGTGATGACACCGGCGCTGCGCTGTCGCTCGATCTCGACGACGTCATCGTTGGCACGCTCGAGGATCTCCTGCTTGTTGCCGGGGATGACCATGTCGTCGAAACCGAAGGAGATCCCGGCGCGGGTTGCGTACGCGAAGGTGATCTCCTTGATGTCGTCGAGCATCTTCACCGTCAGGTCGTTGCCGTGCTTGATGAAGCAATAGCCGACCAGAGCCTGTAGACCGCGCTTCTTGAGTAGCCCGTTGACGAAGGGGAGCTCATCGGGGAGCGCCTGATTGAGAATCACGCGACCGACCGTCGTCTCGACGACCTTGTTGTCGAGGTTCTCGACTTCGGCGTGCACGATGTCCTGATCGTCGAACTGGCGATTCAGGTTGATGTAGTCGCCGCTGACGCGGACCCGGATCTTCGACTGGGTCTCGACGAGACCTTCGTGAAGCGCCAGCTGGACCTCCTCGGCGTCCGAGAAGACGCGGCCCTCGCCCTTCGAACCATCCTTGGACAGCGTCAGGTAGTAGCCACCGAGGACGAGATCCTGGGACGGAACGGCGAGCGGCCGGCCGTGCGCCGGGCTGAGGACGTTGCGCGAGGAGAGCATCAGAACCTGACTCTCGATCTGCGCCTTCGGCGACAGCGGCACGTGCACGGCCATCTGGTCGCCGTCGAAGTCGGCGTTGAAAGCCGAGCAGACGAGCGGGTGGATCTGGATCGCCTTGCCTTCGATCAGCACCGGCTGGAAGGCCTGGATGCCGAGACGGTGGAGCGTCGGAGCGCGGTTGAGGAGCACGGTGTGATCCTGAATGACCTCTTCGAGAGCATCCCAGACGACGTCTTCCTCGCGGTCGACCATTTCCTTGGCCGCCTTGATCGTGCCGACGTACTCCCGCTCTTCCAGCCATGAGTAGATGAACGGCTTGAAGAGCTCCAGGGCCATCTTCGTCGGCAGACCACACTGGTGCAGTTTGAGCGTCGGGCCGACGACGATGACGGAACGACCCGAGTAGTCGACGCGCTTGCCCAGCAGGTTCTGACGGAAGCGGCCCTGCTTGCCCTTGAGGGTGTCGGAGAGCGACTTCAGCGGACGGTTGTTCGAACCCTTGAGCACGCGACCGCGACGACCGTTGTCGAAGAGGGCGTCGACCGCCTCC
>JBCCLJ010000381.1:0-3707 GCA_039026915.1 Acidobacteriota bacterium
ATGACGATCGGCTACTACCGCCACCACCGGCACGGTGCCTTCCTCGTCTCGTCCTCGGCGTTGCACGGCTTCGATCACCGCGAGCACGCGCTGATCACTCTGCTCGTGCACTACCACCGCAAGGGCGAGCCGGGCGGACGTCACCTGTCGCCGCTCCTCCGCTCCGGCGACCTTCGCGCACTCGGCGTGCTCAGCGTCTGCCTGCGCATGGCGGAGCACCTCGAGCGCTCCCGCAGCGCTCGCATCGACGAAGTCGGCGTCTCGATCCAGTCGGACGTCGTGCGCCTGCACCTCTTCGCGGCGCATCGCCCGACCGTCGAGATGGTCGAGACGCTCAAAGACGCACCGCTCTTCGAGAGCACCTTCGAGCGGCGGCTGGAGATCGTCTACAAAGACATCCGCTGATCGACATCCGCTGATCACCGCCGCGGAGTGACTACTTGAAGAGGGCGCTCAAACCCATCGTCGTCTCCTTGGCGAAGTCGGGCACGACGCGATGCGACAGCGGTCGCAGGAGAAAGGCAAAGGGAGCGAGGCTGCGCAGCAGCACCACGCGGTCGATCGAGCGATAGGCGCGCTGGTCGCGAACGAGCAGGCTCCAGAAGCGTCTCACCGTCGAGCGCCGAATCCGCCACGGTGAGAAGTCGAGGAGAACCGAAAAGCGCGGGTCGTAGCGCGACTGATAGCTCCTGCGTCGTTCAGTCATCTCTGAGACCAGATCGGAAGAGAAGCGCCCGAAGTAGTAGCGCCTCGCGAGCTGGAGGATCTCGAAGGTGTCGCGCTGAAACAGCAGATCCTCGAGCGGCACCGGCAGAGACTCGGCCAAGCCGATCATCCGCTCGATCTTCTCGAGGGCGAGTCCTCCCTGGTCGATCTTGCCCTGCGGCTGGTAGACGAGGTTGCGCAACAGCTTGCGTACCCCGTGATTGATCAGAATGTTGTCCCAGAAGACCGTCAGGATCGGCGGCAGGCGCAGACGGCGGAAGTAGAGCTCCTGGCGGGCGACATCGTCGACGTACCAGAGGTCTTCGATCGCTGACTCGGCCAGTCGAAGAAAGCTCATCATGCGCTGCGTCGAAGCCTCGGGATCGCGCCGCTCGAGAAACTCCTCCACCCCCGTTTCGACGTTGCGGTTCTTGAAGACGGACAGAGTGACCTCGACGTTGAGTTCGTTCCACGCCGAGCTGCGGCCCAGGTAGGTGCGGCGACGAAATCGAGTCCACCCGCCGGTCTGGCACCAGAGACTCATACCGATAAGGCGTGGAGCCTTCTCCAGAGCCTCCCGGTAGCGCGCGTGGAGCCATCCGACGAAGGAAGGGAACTCGCCGAACCCTTCGTACTCCCGGCGGGCCTGCAGCTCGACGATCTTCTGGTGATCGCTGTGAAAAAAGAGCGGGTTGAGAGGTAGGAAGCGAAAGAAGTCGGACTCCCCCGGTTTCATCGAGACGACGAGCGCATCGCTCTCGAGACCGCTGAAGACACGATCGAAGGTGTTCCGGTTCCACATCAGGTCACCGACGCCGTAAGCACCGACGGACCAGGTCCGCACGACGCAGAGGCGCTGCCGGCGTTCGAAGACCGGCAACAAGGTGGCCACCGTGTCGTGCAGATGTCGTGGCGTGCGCACGACGAGCTCCGAGCGCAGATCGCCGCCCACGTCGCGTCCGTCCGACTCTCCGAAGCGAAAGATGGCTCCCTTGACCTGCGGAAAGTCCGCGAGCACACGATCGACAGCCTCGGCCATCCAACGCGCCGACGCGCGCGGCCGCCGCCCCGTCTCGCGCAAGAGCTCCTGCGAGTAGGGCATCAGGTCCGACGTCAGAAAGACCTCGAGGCCCGCTTCACGCGCCGTTTCGAAGAGACCCCAGTACTCCTCGCGATACTGATCGATGCGTCTTCGCAGCGACGGTGAGTGACCGTCCCACGGCGCGAGGTGAGCGACGTCATCCAGAGTGACGGCGTTGAATCCGAGGTCCGACACCCGGCGACAGAAGTCACGAAACTCCTCGTGGATACTGCGGAAACGATGACGATCGACCTCTCCGGTGAAGCGGTCCTCCAAGTGCTCGAAGGGCACCTTCGACCAGTTCGTCCTACCGCGTAGCCCACGGAAGAAGGGGCCGATCCCATCGATCAGAAAGAGATCGAGCTTCAAAGGCGTTGGGCCTCGCAGCCGAAGAGACTCACGTCGTCAACTCAGAGGACGCAATTCCCCGGTCGCGCCGAGCTCGAGCTTCCTCGAGGCTCCGGACGACAGGCACGGTTCGGCGAGCGTCCTGGCCCACGAGATCCTCCAGGACCGCCGACCAGTCGTAGCGGCACGCGTGACTCCTGGCTCGCTGTCCCATCGATCGACGCAGCGCCGGCGACATCGACAGGCGCCGAACGGCGTTCGCCAGTGCGCCCTCCGTGGGATCGAGGACGAGACCGGTGCAGCCGGGAACCACCAGTTCGGCGGGGCCTCCCTTGTTACTCACGATCGTCGGCAGACCCGACGCCATGGCCTCCAGAACGACGTTGCCGAAGGTGTCGGTGACGCTCGGAAAGATGAAGAGGTCCGCGCTGGCGTAGGCGGTCGCGAGCGCCTCTCCTTCCAGGATGCCGGTCAAGCGAATCCGCGCGTCTTCCTGCGCACGACGCTCCAGTGCGGGTCTTTGCGGGCCGTCGCCGACGACGAAGAGCTGCGCGTCGAAATCACTCGGCAGCGCGAGGAACTCGTCGAAGAGGTAGGTCAGGTTCTTCTCCTCAGCGAGCCGACCGACATAGAGCAGCCGGATACGGCCTTCGACGTCGGAGTAGCGACGCCAGAAGGAACCGCTGCGCTTCGCCGGGTCGAAGCGGCTCGTATCGACACCACGCCCGAGGAGCACGAGACGCTCCGGCTCGAAGCCCATCGCGATGAGATCTTTGCGATAGGCCTCGCTCGGAACGTAGATGCGCTCCATCTGCGAGTAGAACCAGAAGAGAAAGCTCCGCGTCATCGCTGCGAGACCCTGGTTTTCGGTCATGCGCTGCACGTAGGCGGGAAAGTCGGTGTGATAAATCCCGTGAGCTGGGATTCCGAGCAGCTTCGAGGCCATGAGTCCGTTGAGCCCGAGTGGCCCCGGAGTCGACAGGATCAGCCGCTTTGGCCTGCGGTTCTCGATGTGCTCGAGAACCTGCAGGAAGGGCGGGAAGGAGACCTTCTGCTGCTCGTACTCGGGCAGTGCGAACGTGCCAACAGGCTCGAAGTTCTTGCGCCACGTCTCTTCGCAGACCGCCTGTTCACAGGTGACGACCTCGAGGTCTCGCCCTTCGCTGCGAGCAAAGCGACCGAGGACCTGGATCATTTTGGCAACCCCGTTGACGTCGCCGTAGGTGTCAGTCAGCCAGCAGGGGCCGCCGTGGTCGAGCGCACCTCGCGACCACTCGAAGTGTCCCGAGATCTGTTGAAGAAAGCTCTCGTCCTTGTGCTGCGTCGCGAAGGAGGCCAAGTACGGCGCGACTCCGAGACCGACCGGGGCGAGCGAAGCGAACGTTTGCAGCGCGTCGAGCAGCTGGCCATTGCGGCCGTGATCGATGAATCTTTCGACGAACGCATGGCCCAGGAGGTGAGCGAGTTGACTCGCTCGATCGAAGGTCGCACGGTCGTCGGACTTGGGCGACCGGGGAGGCGCGGCCTCGGCCTGGCGAAGCAGATCCTGGAGGCGTTCGAGAATCTCGATCTC
>JBCCLJ010000382.1:0-3638 GCA_039026915.1 Acidobacteriota bacterium
ATGCGCCGCTGTGCCCGGCGCAGAGCCGCGCCGGCCGAGCGGCCGTTCGAAAGCCCCTCGTAGAAGGTCCGAAAGAAGGCAGGAGCGCTCTCATCCGGTACCAGCCAGAGGGTGGTGAGGATTTGAGAGAAACCGGCGCCGTGCAGGGTCGCCGCGAGATGCGTCGCCGAGTGCAGACGCTGCCCGGGGCCTTGGGGCGACGTCAGGAAGTTGCGGGCATTCTCCTGACCCGCAGAGAGCTCGCTGCGCGTCCTCGAGAGGCCTGTGATCACCGCGAGACCGCCCTCGGACTCCGACCACTCTCGAGCGTCGCGCAGCCGAAGGCGTTTCGGAGGTGCGCCGGGATCGCCGGAGCTCAGCGCGAGGGCTGCGCGCTCGAAATCTCCTCCTTGTTCGACGTCGGCGGCGAGGTGCAGGAGATCGACGGCGCCGGCTTCTCGCAGAGCCTGCGCGGTGAGCTCGGTGCCAAGGAGTCGGAGCGTCGTCGGGAAGTTCTCGCCCAGGGCCTCGATCTCCAAGCGCCGCGCTGCGCTTCGCCTCCAGGACACGCCGGCGTCGCTCATCGAAGCGCCCAGAGGCAGTTCGGAACGGCGAAACTCCGGATCGGCACCGCCGAGCACCGTGCGTGGTGCGCGGCGCGCGGAAGACGGCGCCATCAGCGTGACGAGGTGACAGAGCTGCGCTCGCGTGACCCAGTGTTCGCGCTGCTCGTCCACGGACCGAGGCAGCCGGAGAGCTGCAAAGGGCAGCTCGTCGAGCGGTGGGCTCGTCAGGAGCCGTACCGCCTCAGCGCCAGGGAGCAGCTCGCTGACGGGCCCGAGGAGCGAGTCGCCCAGAGCATCGGTCAACCGCAGAAGCTGCCCGCGCGCCGGACGCGAGCCGCTGCGTAGCAGGGAGTGCAGGCGCTCGACGTCCCGTTCGAGCCGCTCGACCGCATAATCCAAGGGGAGCGGCCCGAGGGTCGCGTCTCGGCGCAGTGCGGCGACGGCCAGCTGCGATGTCGAGGAGGGCCCGAAGACGAGGATCAGCTCGTTCTCGCCAAGGCCTGCCTGGAGCTCGCGAGCTGTCGGCGCGGACGCGGGGGAGCGCAGCTCGTTGCTCCTCGCGGCCTGGGTGCGCTGCAGCCAGGCGTCCAGCTCACTCGAGCTCGTCGCCGACGCGCCGAGCGCCGAGACGAGGCAGAGCGCGAACGGCAGGAAGAGCCTCACGATTCGAACGGGTCGAGAGCCGCGTCGCCGCCCCGAAGCGCGGCGGCGACGTGGGCCATACGGGTCATCGCAGATGCGCGAACGCGTTCATGCCCGGGTAGACCGACTGCTCGCCGAGCTCTTCCTCGATGCGCAGCAGCTGGTTGTACTTGGCGACGCGATCGGAGCGGGCGGGAGCGCCGGTCTTGATCTGGCCGGTGTTGAAGGCGACCGCGAGGTCGGCGATCGTTGTGTCTTCGGTCTCGCCGGAGCGGTGGCTCGCGACGGCGCTCCAGCCTGCGCGGTGCGTCATCTCGATCGCCGCGATCGACTCGCTCAGCGTGCCGATCTGATTGACCTTGCAGAGGAGGGAGTTGCAGGCCTTCCGGTCGATCGCTTCGCGGATGCGGTCGGTGTTGGTGACGAGCAGGTCGTCACCGACGAGCTGGACGCGGTCGCCGACCTTGCTCTGCAGAGCGATCCAGCCGTCCCAGTCGTCTTCGGCCATGCCGTCTTCGATCGAGACGATGGGAAAGCGGTTGCACCAGTCGACCCAGAGCTCGACGAGCTCTTCGCTCTCGAGCGTGCGGCCTTCGATCTCGAGCACGTACCTGCCGTCTTCGTAGAGCTCACTGACCGCCGGATCGAGAGCGATGTGGACCTCTTCGCCCGCCTTGTAGCCCGCCTTCTCGATTGCCTGGAGAATGACTTCGATCGCCTTGACGTTGCCGCCGAGGGCCGGAGCGAAACCGCCTTCGTCGCCGGTGTTCGTCGAGTAGCCGCCGTCGTGCAGCACCTTCTTGAGCGCGTGGTAGATCTCGGCCCCCCAACGCAGGCCCTCGGCGAAGGTCGCTGCGCCGGTCGGCATGACCATGAACTCCTGAAAGTCGGTGCTGCCGGCCGCGTGCTTGCCGCCGTTGAGGATGTTGAGCATCGGCACGGGCAAGACCCGCGCCGAGGTGCCGCCCAGGTAGCGATACAGCGGCAGCTCGACGGCTTCGGCGGCCGCTTTGGCGGTCGCCAGGCTGACGCCCAGGAGAGCGTTGGCGCCGAGCTTGCCTTTGTTGGGCGTACCGTCGAGCTCACGCAGTGCGAGGTCGACCGTCTCCTGCTCGAGAGCGTCGAAGCCCATGAGCTCCTCCGCGAGCAGCTCGTTGACGTGGTCGACCGCCTTGAGCGTGCCCTTGCCGCCGTAACGCTTGGCGTCGCCGTCGCGCAGCTCGACGGCCTCGTGGGCTCCGGTGCTGGCCCCCGAGGGAACCGCGGCGCGTCCGACGGCGCCGCCGGCGAGCCACACCTCGACCTCGACGGTCGGGTTACCGCGGCTGTCGAGAATTTCGCGGCCGAGAATGTCTTCGATCATCGTCAACATGAGCTGAAACTCCTGCCGTCGGAGACGGCGAGTCGGGCAATCGGAGCTCGTCTTCGGGGCGGTCTTCGACCCGGTCGGAGCAGAAAGAGCTTGAAGTGGAACGCGGGTCGGACGACCCGTGCGAGAGTATACGTTCGGTTCCGGCAAGGCCTCCAGGCAAGCACTCTTCAACCTCGGGACCGAGAGGAGCTCATGGGCGACATTCGACGAATCGGCATCTCGACGGGCGGTGGCGATGCCCCCGGCCTCAATGCGGTCATCCGCGCCGCAACACTGTCGGCCCTGCGTCGAGGTTGGGAAGTCCTCGGGATTCGCGATGGCTTTCAGGGCCTCTTCGATGCGAAGGAGACTCTGCCGCTGGCCGCTCGGGAAGTTCGCGGTCTGACCCACCTCGGCGGCACGATTCTGGGCACCAGCAGCAAGGGCAGCCCTTTCTCACGCTTCGAAACCGACGCAGATGGCAACACGGTCGAGGTCGACATCACGCACGAAGCGGTGGCCGGATTCCGAGAGCTCGGTCTCGACGCGCTGATCGCGATCGGCGGCGACGGCACGATGCGACTCGCTCACCAGCTCGGCGAAGCCGGTGTGCCGCTGGTCGGAGTGCCCAAGACGATCGACAACGACCTGGAAGGCACGGTCGTCACCTTCGGCTTCGACACCGCGGTCTCCGTGGCCACCGAAGCGGTCGATCGACTCCACTCGACGGCGGAGGCGCACGATCGGGTCTTCGTCGTCGAGGTGATGGGGCGCTACGCCGGCTGGATCGCCTTGCACGCCGGACTCGCCGGCGGCGCCGACATCCTGCTGATCCCCGAGGTTCCCTACACGCTCGAAAGCGTCGCTCGCAAGATTGCTGCACGTGAGGCGGCGGGCCGTCACTTCAGCCTGATCGTCATCGCCGAGGGGGCGACGCCCGTCGGCGGCTCTCTGCAGACGATCGGCGATTCCGAGCTCGGCCGCGAAGTGCGACTCGGCGGCGTCGGTGAGCAGCTGGCGCGCGCGGTGGAAGAGGCGACCGGAAAAGAGGCTCGAACGGTGGTTTTGGGCCATTTGCAGCGGGGCGGCACGCCGACCGC
>JBCCLJ010000383.1:0-3584 GCA_039026915.1 Acidobacteriota bacterium
CCGTCTGCCGAGAGCGCGAGCGAGGAAGCTAGGATGAAGTCCGCGATGGAAGCTCGCGACAAGCGCTGAAGGGTAGCGAGATGAGCGAAGAAGAGTTCGAAAGAGGCGTCTGGACGGCTTGCAAGGCCCTACCGAACACCCTCCGCCGCTACACGGATCCCGATCGTCCGCTGCCGCAAGGCAGCCGATACATCGAAAGCGCCGGCGCCAGCCTCCTCTACATCGCCTTCGCCGGCTTCTGGTGGCTCATCGCCACGGGACTGGCCGTCGCGATGCTGAACGAGCTTTCGGGACGACTCCTCGGGCCGTCGCCCGCCGAGCCAGGTTTGCCCCCGTTGATTCTGGTCGGGCTGCTGCTGTGCGCGATCTTCGGGGTCTACAACCTGACGCGAACCATCGCGGAGCAACGTGGGGTGCGGAAAGAGAGGCTCGAGGGTCGATTCCGTGAAGGTCTGTTTCTCTTGGACGACGGACTCTTGCTCAAGAAGCAAGATCATGCGCTCTTTCTTCCCAAAGACGCGGTCACGCGCTTCGAACGCATCACCCGAGGGCGCGGCGACGGGAGCTTCATCCAAGTCCACTACGACGTCGAGACGGGAGAGCGAGGGCTGCTGAGCTTGGAACGCATGGACCTCGACAGTGTGGCCTTCGAACTCGAGAAGCGACTCGACGCATGGTTGCAGGAAGGCTCGCGACCGACGGAGGCCTGATTCTCCCTTCCACCGGAGCCCTTCACGCAACAGGGAATCGACCTGAGACCGACTCAAGAGGCCGACTCAAGAGGCCGACTCTGATTCCCTCGGCTGATCCCCTATGGACCGAGTCCGCCGGCACTCGACCGCCTCCTGGATGGCCTCGGAGAGACGCGGCGACTCCGCGTAGACGAGAGCGCGGCCGAGCCGCTGCAGCCTCCCTGCCTCCTCTCTCGACAGACGAGCCTTGAGCGTCGGCACCTGGCGAAAGAGCTCGAGCTCTTGCTCGAAGAGTCCTTGCAGGAGGTCACCGAAGGCGTGCACCGCACAGAGTCCCCGAGCTTCCTCGGGATCGACGGAGGAGCAGCGCGGCTCTGACTCCTGAAGAGCCGCCTTCCACGCCGCCCTACCTTCCGGCCTCCCTTCCTGCAACCCGGCGTCCCTCTGTGCGAGCCGGTCGAGCGCTCGAGCACGATCGGAGACCTCGGGCAGCTGCTGAATCAACCGGCGGAGAATCTCGGCGTCGTAGTCGTAGGGGTCGACCTTCGGGAAGGGACGATCGGAGGCAGGATCGCCAGCTTGGCCGGCGTCGAACTCCTGGTCGAGCGAGAGGAAGTAGCTCGCTGGCGAGAAGACGACCGGCTCCACGCAGCGCGAAGCACGAGGCGTCTCCTGGCGCAGCGGAATGCTCGAGACGCCCACCGTCCTCGAGAGCTGCGTGACGCCGCTCGACAGCGCGCCGGCCACCGTCAGGGACGCGCCCGCGTCGGAGCTCAGCACGAGATCGAGGGACCAGTCCGCGGGCATCGCCCGAGAGCCGTCCGCCAGGCCGTCGTCGACGGCCAGCCGCTCGGCCGCCAGAAGCAGCTCCAGGCCGCTGTTGTCACGTGCACCGCCGTCGACGAGGAAGAGCTCTCTCGTCGAGGCGTCTTCGGACGACAACGCCACTTCGAGAGGGCGACCCGGAAAAGCGCCAGGAAACGCACCGGAGAGGGCTACGCGCTGTGAGAGAGAAAGACTCGGCGACGCGCTGAACGAAGCGCCGCGAAAGACCGCGGCCTCGCCCGGACCACCCAGACGCAGGATCCCTTCGGGAAGTAGTCCGATCTGCCCTCCGTAGCGCAGGTCGGTCGTCGCGATCATGAGCCGCGGAGCTGCCGGGCTCGCGCGGAGGCTCTCCACAGAGGTGCTGCCCAGGAGCCTGCGGCGAAAGAGCGCGCCCTGCACGTCGAGCCGGTCGAAGTCGATCCACGGGAAGAGTCGCACCTCGCTCCCCGGAATGCGCCACGGAAACGGCAGGCGCGCCAGGTTGTGAGCAAAGAGCAGCTCTCGACTGAGGTCCAGGTCGCCGCGCACGACCGTCTCGACGAACGCCGCAGGATCGCCTCCCGCAGCGTAGTGCGAGCCGACGATCGCGCCGCCAGAGACGACGGAGAGGTTCGTCACACGAACTCCCAGAACTTCGAGAGCCTCCAGCACGCCGGCGTGGAACACGGCGGCGCGGTAGCCGCCGCCGGAGAGGGCGAGCCCGACTCTCAGCGGCTTCTCGGCCTGCTGCAGGACCAGAGCCGGACCGGTCGACCACTGCGGCCGAAGAGACGAGGCGGAGTCTTGCGGAGGGTCGCTCGCCGCGAGCAGAGTCGCCGGCTCGATGGCTTCGAATCGATCGGTGTCGAGGGTCGGCGAGCTCCACCTCACGAACGACAGCACCGACGCCAGAGCCAGGAAGAGGACGAGCCAGAGGATGGCCTGCAGGTGATCGCGGAGCGCGGGCCAGAGGCCGTAGTGAGGGTTCCCCGAGCGCCTCACCCACCAACGCGTCGCGACTTCAGCCAGCGCGAGGGCCACGAGGGCGGCCAGCAGATCGCGACCGAAGTGCCAGCGGTTCGAGAACGTCCCACCCAGGACCAGCCAGATGCCCACCGCGGGCCAGACGAGGCCGCCCCAGAAGGCGAGCGAGCCCCAGCGGCCGCCGTCCTGCAGGACGAGGAGGATGAAGACGATCGACGATCCGAAGACCGCGACGCGAAAGAACGTCGGAAGTCCTTCAGGCCATCCCAATTGAGCCAGAGCTGCGACCGCGGTGACGAAGATCACAAGGTTGCAGATCACCACGAGCGGGAGCTTCAGATCGAACGGATCGGGCCGCGAAGGCTGAACTGTCTCCTCGCACTCCGCGGCGACCGGCGTTTGGTTTTCCTTCGTTGTGTTCATCACCGTCTCCTGGAAAGTCAGCTCTGAAAGAGCAGAGCGCCCTTCGTGGCCCCTGCGTTGCATCCCCTCGGGACCGCGTGCGCGGCGTCGAGGGCGACGCTGGCTCCGGACCGTTCGGCGCTCAGCGGCCTCCGAACGGACAGGCGCAGAAGCGACGGGCGAAGTGACAGCGGATCTGTCCTCCGGCACGCGACTTCGCGGGACGCAGCGCTGGCCAACTCACCGTGACTGCGGCCTGTGCTGGGCCGCCCCGGTATCCGAGGGCGAGGATCCCCCAGGTCTCGACGCCGTTCTGAAGGCGCCGGCGCGGCTGAGCGACGCGCTCCTGTGGAAAGGCGCCGCTGCGCGACGCGAACGTCGTCGAGTGCCTCCGGATGCCTGGCTGAAAGCGCTGAGGTATCCTTCCCGGAGGATCATTTATTATCTGATAAAAAAAAGGACACGACGGAGAACACGATGACTGAAGTGCCGGTAGAGCTCGGAGCCGTTCAAGAAACGCTCCTCATTCCCCTCCTCGGGCGCGCCCAAGAGACGCAGCTGGGGGGCAAGCTGCTGAACGATCCCAAGGCCGTCGAGATCGTCGCACGCCTTCAGTACGACTTCGAAAAGTGGGGGACGTCAGCGCGAGGCGCCTGCATCCGCGCGCGCCTCTTCGACGCTCAGGTGCAGCGTTTCCTC
>JBCCLJ010000384.1:0-3527 GCA_039026915.1 Acidobacteriota bacterium
CTCTTCGATCACGCCTTCGCCTCCGCTCCGTCCTGCTCGCCGAGCCGGGCAGCACTCCTGACCGGGCAGCACTTCTTCCGACTCGGCGAAGCGGCCAATCTGTCGAGCCGCTGGCCCAGGGGGCTCGCCGAGTATCCAGAGCTGCTCCGCGAGTCCGGCTACTTCGTCGGCAGCGTCCGCAAGGGCTGGGGCCCCGGGCGTCACGAAGGCCGAGAGAACCCCGCGGGGCGCAGATACACGACGCTTCGTCGCTTCTTCGCCAAGCGCCCCTCGGACCGGCCCTTTGCGCTCTGGTTCGGCTCGACGGAGCCCCATCGACCCTTCGAGACGGGGTCCGGGAGAGCGAGCGGCGTCGACCCGCAGGAGGTGCATCTCTTCGGCCACCTTCCCGACACCGCGGTCGTGCGCGAGGACGTTGCGGACTACTACGCGGGGGTGAGCCGTTTCGATCGCGAGGTCGGTGAGCTTCTCGACGAGCTCGAAGCGCTCGGCGAGCTCGAGCGAACGATCGTGGTCGTGACCAGCGACCACGGCATGCCTTTCCCGCGCGCCAAAGCCAACCTCTACGACGCCGGCACGCGGGTGCCTCTCGTCGTCCGATGGCCGAAGAGAATCGCTCCCGGGGTTCTTCGCTCGGAGCTCGTGTCGCTCGTCGACCTCGCTCCGACGTTTCTCGAAGCGGCCGGTCTCGAGCCACCGGCCGAGATGACGGGGCGTTCTCTCCTGCCTCTGGCAGAAGGGCTGCCGACGGGCCACCGTTCCGAGATCGTGCTCGGGCGCGAGAGGCATCTGCCGGCTCAGGCCGCTCCCGACGTCGGCGGCTTTCCCATGCGCGCACTGCGCACGCGCGACTTCCTTCTCGTGCACAACCTGCGTCCCGATCGCTGGCCCGCCGGCACTCCCGACCGCAAGCAGTCGCTACTCGACGATGCCTGGCTGGCGGACGTCGACGACGGTCCCACGAAGCGGTTCCTCTGGGAGCAGCGAGGAGAGCTCCCGCGCCCGTACGAGCTGTCGTTCGGTCGCAGGCCCCGATTCGAGCTCTACGAACTGGCCGAGGATCCGGACCAGTTGGTCAACCTGGCGGAGGACCCGGCCTACCTCGAGGTCCAGGCTCGGCTCGCGTCGAGACTCCAACTGCGTCTCGAAGAGCTCGGTGACCCGCGAGCTGGGGACCCGAGCACGGCGCTCGACGAGGCCGAGTACCTGACTCCTTGAGGCGCCCCCGTTTGACATCTTGTCCGGGACGACTACGCTCACGAGACCTCTCGGTTGTTCGGCGAGAACTGCATCCGGCGCTGCGTGACGGCGTCGAGGAGACGACCTCTTGAACGGCGACGAAGACCCTGGCCGTCCGATCCTTCTCTACGACGGCGTTTGCAATCTCTGCGACGCCGCGGTGCAGTTCGTTCTCCAGCGCGACCGAGAGCAGCGGTTCGTCTTTGCTGCGCTCCAGTCCGACGCCGCCGAGCGAACTCTGGAAGAGGCGGGTGCGCCGGACGATCTGCCCGACAGCATGGTCGTCGTCGACGAGCGCGGTGTGCACATGCGCTCCGATGCGGCTCTTGCCGTCGCTCGGCGTCTGGAATGGCCGTGGAGGCTGCTGTCCGTGGCCTACCTGGTGCCGCGCTTCGTTCGCGACCCGCTGTACTCCTGGATCGCACGGAACCGCTATCGCTGGTTCGGCCGGCAGACGGTCTGCCGAGTTCCGACGCCGGACGTGCGAGCCCGTTTCCTCGACGCCGAGGAGCCACCGCGGGACCCGATTCCGACGACCCTGACGAGCCAAGACGCGCAAGTCGCGACAGGTCTTGGCCTGGGCACGCTGCCCGGTCGGTTCCTCCTCGTCTACCCGCTCGTTTTCATGCTGCCGTTCCCGCTGACGTTGGGATGGCTCCTCGGCGTCGTGCCGGGCTTCAACGATTCGGCTTTGGCGACAGCCCTCGGTTGGCTCAGCGGACTTCATGCTCGAGTGATGCAGCCGCTCGTCGCTGCTCTGGGAGGGTGGCTCACGGGGGAGACGCCTTCCTTCGAGTTCACTGGCAGCGGCGACGGCATTGCTTCGTATCTCGACGTCCTCGTCGACCTCGGAATCGCGGCTCTGATCGCGCTGATGTGGTGGCTCTGGCGCCGCGCCAAGCCCATTACGCCCCTCGTCGCCGATGTCAGTCGCGTGTTGCTGCGGTACTACCTGATCTCGATCATGCTGTCGTACGGCTTCGCCAAGGTCTTTCCCCTGCAGTTCGCGTCGCCGGGTCCGGACCGTCTCATGCAGCCGTACGGCGACTCGTCGCCGATGGGTCTGCTGTGGACGTTCATGGGCGCGAGCGCCGGGTACCAGATGTTCGGCGGTGCCGCCGAGGTGTTGGGCGGCCTCCTGTTGATGTTTCGCCGCACGACCTTGCTCGGCTCGCTCGTCGTCGTCGCAGTCATGACCAACGTTTTTGCGATGAACGTCTTCTTCGACGTGCCGGTCAAGCTGTACTCGTTTCACTATCTCGCATTTGCGGTGGTGCTGGCGGTTCCCGACCTGCCGCGACTCGTGGGTCTGTTTCTGGCCAACGTGCCCGTAGCGGCTCGTGACCTGCGCCCGCGCTGGTTCGACTCTCGACGCGGCCGCTGGGCGATCGGCTCAGCCAAAGTCGCTTTGCTCGGCCTGATGCTCGGGACGAACATCGACTCGAGTGTCGATCGCATGCGCTCGAGCGGCCCCTGGGCGCCGACTCATGAGCTCAGAGGCATCTACCGCGTCGAATCCTTCGAGCTGGCCGATGGCGAGATGGCGCCCGAGGCGGATGTCGAAGCGGAGGTCGAGGCAGAAGTCGCGGACGACCTGCGGTGGGTCCGCCTCGGACTGAGACCGCCCTGGTCGGCGACGGTGCAGTACGCCAACGGCAGAGCCCAGCGGATGCGCCTGTCGCTCGACGACGAAGCGTCGACGGTGACGCTGTACGACCGCAGCCTCACCGAGCCTCCCGATACTCCGCTGGCCCTCGAACGGCTCGAAGGCGGCAGGCTTCGGTTCGTCGGTGTCTTCGAGGAACGGCCGATCCGCGTCACGCTGAGGCCTGACGAGTCCGAAAGCCTGCTCACCTCGAGGGGCTTCCACTGGATCAACGAGTACCCATTCAACCGCTGATGTCGCCCCGCTCCGGGGAGTGATTTTCGGTAGCGCGAAGGTCGAGGCCACGGCTGGCGGGCGATCGCTGAGAGTGTCGACGAACGGGTCGGCGGTCCTGGGAGAGGCGGGAGAGTCGCCTGGCGCGAGCGATCGAGGCTGAACGCGACCGCGTGCTGGCCGCACGACTCTCCGGCGAGCGAAGCGACGCTCACAACGAGACGGTGCTCGTCGAGGCCTCTTCGCCTCCGTTTCGGCTCGCGGCCGACTTCAGGATGTCCTCACCGGCATAGCAGCCGAGCACGTAGGGGAAGGTGGCCGTCGCGTGATAGCGGTAGGTGCCGTCGGGGCCGATACGGCCGTTGCACTCGTCGAGGAAGGCCTCGTTCTCGTTCTCGACGTACTCGTA
>JBCCLJ010000385.1:0-3516 GCA_039026915.1 Acidobacteriota bacterium
CAAGCCGCGCGTGATCGCTCTTGCTGCGATCTAGGACCGCTGGATTCAGGCCGCCGCCGCGAGGATCCTGACGCCCACCATCCTCCGCAGCGCAGAGCATGCGAGCTACGGCGGTCGGCCGGGGGGCGGTGCGCAGCGAGCGACGCTCGCGCTGCTGCGTTCCATGAGGTGCTACCGATTCGCCGTTCACTTGGACATCCGATCCTTCTTCCCGAGCGTCGATCCCCGGCGTGTACGGCAGCTCTTGACGTGCCGGATCTCGGACGAGCGCTTCCTCGCGGTCGTCGACCAGATCCTCGAGCGCGGTCGGGGCCTCTTCGACGGCGTGCGAGCGCGACGCCACGCGCGGATCGATCCGGACTGGCCTCCTCCAGGGCGGGGTCTGCCGCTCGGAGCAGCGACGAGCCAGCTGTTCGCCGCCCATCTGTACCTGGAGCAGCTCGACCGATACGTGAAGCGAGAGCTCCGCTTGCCGGCCTACGTTCGGTACGTCGACGACCTGTTCCTGTTCGGAGACCGGCGTGGCGATCTCCGGAGATGGCGCGGGGCGGTCGCCGCGTGGCTGTTGCGGGAGCGCGAGCTGCGCCTGAAGCACCCCGAAGCGAGAGTGGTCTCCTGTCGTGGGCATCTCGACGCACTCGGGCGGCGGATCCATCGGAGTGGCGTCGAGGCGTGCGATCGCGGCTGGCGCCGCGCCGGGGAGCGGATCGGACGTGTCGTGGAGAGGCGTGTTGGGGGCGATGCAGAGGACGACCTGGCATCGCTCACGGCGAGCTTCGGCCATCTCTTCCATCTGTGAGCCGCTGGAGGTGGGAGTTCGCCGCCCCGTTCGGTCGGTCCGGCAGCACAAGCCGGCGCGGAGGCACGATCGGTACACCCGCGGCGGATCCTGCCGATCGAGTCGCGAAGTGCGACCTGTCGTGACCGTTGGCGGCAAAGAACGCCGGATCGAGGCGCGGTCACCGGCGATCGGATGCCGCGTGTTGCCGAGCGGCCGCCACCTGCGCCGTCTCGAGGGCAGCAGGCGGACGGCGTCGCTGCTGATCAGAGCGCCTCTGGATTCGCTTCCGTCCATCGCAACTGCTCAGCGACGGCAGGTCCTGCCGTCGAGCGCGGCCGTGCCGCCGAACGAGATCTACTCAATGATCGATGATCGAGACTCAAACGCTGGGGGCGCGGACGAGGCGGAACCCGTGGACGCCGATGACGAAGTCGCCGAACGCCGGGCCGACCCTGCCGCGACAGGACGCGCGGCAGTGCCGCGCGACGAAGTCGACGGAGCCGCCGCGCACCACGCGGACGGCGCCCCGGCCAGGCTGCCAGGCGGGGCCGGCGGGATCCTCGCCGCCCTCGAGTTCGTCCGCGTAGATGTCGCGGCACCACTCAAAGACGTTGCCGTGGCAGTCCCATAGTCGCTGGATCTTCGGCTCATCAGGGCCTTTGATCGTCGCGGGAATCAGCAGTCCGACCGGCATGGTGCGGGGACCTTCTGGCAAGTAGTGGTGTCCGTAGTGCCAGCCTGCGCGGGCGAGGTCTTCCTCGTCCCTGCCCGTGTGGAAACGGCTGCCGCCCTTCGATCGGCCGCATTCGCGCGCGGCGAACTCCCACTGGGCCTCGGTCGGCAGGTCGATCGCCTCGTCGGGTGCCAGCAGCTTGAAGTGCCGTAGCCAGTGGGTCGCCCACGCGCAGAAGAGTCGCGCCTCGTACCAGATGAGGTCCGTCGCAGGCTCGTCAGCGCGGCCCTGAGCGTTCCGCTCGTGGGTCGGATCGAAGAGGCGGTATAGGCCCCGCGTGACGGGGACGGCGGAGATCGCATAGCTCGAGAGGTGGACGCCACCGGGGGGCGGCGTCTCGTTCTCGAATGCGTCCTCGTCGTCGGAATCGGCGCCGATCGCGAAGGGCTCGTCGTCGGTCGTTCCTTCCACATCCACCCAGAAGGGAGCGTCGAGCGGGGCTGCGTCGACGGGGTGCTCTGGGTCGTCCCGCAGCGGAGCGAGCATCGAACGGTCTTCCGCCAGGCGCTCTTGCTCCTCGTCCGTCTCGGCCCAGGCGCCGCCGATGGTTCCAAAGGCGGCTCGCATCCGTTCGAGATCTGGGCTTGGGAGTCGATCGATGATGAGCGTCTCGATCGCGGTTTGAGCGCGCGTCGACGCTCTGCCATTCCATCCCGCTCGCGCTCGCTCGAGTGCCCATCCGAGGTCTCTGCGGTCCAGTGTCTCGTCGCCCGTCTGCTCGAGGTCCACTTGGAGGACGAGCGACGTGAGGAGCTCTTGGAGTTGCTCGCTGTCGAGTGGCTCGAAACTGCCATACGCCTTGTGACGACGACGCCAGTCACCCTCGACACCGAGGGCTGTGGCGGCGACCCGCGGACGCACCTGGACACCCATCGACAGCCCTCGAGTGACTGCGCGACCGCCAAGGTCGCTCTGCTTCTCTTGAGCCGCGAGAAACAGAATCCACTCGTCGCGATCGTCTGAGCTCTCGATCCCGAGGCCAACGAAGGCCCAGATCTCGGCGAACCGAGCGGCAGATTCCCTGCCGGAGTGCGCAATCCACTCTCCAGTGAGCGTGCATAGAGCCTCGAGCCGGGCCTTCGCGTAGTAAGCGAGGATCAGGTCCGCAACGAGGACCTGACCCAGGGAGCGGTGACTCCACGGCTGGAGAGGTGAGTCGCCGTCGCAGAGCGCGGAGGAGCGTAGAGCTGCGAGTAGGCCGCGCATCACCTTCACGGACAGGTCGATGCCGGGAATCTCCTCGAGTGCATCATCATCCCAGTCGTCGCCTTGCTTCAGGCCTTGCTGCAGGCCGAGCGCGGCGTCGAGCTGTCGCCACGTGGAGGACAGTGGTCCGTTGTCCAGCTTCGCGCTATCGATCCACCCCGCTGCCGTGCCAGACAAGTCCGGGAGCTGACCAACGAGGGCGTAGTGCAGTGCGACGAGCCGGGCGAACCACGCGCCCGCATCCCGTGCTTTGAAGAGCGGAGAGACGGGCCCTCGAGTGGAGTCGCGGTGCTCGTCGAAGAGCAGCTCATCGACGCAGTACCGAAGGAAGTCGAGTCGTCCGCTGCCGCCCACTTCGATGCCGCGCGCCACGCGGAGCCACGTTGCGAGCGTGACGAAGAGTGGCACCCTCGACTCCTCTGGCAGCGCGCGACCCAGCTCTTTCGCGAAGGCCGTCGCGTCCAACTCGGCCCCTTTCGAGCTGAGAGTGCCCGCGACCCTCCGCACGAGCAACTCACGCTGTTCGTCGTCGAGCTCCTTCAGGCCGACGGAGACGAACCCTCGATCGCGCTGCTGCTCGAAGATGTGTGTCGCGCCCGAGTCCCGGGACGATACGACGACGCGTGCGGACGGCGGGGCCAGATCGAGCGCGAGGTCGCGCGTCAGCTTCACCTGCACCTCGCTCAGCTCGTCGACTCCGTCGAGCAGGAGGAGAAGGCGGTCTTTGCCGGCTCCGATCTGCGCTTCGATCTCGCTCCACTTCTCTCGCAAGCGCTTCGGGTCGATCGAAGTGCCG
>JBCCLJ010000386.1:0-3452 GCA_039026915.1 Acidobacteriota bacterium
AAAGTCCGCGCCCCAGAGTGGTGGGAAGCCGGAGCCCGCGGCGCCCACCGCCCTCAGCGCGACGGCGCCCCCGTCAGTTCCTTCAGCAGATCGAACCAGTAGTCGAGCCCGAAGTAGAAGGCCTTCACCGGCACCCGCTCGTTCAGCCCGTGCGCGAAGATCTCTCGCGGGTTCATGAACAGACCGTTGACGCCGAACGTCGGGATGCCGGCGCTGCGGGTTTCACGGCCGTCGGTGGCGTAGGGAGCCATGAACGGGATGATCGGCAGGCCCGGGTAGCGTTCGTGCAGGACGGCGGAGAGGGCTTCGTCGAGCTCGGCCATCGCTGCCGAGGCCGGGCTCGCCTGCGGATCACCGAGGACGGTGAGCTCGATCTCGGGATTGCCGGCGACGCGCAAGAGCTCCTGGCCGATCTCGTCGACCTCGACGCCCGGGAAGATACGGCAGTTGACCGTCGCTGTAGCGCTCTGCGGCAGCGCGTTCTCGGCGTGGCCGGCGCGCAGCATCGTGGCAACGCAGGTCGTGCGCGTCACGCCCGCGAAGGCGCCGTGTGTGCTGACGAGTCTGGCTGCCTCCTGATCCGTCGGGTCTTCAGCGAAGCGCAGCATGGCCTCGCCCATCTCTCCGGGAGTAATCCGTGCGACCGCGCGGAAGTAGCGCTGTGTCACCGGGTTCGACTGCACCGGGAAGCGGTGCTCGGCGATCTTGCCGAGGGCCTGCGCCAGCTCGTAGATGGCGTTGTCGGCGCGCGGCGCCGAGCTGTGCCCGCCCGGGTTGCGAATCGTCAGCTCGAAGGTCGCATAGGTCTTCTCGGCCGCCTGCACGCGGAAGGCCTGCACCCTGCCGTTCGGAGCGACCGTTCCGCCACCGGCGTCGGCGTTCAACGCGAAGACCGCGTCGGTGAGGTCGCGATGCGTGGTGACGAGCTCGCGCGTCGTCGACATCGACGTCTCTTCGTCGCCCGTCAGAGCGATGACCAGATCGCGATCGGGAACGAAGCCTTCGGCCTTGAGGCGCAGGAAGCTGGAGATCAGCATCGTCGTGCCGAACTTGCAGTCGAGCGTGCCCCGGCCGAAGAAGTAGCCGTCCTCCTCGATCAGGGTGAAGGGATCTCGCTCCCAGTCCTCGGGCAGTGCATCGACGATGTCCATGTGGGCGATCAGCAGGATCGGACCCTTGCCCGACGACCCATTGCCCGGATAGCGCACGACGAGTCCCGACGTCGCTTCGCCGGTCTGCGTGGTGAAGGGAAGCACACGCACGTCGGACTCGGGGAAGCCGCCGTCGCGTAGCTGATCGGCGAGGTAGTTGGCGAGCTCCGGCACCTTGCCGTGGCCCGCCGCCGTGCGCAGTGAGATCGAGTGTCGATAGATCTCGAGAGCCTGCGACTGGTAGGGCGCATCGTAGTCCGCAGAGTTCTCCGCCAGAAGACCTGCCGATGAAAACGCAAGCATGAGCAAGGTGCTCACCAAATTCCTGGCTCGTGGCATAGAGGCTCCTCGGTTCCTGTCTCTGACGGGAGCGTACCAGCGGCGCGCACCGCGCGCTTTCGACACGCCCCTCTCGTCGGCCTACCCTCAGCCAAAGGCCAAGGGCTCAAGCCTTCATCCACTAGGACAGCAGGTGACGCATCGCAACTACCGTGCAGGATCGCCTTCTCGCTTTCTCCACGGAAGCCACCTCTTCGTCAACGAACTCCTTTTCGGACTCGCTACCCCAGAGCGCGTTGCACTTCAGCCCGAGGTTTGCCGCCGCATTGAGGGCGTTGAAGTAACGAGTGAAGCTGTGCCTACCGAAGCGAACGGTGATCCGTTGAACATGACCCGGCATGCCGTGCTCGAACTCGTTGCGATTGGTGAGGTAGTGGACCTCATCTGGCGTCTGGTAGTTGTTGCCTATCGAAGGCATCGCCATACCCCAAAGCTCGTCCATGCTCAGCGGGATGCCGGTAAACGGCAGCCCCCAACGAGTCGCACCGATGTCGATCGGAAGACTCGGGCCAACAGGCGGCAGCAGTGGGATGGGATCGCCCTGAAGCAGGACCACGTGGGTCTCGTCGACCGTCTCGATGAGGTGCTTGTTAAAGGTGCCGTCGCCCGCCCTCGGCGCCGCAAATGTGTAGAGCTGCACCTCCTTGCGAGGGAAGGTCTGCGCGAGTTCGACGGCGGCGAGCGTGGCGAGCGCACCGCCCAGGCTGAATCCCGTGACGAAGATGCGATGACCGGCAGGATTGGTGGCGTCGAGGTGCTTCTGGACTTGCTTTGCAACGTTGTCCCGGACCGGATCGAGTGCGTCCCAGAACCCCGCGTGCACCCATCGACGCGCTCCCCAGGGACCAGGATCGGGCTCGTAGTGGACCCGGTTTGCCCTGAAGTTCGTCAGCAGCCAGTCGCGCCAAGCACCGTCCTCCTCGAAGGGCGTCTCGGAACCGCGAAAGGCAACCACGATGTCTCCCTTCTCGTTCCGGCAGGTATAGCCCTCCGTGTCGGTGGAGAAGTCCTTGTGGCCGAAACGCTTGACAGTTTGCGGTAGCAGGGGCGACTCCCGCAGCTCGATGTCGTCGAACTCGACTCCCGCAGGATTCTTGTGCGCTCGCACCGCTGCCCGAAGCAGACTCATGGCTCTCGAAGGTCTGAAGACCATCGTCAGCTCTGAGACGAGGAGGGCGGGGGCAGCACCGTGTATTCGGCCAACTCGCCGAAGACGTCTCTGCCGGAAGCCAAGGCGATAGGAACGAGCGGACGGTCTCCGGCGCTCCTCTCTTTCAGGTACTGGACCGAGAGATACATCCCCTCGAGATCGATCTCCGTGTTGCCGGACCACCGATTGTTGTGCGCCATCATCACCAAAGACACCGCGGCCTTGAACATCGGCCGGTCGATCGCGACGAAGACGAGCCGACGGCTGATGGCGCTCATGTTGAGCTTGATCGTGAGCCCGGAGTCGTCGAGAACGTATCCGTCGACGCGGCCCCAACTGCTTTCCGTCTCAGGCGCCGAGGAGCGTCCTGTCGAACTCTTGGGCGCTGGCCTGCTGACCTTTGCGCTCGATTTGGCTGTCGCGGTCTTCTTCTTCGAGGCCTTGCGCCTCCCCTTGCGTTCTGCAGCCATGACTGGACTCTCCCGTGTTTCCTTCGCTCACTCGTTGACAGTGCTCAACCACCCAAACGGCAAACGCAAGGCCAACTGGACATCTTGCGCGTTGGGCTCGGTGCATCTGACGCATCAACGACGAACGCTCGCTGGGGACCGACCTCTGGCAACGCGCCGCCTCCGAGCCACCGACGCCGAAGGCGAGGGCAGCGAGCGGACCACCTCCGCAGGGCAACCATGCCGGGATTCGTTCCCGAGTCGGGGGAGTGCCCGAAGGGCGCGGACCGCGACGACCGCCGAATCCCTCCCTCACCGACATGAGCGACAGGAGGGAGCGTTTGGCGAAGACCCTCTTCCGAG
>JBCCLJ010000387.1:0-3321 GCA_039026915.1 Acidobacteriota bacterium
GTGTGCGGCTCCTCGACAAGGTCCGGCGCCTTCTCCGAGTGCCAGTGATAGCGGCGCGCCAGCTTGTTGCCGGGGTTCATGCCCTGCTGCACGACGACCCAGCGGCCGTCCTCGGCGACAACGAAGTTGTGCAGGTACAGCTGAAAGCCGTCCTGAACGGCAGCGCTGTCGACCTTGGCGACGAGCTTGCTCGTACGCGCCAGCTCATCGCCCGGCAGTCCGGAACGCTCTCCGAGAGCGATCAGCTCGCCGGGCGTCTTGCGCGACTGCCGACCGCGTCCGCCACAGACGTGCAGTCCCAGGTCGTCCGCAACCGGCTCGAGCCCGCGCTTGAGCGCACCCAGGACCGACGTCGTGATGCCGGACGAGTGCCAGTCCATGCCCATCACGGCGCCGAACGACTGAAACCAGAACGGCTGTGCCAAGCGGCGAAGGAGTTCGTCGCGACCGTAGTGCAGCACGACCGTCTCGACGACGAGCCGCCCCAGCGTCTCCATGCGCTGGCGCAGCCATGGAGGAACGCGTCCGCCATGGAGAGGGAGGTCGGCGCTGCCAGAGGAACGGGCCACGAAGCGATCCTACGCCGAAGGCCGTGCTGTACTCGAGGCAGCGCCGGGCGCCGGCAACCCTCGCCGGCGCTGCCACTCGCTACTTCAGGCCGCTACACGCTCCGGCCGCCGCCGTCGGGTCCATGGCATCGCCACCCTCCCCGACAAAGGCCACCTTGCCGTCCTGCCCAATGACGAACGTGACGCGCTTGGCGTACTTGCCGTTCGGCATGAGCACGCCGTAGCTCTCCGCTACGGCACCGTCGGTATCGCTCAAGAGAGCGAACTCGATCTCGAGGGACTCGGCGAACTTCGCGCTGTCCTCGACGGTGTCGGTGCTGATTCCGAAAACGAGGGATTCGCTCTCGGTGAACTCTGAGATACCAGACTGGTACCTTTTCATCTGGGCCGTTCAGCCACCGGTGAAGGCTTTGGGGAAGAACGCGAGAACGACGTTCTTCTCGCCGAGCACGTCCGACAGCTGAATCTCGCCGCCGTCGCTGCTGGGAAGGGTGAAGTTTGGAGCGGCGTCGCCCACAGCTACGGACGCAGCCAGCGGAGTTGCTGCGATTGCGGCCATGCCGAGGGCCAGGGCCGCCGCGGAAATGAGTCTCATCGAATCTCCTGGAGAAATGCGTGTGGAAACCGAGTCTAGCGAAGTGCCTCCACTGAGCCACCAACGTAAGATCGACACTCGCTTCTCCAACGGGCCCAGACAGCTGGCCACTCGCCGTTTCGATGCAACCCCTTCGACTCGCTTTCATCGCCCTCGCTCTCGCAGGTGCGCTCTCCGTTCTCATCGCACCTCTTGCGTACGCCGTCTCGAACCCTGGCTACGAGTCCGCGCTGAACCAGGATGTGCTGACCCCGTGGATTGCAGCGGTCACCATGGCCCTGGCAGTCCTGATCCGTCGGCGCGGCGAGGACGGCGTCGCCGTCGCTCTCCTCATCGGGGGCGGCGTCGGCTTGGCGATGATCGGTTGGCTCACGCTTCAGCCGATGCGTGGCTTCGGTGCCATCGTTCCGCCTCTTCTCGGACTCGCTGTTGGGCTTCTCGACGGAGTGGGACAAGAACGCTTCGACGGCTTCCGCCAGAGTCTGATCGCTTGCTGTGGTCTCGGCATCCCGGTGTCGCTGTCGCTCGCTCCGACGCAAACGGTCGGCGTCGTCGTTCCGGGGCTACTGATCTCCTTCATCGTCGGCGTCGTGCTGGGCTCGAGGCGAGATCCCGACCGCGGCTGGCGTGGTGGCCTGAGACGCCCACCCTGGTGGCTCCTCGTCGTCACGGTGTCTCTCTTCGTCCTTTTCGTCGTTTCGATCTATCGCGAAACACAGGACGGACGGACGAGCATCACCGGAGGCATCGACCCCGCGCTCTTTTCTCTTCTCTTCGTGACGCTGCTCTTTCTCGTGGCCCCGGTCTTCACTTTCTCGCTCGGTAGCGTGCTCGGCAACTGGATCCGCCCCCGCCTCAGCCTCTACGGCGAGCTCGTGCACTACCTCGAAGCAATGTCCGTCCCGATCGGCGCCTTCGCTCTGGGCTACGCACTCCTGGTCACTGTCTTCTCGGGCTTCTACGGCAGTCTCGCTCGCCTCGACGCCAGCCATTTCGCCGCTCTCGAAGGCGAGCCGACGCGCTGGGACTTCTTCTTCTACGCGCTGTCGTCCGCGACCGGCGTCGGCATCGGCACGGTGCAAGCGACGTCCGTCGTCGCGCAGCTCCTGGTCGCTCTGCAGACGCTGCTCGGCCTCGGCTGGGCGGTCGTCGTCTTCGCCGTCGTCATGACGCAGCTGCAGCCGAGGCTGCAGGAGATCGGCGACGCGATCCGCGCCTCTCGCAACGATTGAAGCCCCGGTCACTCCGTCAGCATGGCCGCAGGGTCGATGCGCGTCGCGCGCTGCGCGGGCAGCAAGCCGGAGACGATCCCGAGGGCCAAGACGAGCAGCGCGCTGAGGGCGTAGACCCACGGGGTGCTCGTCGAGACGCCGAAGAGCAACGTCGCCAACCAGCGGCTGCCGAACCATGCGACGCCGAGGCCGAGCACGGAGCCAAAGGCCGTCAGCCCGAGGGCGCTACGCAGCACCGTCCAGCGCACACTCCGGCGACCGGCCCCGAGAGCGATGCGAATGCCGATCTCTTTGCGGCGTCGAGCCACCATGCCGGCCAGTACGCCGTAGGTTCCTGCGGCCGCGAGCAACACGGCGAGCCCTGCAAAGAGAGCCATCAGCATCAGAGCGAAGCGGTCCTGCGCCCTTGCCTCGTCCAGCAGATTCGCGACCGGCTTCGGCCGGTAGAGCACGAGTCCAGGGTCCATGGCGGTCAACTCGGCTCGGATCATGTTCTCGAGCTCCGCCGGATCGAGCGAGCTCCGCACGACCTGCGTGAGCGGCCAGTTTCGGTCCTCGGACATGTCGCGATGCGGCACGTAGACGGTCGGATATGAGGTGCCTCGACCGTCCGAGGCGACGTCCTCGACGACGCCCGCGACGCGCCGCACTGCGCCTGCAGCTCCGACGGTCAGCCCCTCGGCCGCTCCGCCTGGCGTGAGCTTCTCGGCAACCGAGCGCGAGAGCCAAACTACCGGATCGTCGCCCTCGCGAAAGTCCTCGGGACGAGATCCGCTGAGTACCGGGATGCCCAGGGCGCGGAAGGTGTCACCCGTCACCACCCGGACGTCGGCGGCACCGCTTCTTGCGACCGACCGGTCGAGATACTCGAAGGAGCCCGAGTCCAGCCGGAAGATCGAACCCCAGACGTGGTAGCGACCCACCA
>JBCCLJ010000388.1:0-3292 GCA_039026915.1 Acidobacteriota bacterium
GCGCCCCGAGATTCCGAGCGCGTAGGCCGAGATCAGCAGCACTGTCGCACCGGCCGCGATTGCATAGGCAAGGCCAAAACCGGTGTGCTCCGAAACGCTGAGCAGGAGCAGGTAGAAGACGCACAGCGCAGCCCCGACCAGGAAGTACTGCGCCGGATGAAGACGCTCCTTCGAGACGATCTCGAGCAGCAGGAAGGTCGCGAAGGTCAGCACGACGAAGAGGATCCCATACTTCGTGGAGCGCTCGGCGAGACGGTAGCCGTCGACCGGCTCGACGAGCGAGACACCGAAGTCGGTCGTCGAGAAGTACCTCGCATCGCCGGACCACCAGCTTCGCTCCTGCGCCCCGTCGCCGCGCACGCGCCACCTCGCGGAGAAGGCATCTGCATCGACCTCCCGCTCCGCGGGGAGCCGAGCGCCGTCGAAGGCCGGCGAGGGCCAGCTCGATTCGAGCGCCACGTCCAGACTTCCCGGGGCCAGGAGGAACGACAGCCGGCGCGTGCCCCGCAGGCGCAGCGCAACGCGGGCGTCGAAGCCCGAGACGATGGGTGCAAGAGCGCCTCCTCCCTCATCGCCCGCCAGTGCCGCAACGAGCGCCGGCGTCGGCCAGCCCGGCAGAGTTCGCGACGTCATCTCCAGCGCAGCTCCGCCTTCCCTCTCGAGTCGGGCCCGCTCGGTCAGACCGACCTCGTCCGAGACGCTGACGGCGACACCCGCGGCGCCGAGCCGCCAGGTCCACCCATCGTGCTCCACCGTCTCGGCGACGGCGGGAAAGGTCGAGATCGCTTCGAGCTCCGCCTGCCAGACGACCGCGTCGAAGAGGCTGCGCGAGCGCTTCTCGGCCGAGACGTCGCCGCGCCAGCGCGTCGTCTCGGCGTGTACGAAGAGCTGTCGGGGCCCGGGGCAGCGACCCCGTCGCAGCGGCTCTTCGACGCAGTCGTAGCGCAGGACGAGCAGCGGCCCGAGCAGCGACTGAGGCCCACCCCAGGAAGCGGCGATCTCGCGTTCCACCTCGGCCTGACGGCCCTGCCGCTGCTGCACGATGCCCTGAATCAGAAGCAGCGGAATCCACAGCGCCAGGGCAACGGCGCCCAGCGCCAAGAGCTTGAGCGCAGCGTAGATCGAGCGGCGCGGAGCCGTCGGGGGCTCGGTGGGTCTCTGGGTAGCAGCTTCATCGGTGTTCATCGATTCTCCTCGGTCTGTTGCTGCGAGAGAGTCCACCCCGGCCCCGTGGTCTCGATGTCGAACAACGGAGGGAATCCGAAGGCAGACTGTGGCGCTGCCGAGGAGCGGCACGTACGTGACAGGGGAAGCCAGAGAGCGACTCGGCCGACGCGATCGGCGCCGCTCGAAGGTCGTTGCGGCGTCGCGTCGCGGCGGCTCCGCAAGTGGCGTCGACGGCAGCTCACGCGATGACGATCTGGCTCGAACTGTGAACTAGAATCATCGTCCAGCCCAAGGAGAACTCCGCATGCTCGACACACCGTTCGCCCGCTCACTTCCCCGCGCAGCGCAGCTGCTCGTCTTCCTCCCACTCTGTCTGCTCACCTCCGTAGCGGCAGCGCAGAGCGGAGCCGCCGACGGCGACTGGCCGTCGTACCACGGCGACCGCGGCAGCACGCAGTACGCCCCCCTCGACCAGATCGACGCCAGTAACTTTTCGAAACTGAAGGTCGCGTGGTCCTGGACGTCTCCCGACGTCGAGGTCGCCAAAGGCTCACCGCGCTTCCGCACGCTCGGCTACAAGTCGACGCCGCTCAAGATCGGCGACACCCTGTTCGTCAACACGTCCCTCGGACAGGTCGCAGCCATCGACGCAAAGACCGGCGAGAGCAAGTGGCAGTTCGATACCGACTCGAAGGCCTTCGGGCGTCCCACGAACCTCGGATTCAACAGCCGCGGCGTCGGCTACTGGACCGACGGCAAGCTCGAGCGCATCTTTCAGCCGACGGGCGACGCGCACCTCTGGGCCATCGACGCGAAGACCGGAAAGCCGATCCTCGACTTCGCCGAGGAGGGCCGCATCGACCTGACCCTGGGACTGCGTCGCGAGGTGAACCGTCGCAACTACACCGTCATGTCCGCACCGATGGTCATCGGCGACGTCGTGCTCGTCGGTTCTTCGATCTTCGACGGCCCGACGCGCAAGCTGATGCCGCCGGGCGACATCCGGGGCTTCGACGTGCGCACGGGCAAGACGCTGTGGACCTTCCAGTCCATTCCGCAGCCCGGTGAGTTCGGCCACGAGACGTGGGAAGGCGGCTCCTGGGAGTACTCGGGCAACACCAACGTCTGGACGAACATCACCGCGGATCCCGAGACCGGCTACGTCTACCTGCCTTTCGGCACGCCGACGAACGACTGGTACGGCGGACACCGCCTCGGGGACAACCTCTTCGCCGAGAGCATCGTCTGCCTCGATTCGAAGACCGGCGAGCGCGTCTGGCACTACCAGCTCGTGCATCACGGCCTCTGGGACTACGACATCCCCGCAGCGCCGACTCTCTTCGACCTCGAGATCGACGGCAAGCAGCGCAAAGGCGTGGCCGTGGTGACGAAGCAGGGCTTCACCTACGTCTTCGACCGCGTCACGGGTGAGCCGATCTGGCCGATCGAAGAGCGGCCGGTGCCGCCCTCCGACGTACCGGGCGAGCGGGCGGCCAAGACCCAACCCTTCCCCACCAAGCCCCCGGCCTTCGAGCGTCAGGGAATGACGGAAGACGATCTCATCGACTTCACGCCCGAGCTCAAGGCCGAAGCGCTCGAGATCGCCAAGAAGTACAAGATGGGACCGATCTTCACCCCCCCTGTCGTGGGCACCGAAGAGGTGCAGGGCACGATTCAGATGCCCGGCTGGGCCGGCGGTGCGAACTGGTGGGGTGCCGGCCTCGATCCAGAGACCGGGATGCTCTACATCCCGTCGATCACCTCGCCGATCTCCGTCTCTCTGACCAAGCCCGATGCGGCGCGCTCCAACTTCGACTACATTCGCGGCTTCGGCCACGGCGGCTTCGGCCTCGAAGGTCCGCGCGGCCTGCCCCTCGTCAAGCCTCCCTACGGACGCATCACGGCGGTCGACCTCAAGCAGGGAACGATCGCGTGGCAGGTGCCCAACGGCGACGGCATCCGTCAGCAGATCATCGACGCGGGCGCGCCCGATCCGGGACCGGTGGGCTCGTCGAGCTCGACCGGACCGGTCGTCACCAAGACGCTGCTGATCGTCGGGCAGGGCGCACGGACGAGCCGTGCCGGCTCCGACGACGCGGGCAAGCCGGTGCTGCGGGCCTTCGAC
>JBCCLJ010000389.1:0-3284 GCA_039026915.1 Acidobacteriota bacterium
CTCCCCGGAGGCGACGCACAGGCGCCAGTGGCTCGTATTCGTGTCTGGATGACAGCTCTTGGGAGTCGAGGCCACTTGCCGCTGCGAGAGGAACTGATCGAGTTCACCGCCGACGATGTGCGGCTAGAGGACGACTTCCTGTCGTTCGTCGTCGACATCGATCTACGCCGTGAGAAGCAGATCCTCGGCGTCGGCCTGCGCGACGAGATCAGCGGCGAAGAGTCTCTCGCCGTCGTCGAGATGGAGTTCGACGCTTCGAGCTAGCGACGCCCGTGGTGGTACCACGGGCTTCGCGCGCCATGTCGATCTCCGTCCGCTTCGCGGACTCCGCGCTCGGTGCTCGCCGCGCTCGCCTTGTGGGGCGGGAGGGCGTGTGACGAGGCCTTGGGCGTTGCCAGCAGGGTTGACCGTCGCGCGTCGAGACGAAGGGTGTTCCGGCAGCGTGGGCGTACCGGCTCAGGCAGGAGCCAGCGGCATCGTGGGTCACTCGGCCTGCTTCGGCGGGCCGCCGCGGGTGAACCGCGTCCCGTCGGGGTCCTTGGCCCAGGCGGCTTCGCCTTCCCAGCTGTCGTCGAAGACGAGGTCCCGGATCGGTCGTCGCCTGACCGGACCGTGATTGCCGGCGGGCTTGCCGAGTGTGATCGTGAGCGAAATCTCGACACCGTCGGGGATCTCCAGCAGCTCTCGAAGTTGTTCCTCCACGCCGACGTGCCAGCCGCTGAAGCAGCCGCCGTAGCCGAGCGCCCGCGCAGCCAGGAGGAGGTTCTGACAGGCGGGGAAGATGGATGCACCCTCCGCGTGCTGCAGCGGACGGTAGCGAACGAAGCAGGCGAGCACGACGACCGGGATCTTCTCGAAGTCGTCGACGAACGACTGCATCGCCTGGAGCATCCGCTCCTTGCGCGTCTCGCCGCGGGTCTCCGTCTGGATGTTCCAGCCCTCAGCCTCGGACTTCGTGGCCCAACCGTGACGGAAGGCTTCGCCAAGGATGCCTTTGGCCTCGCGGGCCTTGGTGCCGTCGCGTAGAACGAGAAACCGGAAGGGCTGTCGGTTCGTGCCGCTCGGTGCTCGCGTCGCGCTCCACAGAATCGCGTTGAGGTCGTCGTCGGGAATGGGATCGAAGCGATAGCGCCGGATCGATCTCGTCGTCGCGAGGCCTTCGAGAAGGTCGATCGTCGTCATCTTCGAGGTCCTTTGGCGCGGTCAGCGCGCAGTGTTGCCACGGTAGGCCCTCAAGCCCAGGGCGAAAGCGAGTACGCCAACGCTGAGGAGAACGGCGCAGGGCAGAAGCATCTCCTGCAGTGAGTAGCCGCGCCAGATGGCCCCTTCGAAGGCCAGGATTGACCACTTCACCGGGCTGGCGTGGCTCAGTGCGCGCATCCAACCGGGCATGACGAAGAGCGGGATCATGCCGCCGCCGATCATCGCCATGAGCAGCAGCGCCGCCCAGGTGATGCCGGACGCCGCCTGCTCGGTCTTGCCGACAACCGACAGCAGCATCATGATGCCGACGAAGCAGAACCCTGAGCAGACCATGGCGACCGCGACGAGAGGGTAAGACCCGGGACGCACACCGAAAATCGTGATGCCGAGCAGCAGCACGGTAGCGACGAGCGCCTGCGAGGTCACGAAGCAGGCGAGTGCCTTGCCGCCCAGGATCTGCCAGGAGTCGAGGGGTGCCGTGCGCAACCTCGTGAGGGTTCCCTGGGTGCGCTCTCCGACGAGCGAGATGCCGAAGGCGGCGGTGCAGCCGAGCAGGCCCCAGATCATTCCCTGCGGGAAGGAGATGGCGAAGTAGTTGGCGGGACGACCTTCGATCGCTGCGGGCTCGACGTCCAACGTCTCGATCGACAGCGGTTCGAAGGGCGAGGCGTCGGAACCGGCGCCGCCAGCAAAGAAGCTGTTCGGATTCGTGGTGAGCAGCTCTTCGAAGGAGGCGAGGAACTCGGCGACCGGTTCCATGCCCGGCAGTTGCGAGACGGCGAGGTCGCGGCGTGCGCCCGAGACTTCGGTGCGCAGTGAGTCCGTATCGGAGAAGGTCTTCTGCAGGCGCTGTGCCCCTGCCTGGAGAAGGAGCCCGGAGAGCATGCCTGCCTCGGCGCGACGCGCCGGGTCGACGGCGACGAGGACGAGCGGGGTCACCGGATCGAAGAGGTTGGCGGAGGCCGCTTCGAAGCCTTCGGGCACGATGAGGGCTGCGGCGACCTGTCCGCGGCGAACTCGGGTGAGCGCTGCCTCGCGCTCGGCCGTCGCTTCGAGGGACAGCTCCTCCGTCGCCTCCAGCTCGGCCAGAAGATCGCGAGAGGCGGTCGAACCGTCTTCGTCGACCACGAGGACGTCGATCGTGCCGAGGGAGTCGCCGCCGCCCGAGAAGATGGAGCCGAAGAACATCGCCATGATGACCGGCCAGAGAAAGGTGAAGAAGAAGCCGGCGCGGTCCCGGAGGAGCAAGCGGGCGTCCTTGCGTGCGAGGGCGAAGAGCTCGAACATCGCGAGTGCGGTGTCTCCGTTCGGAGTCAGTCGCGCAGAGCGCGGCCGGTGAGGTGGAGGAAGACGGTCTCGAGGTTCGGCGGCTCGTATCGGAAGTCTCGAATGGGGCGCTTGCGACGCTCGTCCTCGAGCGCCGCGAGCGGGTCGAGTGTCTCGACTCTCTGCTCGTCCGGGCTCGCCTCGTTGACGACGAGCGTTCCGGGGCCGCCGTGCTCGGCGATCAGTTCGTTGGTCGTGCCCACGGCCTGGAGGCGGCCGCGGTCGACGATCGCGATGCGGTCGCAGAGACGCTGTGCTTCCTCCATGTAGTGGGTCGTATACACGACGGTCGTGCCGCCGTCGCGAAGCTCTTCGACCTTCTCGAAGATCGCATTGCGCGACTGCGGATCGACGCCGACGGTCGGCTCGTCGAGCAGCACGAGATCGGGTTCGTGCAGGATCGCGGCGGCGAGATTCAACCGGCGCTTCATGCCGCCCGAGTAGGTCGTCACGCGGCGTGCCGCGACGTCGACCAGGCTGACGAGCTCGAGCACCTCGTCGACGCGCTGTTCGAGAGCCGGACTGCGCAGACCGTGCACTCTTCCGAAGAACGAGAGATTCTCGCGTCCGGTGAGCTCTTCGTAGAGAGCGAGCTCTTGAGGGGCGACGCCGATGCGTCGACGCGTCTCGGGATCGAGAGGGTTCTGCCCGCCTTCCAACTCGACCGCGCCTTCACTTGGAGCCAGCAGTCCGACGGCCATGGCGATCGACGTCGTCTTCCCTGCGCCGTTGGGGCCGAGGAGGCCGAGGACCTC
>JBCCLJ010000390.1:0-3283 GCA_039026915.1 Acidobacteriota bacterium
CGCGATGGCCGCACGGGCCAGGGGTCGGTCTGCGTCAACAGCACGGCTCGGCAGCGTCCGTCCAAGCATCGCGTCGCGCCGGTTGGATCGGCGAACCGGTGCGCCACCGAAGGGGCTTCTTGACCCTGGAGCGTGCGCGCGGTCACCGAGGGACGCCCGAGCTCCAGTGAAGGCCTCTCGCGCAGGGTCTGTCGCGCAGGGCCGAGATCGCCGTCGCAGGGACGCGAAGGCCTGAGGCCGGTCGCGGAGATGTCGCGGAGGATGGTGCCGAAGGTCGGACTCGAACCGACACGGGTTGCCCCACACGGCCCTCAACCGTGCGCGTCTACCAATTCCGCCACTTCGGCAATGTGGACTCTGCTTCGGCTCCGTGAGGCTGTTCTCGCGAGGGCCGGCGCGCTGAGGAGGCGCGACGCAAGGAGCGCAGTGTAGCCAGTGCTCCTCGCTTTCGTCAACAGAAAGCGGCTATTCCTGGTCGTCCTCCGCCGGAGGCTCGCTGTCCTCGCTGGGGACCTCTTCCGGTGCGTCGCCTTCGGTCGTTTCCTCGTCCTCGAGCGTGCCGCCGGCGAGTCCCGCGGCGCCCTCGGAAGCTTCTTCCGGAGGCAGCTCACCGCCGGCAAGCTCACTCGCGCCTGTCGACTCGGTCTGCGCCGCGCCGGCTTCGACGCTGCTCATGACGGACGAGCTTCCACGCGACTTGAGGATGCCGATGGAGAGCGTCGTCAGGATGAAGCCGACGAAGCAGAAAACCGTGGCCTTGTGCAGGACCGTGGCCGCTCCGCGTGCGCCGAAGGCGGCCTGCGAGCTGCCGCCGCCGAAGACCGAAAGGTCGGCACCCTTACCCTGCTGCAGGAGCACGACGAGGATCAGGAAGAGGGAGATGACGATGTGGATGAAGTAGAGGACGTAGATCATGACCGGTGCTCTCGTGTTGATGGAGTGCGGTGCGCTGTCGCTGCGCGGAAGTCTGCAGTTTCGGGACGCTTCTGGCTCGCGGACTTCTCAGCGGACGAAGGTTTCGTCGAGATGCAGCCGAGGAGTCGGCCCCCTCAGGACGGTGGACGCTGAGCGCAGCCTGCAATGATATCGAGGAACGAGCCTGGATCAAGGGACGCACCGCCGACGAGAAAGCCGTCGATGTCGCTCTGCACGATGAGCTCTCGGCAGTTGCCGGGCTTGACCGAGCCGCCATAGAGAAGGCGCAGGCCTGCCGCCGCCTCTGCGCCGAAGAGATCGCCCGCCAGCGAGCGCAGGAAGGCGTGGGCGTCCTGGGCCAGCTCGGGCGTGGCCGTCTTCCCCGTACCGATCGCCCAGACCGGCTCGTAGGCGATCGCCAGGCGACCGACGTCGCCGTCGGTCGCTCCCGCCCTTCGGGCGGCGTTCCATCCGACGCGCAGCTGACGCTCGAGAACGGCCTGCGTCGCCTCGGCTTCGCGCTCCTCGAGCGTTTCGCCGAGACACAGCATGACCTCGAGGTCGCCGCGCAGTCCGGCCGCCACCTTGGCACCGACGGCTTCGTCGCCCTCACCGTGGTCGGCGCGGCGCTCCGAGTGGCCGCAGAGCACCCAGCGGCAGCCGGCGTCGCGCCAGTGCGCCGCCGAGAGGTCGCCGGTGTGGGCGCCGCTGTCGGCCGCGTGTAGATCCTGGCCGCCCACTTCGACGGTCGTCGACGCCACCTCTTGCACGAGGGTTGCGGCGACGGTGGCCGGAGGGAAGAAGAGAACGTCGACGTCGCTCAGATCGGCCGTGCGCAGCGCTTCGCCGAAGGTTCGAGCGTCGCTCGCCAGCAGGTTCATCTTCCAGTTGGCGGCGGCGACGGGACGTCGTGAGCTCATGGTCTTCCTTCTCCGGAGTTTCGGGTTTCTTTGCGAGCGCGGCCGACTAGGAGGCGAGCGTCATGACGCCCGGCAGTTCCTTCCCCGCGAGGAGAGCCAGCGCGGCGCCGCCGCCGGTCGAGACGTGGTCGAGCTGATCGGCGACTCCGGCGGCTTTGGCACAGGCGACCGTTTCACCGCCGCCAATGACGGTGAAGCCCGAGCTCGCCGCGACGGCCTCGGCGAGCGCGACGCTGCCCTCGTCGAACGGTGGCTTCTCGAAGACACCAGCCGGACCGTTCCAGAAGACCGATTCCGCGTCCGCGAGACGCTCCTTGAACAGAGCACCGGTCGCCGGTCCGATGTCGACTGCCATCAAGTCGTCGTCGACGCCGCCGACGGCGACTGTCTCGGTCTTCGAGGGCTCGTCGAGGTCGTCCGTGACCACCAGATCGCGCGGCAGGAGCACCTCGACGCCGCGCTCCTCCGCGCGCTGCAGCACCGCCTTCGCCGTGTCGATGCGGTCCTCTTCGACGAGCGAGCGCCCCATCGCGTGGCCCTGTGCCGCCAGCAGCGTGTTGGCCATGCCGCCGACCACGATCAGACGGTCCGTCGTCTCGACGAGGGATTCGAGCGTCTCGATCTTGCCGCTGATCTTCGCGCCGCCCAGGGCCGCCGCGAACGGGCGTTGAGGAGCGGAGAGAAGACCGCCCAGTACGGTCACTTCGCGGTGCATGAGCCGACCGGCAGCGCAGTGCTCGAGTCGGCTCGGTACGCCCGCCGTCGACGCGTGAGCGCGATGGGCTGTGCCGAAGGCGTCGGAGACGTAGACGTCGGCGAGCTGGGCGAGCTGAGCGACGAAGTCGGGCTCGTTGTCTGTCTCACCCGCATGAAACCGGAGGTTCTCGAGCAGGCAGGCGCCGCCGTTCGCGAGGCCGTCGATCGCCTCCTCGGCCGAGGTGCCGACGCAGTCTTCGGCGAAGGCGACGTCGTGATCCAGCAGTTCGGCGAGCGCGAGCGCCACGGGGCGCAGAGAGAAGTCGAGATTGCGCTGGCCTTTGGGACGGCCGCGATGAGAGGCGAGCGCCACCCGTGCGCCCCGGCCGAGGAGCTCACGGATCGTCGGCAGCGCCTGCACCAGGCGGGTGTCGTCGAGCACCTTGCCGCCCTGCATCGGTACGTTGAAATCGACGCGAACGAAGACGCGACGACCGCGGAGATCGGGGAGGTCGTCGAGGGAGGGGAGCGAGGGTGTGGACATGGGCGATTTCCTCGGTGAGGACGCAGGCGGTCCGAGAGGTCGTTGATGAAGTCTGTAGAGAAGAGAAAGCAGAGGACGCGGCGAGCGCCGCGGCGGAGAGCTTAGCAGCGCCGCTTGCCGGTGCGCGGGGTGCCGGGATCGGGAAGACTGCGACTCGATGAGCCCGCTTCACCGCCGACCGTTCGGCAAAGATCAGCTGATTCTCGGC
>JBCCLJ010000391.1:0-3261 GCA_039026915.1 Acidobacteriota bacterium
CCCTGATCGACCCAGCGCACGACGTACCCAAGGATCCCCTGAGCGTTGTTGTCGAGCTCGCGCTGCAGCTCTTGGGGACTCGGTGGCTCGGGCGGAGCCGGCGCGACGGGGATCTTCAGGAGGTCGTCCACCGACGCCTGCTCGCGTCTCGCGAGCTCGGCCTGCCGGGCTTCGACGTCGATCTGGTGGTAGTGCATCGCGTGGAGCGCGGCAGCGGTCGGTGAAGGTACCCAGGCGCAGTTGGCGCCGCTCTGCGGATGCCCGGTCTTGGCTTCGACCATGGCGGCCATCTCGTCCGGCATGGCCCACATGCCTTTGCCGATCTGTCCCGTCTTGTAGAGACCGGTGCGAATTCCCAGGTCGACGTTCCAGTCTTCGTAGGCGTTGAGCCAGGTGGCGTTCCTGATTTCGCCCTTCGGGATCATCGGGCCGGCTTCCATGGACGTGTGGATCTCGTCTCCGGTGCGGTCGAGGAAGCCGGTGTTGATGAAGATCACGCGGTTCTTCGCCGCGCGAATGCACTCCTTGAGGTTGAGCGTAGTGCGACGCTCCTCGTCCATGATGCCAACCTTCACCGCGTTTTCGGGCAGTCCGAGCAGCTTCTCGGCGGCGGCGAAGAGCTCGACGGTGAAGGCGGCTTCTTCGGGGCCGTGCATCTTCGGTTTGACGATGTAGATGCTGCCCGAGCGCGAGTTCGAGAGGGCTCCCGCGCCGTCGAGATCGCACTTGCCGATCGCCGAGGTGATCACCGCGTCGAGAATGCCCTCGGGCACTTCGTCGTCGCTTTCGGTCAGCACCGCCGGGTTCGTCATGAGGTGACCGACGTTGCGGACCAACATGAGGGAACGGCCTGGAAGCACCAGGTCGGCGCCGTCGGCGGCGGTGTAGTGGCGGTCGGCCTCGAGGGATCGGGTGATCTCGCGCCCGCCCTTGAGGAAGCTCTCCTGCAGATCACCCATCATCAGTCCGAGCCAGTTGCGGTAGACGCCGACCTTGTCTTCGGCGTCGACGGCGGCCACCGAGTCCTCGCAGTCCTGAATCGTCGTCACGGCCGATTCCAGAACGACGTCCTTGACGCCCGCCCGGTGCTCGGCGCCAACCGGGTGCTGGCGGTCGATCTGGATCTCGACGTGCAGGCCGTTGTGGCGCAGCAGCACGCCCTCGAGGCCGTTGCGCCGACCGGCATAGCCGGCGAAGAGCGAGGCGTCCTCGAGACCACCTGTCGAGCCGTCTCGGAAGACGACCTCCAGAGCGTGAGGAGAGGCCTCGGTAATGCGGTACTCGGTGACGTCGCTGTACGAGCCTCCGGTGAGCGGCGCCGTCGCGTCGAGAAAGCGCTCCGCGTACTGTTCGACGAGCTTGCCTCGCGCCGGGTTGTAAGAGGTGCCCTTCTCGGTGCCTTCGCCTTCCGGGATCACGTCGGTGCCGTAGAGCGCGTCGTAGAGCGACTGCCAGCGGGCGTTGGCCGCGTTGATGCAGAAGCGCGCGTTGGAGACCGGAACGACGAGCTGCGGTCCCGAAATGGAGGCGATCTCCGGGTCGACGTTCTCCACTTCCACCTGGAAGTCCTCGCCCTCGGGCTGCAGGTAGCCGATCTCCTGGAGGTACGACTTGTAGGCGCCGGCGTCGACCTTCCCCGGCTCGTGATCTCGATGCCACTCGTCGAGCTGGCTCTGTAGCTCATCGCGCTTGGCGAGCAGCTCGCGATTGCGCGGCGCCATCGTCTGCACGATCTGAGCGAAGCCGGACCAGAACTCCTCGGCTTCGAGCTCGATCTTGGGCAGAACCTCGCCGTTGACGAAGTCGTAGAGCTCGGGGGCGACCTGGAGGCCGAAGGCTTGGATGCGGTCTGACATGGCGGGTGTCTCCGTGGACAGAGGGGAGCGCGATGGCGCGCACTTGCGGACGCGCATTGTGTCATGGGCGTGAGGCGCTGTCGTCGTTCGAATGCTTCTGTGCGCCTGCTTTCGTGACAGCGGTTGGGGCTCAGTGACAGTGAGTGTCAGCGCGCCCCGGTCGCGGAGCGCGAGAAAAGCCACGAGCTCTCGCGCTGGGAGCCGCAAACCCTGCTCGGCACTGGGTTTGCTTGAAACGTGGCGAGACGAAACCTCGTAGGACCCGTCGATGAGATCACCACTGGAAGCCCGCCGTCGCCTGCTCGGAAGAGCCTTCGTTATCGCCCTGGCCATCACCGCCCTCGCCTGGACTCAGAAGGGAGATCTGCCCGCCGTCGGAGACCTGCGTCCCGAGATGTTGCAGGAGCCCGTGCAGGTCGACGTCGAGGCGCCGCCGTTCCACTTCGAGTACAAAGGGCAGAAGGTCGAAGTGCAGCCGGTCGCCGACTACGAGATGTGGGGCCTCGTGGTGAGCCACAACAACATCCAGAGTATCGCCGACATCTACCACGACAGCAGTTCGGTCGATACGAAGGACCTCTGCGTGGTCTGGGGAGAGAGCCTGCGCAACGGCTCGTATCTCGACGTCGACTTTTGGAGCGGTCCCTGGACCTGCTACTTCCGCTACTCGGCCGGCAATCCGTTCCAGGGTCGGGACCTCGGCAACAACCACATGATCACCGGCAGCGCCGCGCTGCGCGACCAGCTGGCGAACGTCCGCATCGGCGATCAGATTCGCGTGCGCGGTCGCCTGGTGAACTACCGCATGGAGGACTGGCGCGACTGGTGGCGCCGGTCGAGCACGAATCGTGACGACGCGGGCAACGGTGCCTGCGAGGTCATCTACTTCGATCAGATCGATACGCTGCAAGCGGGAACTCCCCTCTGGTACCTGCTGTTTCGTCTCGGTGTCGGCCTGCTGATCGTCGTCCCGCTCCTCTTCGTGCACTCACTCTGGCTCGACGCCGGCCGTTCGAGGCAGAACTTCGCACCGGAGACACCCCTGCCAGCCGAGATGCCCGACGTCTGGACCGGAGAAGTCGAAAGCAGCTGACTCGTCGCGCGGCTGGGGTAGGGTTGAGGACTGACGTCAGTTCAGTTTTCAGCTCGAGGGGGAGTGTGTGATGTCCCAACTGTCCTTGTCCGTCGTTCCGCGTGCCTCATGGCCTTGCTCGCGTCAGTGTGCTTTCCGCTCGCCGCTGTCGAGGGCAACCTCCGAGCTCCGCTCGTTTACCGCGTTCTCGTAGACAGCGGGGTGAGCCCACCGCAGCTGGTCGTGCAGGGAAAGCGATTCACGGAGACGTCTCGTGTCTTTCTCGGCGGAAGCCCTTCACGTTGGGACGAGCTCGACGTCCTTGAGAGCTCG
>JBCCLJ010000392.1:0-3257 GCA_039026915.1 Acidobacteriota bacterium
CTCGAGCAGGACGGCGCCGTCGATCTCGAGCAGGATCTTGAGCCGGATCTCGATCTCTTCGCGCAGCTGTTCGAAGAACCGCACCGACTCCTCGCGTGACTTCAACTCGCCGAGAAAGAGCGTCTGGGCCAGGTACGGGACCCTGCGGTCGGCGAAGAGCGGACCGCCGGAGAGCCAGTCGCGCAGTTCCTTCTGTCCCTCTGCGGTGGTTTCGTAGAGCTTGCGTGGAGGTCCCTTGTCCGAAGGCTCAGGCCACGAAACCAGGAGCCCTCGACGTTCGAGCGTCTTGAGCTGCCGGTAGATCTGCGAGATCTCGGCCGCCCAGAAGTGGCTGAAGACCGTGTCGAAGGTGTTTTTGAGCTCGTAGCCGGACTGCGGCTCGCGCAGCAGGCCGAGCAGGATGTGATCGAGGCTCATCGGATCTCCCCGTTGTCGACGCCCGGTAGTGGACGAGTGTCATAGTACTATGACACTTGTTTACTACGAAGTGCGTACGGCGAGGTTTCACCGCTGCGTGCGGCGCTGAGCTCAGCCCGCTCGAAGAGTGCCCGGCGACATCAGCTCGAGGTAGGTCTCGAGGGTCTCCAGGGCGAGCCGGTCGGCGGGAGCTGAGACGGCAGGAGTGCCCTGCTTGCGGAGTCGCGTCGCCAGCTCGCGATTCCGCAGCAGGATCTCGAGGCTCGCCACCTGTGCGAAGGCCTCGGCGCGGCTCGATGGCAGGCTTTCGGCGAGCTCGCGGATCGTCGCGTCTTCGAGCAGCAGCAGCATCGCCTGGTGCCGCCGACGCAGGGTGGCGAGCGACGCCGTCAGCGTTTCGGCGATCGCCAGATCGACGACCGACGTCAGAAAGAGCACGGTGGAGCGCCCCTGGCGCAGCTGCAGAACGGCGTCGGCGGCGAGCTCGAAGAGCGATTCGACGGGTTCCGGCTCGAGGTCGTAGAGCTCTTCGTAGGCACGCGCGATGCCGGCGGCGCCGGGCCGGACGCTGACGCGGCGCAGGATCCGGTCGGAGAAGGCGACGATCGTGACCCGGTCTCCGCGGCCGCTTGCGAGTCGTGTCAGGGCGAGGCAGGCGGCCAGCGAGTGGTCGAGTTTGGCGAGGCCATCGGCGCGCGTGCTCAGAGCTCGCCCGCAGTCGAGCAGCACGACGAGAGGCGTGCCGCGCTCCCACGAGTCCTCGCGGGTCACGAGATGACCGCGTCGCGCTGAGGCGCGCCAGTGGATCCGGTTGCGGGCGTCCCCGGGCAGGTAGTGACGCAGCGAGTAGAGCTCACCGCCGAGCCCCTGCTTCTGCAGTGCCACGTTGCCGAGCTCGCGGCGCTGAGCCAGGGTCAGCAGTTGACCGACCTTGCCGCCCCAGCGCACGCGGGGAAAGACGCGCACCGGCTCTCGGTCAGCGGCCCTGAGTTGCGCCCAGCAGAGGCGCCAGGGGCCGAGGACACGCAGCAGCGTCGGGCCTGTTTCGCAGACTCCGCGCGCGAGCGGGTGCAGCGGTACGACGATTTCCTGCTCATGATGCGGTGACAGATCGCCGGTGGCCTCGAACGGAGCCACCGCGAGCGACGGATGGAGGGACTCTCGCAGGCGAAAGCGGAGGGAGCGCGCGCTGGCGTTGCGAACCCGGAGGCTGAGGTTCTGTTCCTGCCGACTCGCGTCGGTTTCGTCTGGATGACGCTGTGTGAGGACCGCGGGCCACTCTCGCTCGACCTCGACCGACCAGCGTCGCGCCCTCAGTCCGTCGAGCAGCGTCACGGCAAGCAGCAGCGCGTCGACGGTCAGCGCCGCGAAGAAAGCCGTTTGCGAAATGACGCCGACGGCGAGCAGCAGCGTTGCCAGCCCGGCGATCCAGAAGAACCGAGCTGCGGGGATCATGCGCTGGCGGGGTTCCGCGGTACCTCGACGGAGCGCACCGCAGCCTCGACTGCCTGGCTCGGGGTGACTCCTTCAAGCTCGGCCTCGGCGGTCAGAAGGATGCGGTGAGCCCAGCACGGCACGGCGAGACGCTGCAGGTCGTCGGGGATGACGAAGTCCCTCTCGTCGAGGAGTGGGGCGGCTCTCGAGGCTTCGAGGAGAGCAAGCGCGCCGCGCGGGCTGACGCCGAGCTCGACGGCCGTGTCGTTGCGCAGAGCGACGGCCATTTGGTGGAGATAGTTGAGGATCTCCTCCGAACAGTGCACGCCCCGCGACGCCTTGCGCAGCGCCCGCGCTTCCTCCGCGGTCACGACCTGCTCGGCCGACTCGAAGTGCTGTAGATCCTCGCGCAGAGCCATGCGGTAGAGCTCCATCTCCTCTTCACGATCGGGGCGCTGCATGCCGATGCTCAGAAGAAAGCGATCCGCCTGGGCTTCGGGAAGAGCGTAGGTCCCCTCGAAGTCGATGGGGTTCTGAGTCGCGATGACGAAGAACGACTCCTGCAGCGGATAGGTCGTGCCGTCGATGCTGACCTGCCGCTCCTGCATGGCTTCGAGCAGGGCCGATTGCGTCTTCGGCGGCGTGCGGTTGATCTCGTCGGCGAGGAGGAGATCGGCGAAGACCGGTCCGCGCAGGAGCTCGAACTCCCTCTTCCCAGGGTCGAAGACGTTACTTCCCGTGATGTCGGCCGGCATCAGGTCGGGCGTGAACTGCACGCGCGCCAGTCCCAGACCCAGCGCCTCGGCAAAGCTCCGCGCGAGACGTGTCTTGCCGATTCCTGGAACTCCCTCGAGGAGAGCGTGGCCACCGGCCAGGTAGGCGATGACGAGCTGCTCGGCCGCCTCACGCTGGCCGAGAACACGTCGATCGATGTGGTCGACGATGCGGGCGATGGCCTCGTTCGGTGTCGGTTCCGTCATCGCTGTCTTTCTCCGTGCGTCCGTTGGTCGAGTCGAGCGCGTCTTGCGACCGCGAGGAGATTCCCTCGGGCAGCGGTCTGTTCGAGTTCTTCGAGATCCTGGGCCGTGAAGCGGCTCGGTGCGTAGCGCACCGTGCGTTCGGCGAGTAGCCGAGCGGCTTCCGGCTCGTGTCCGAGACGTCCGTGCAACTCGCCGATGCCGACGAGGAACTCTCGGTGCGAGTCGAACGCGGGTGCGCGCTCACGCCAGGTCGGGCCGAAGCGCCAGGCGAAGGCGATCAGAGCGGCGACGTAGAGCCCGAGGAGCTGCAGAACCATACGGTCGAGAAAGCGAGACGCTTCGCTGTCGGCGACGGCCATCTCGCCGAAGCCGTGGTGCAGCTCGTCGAAGACCCACGTCCGGGGACCCTCGTCGATCCAGTCGGCC
>JBCCLJ010000393.1:0-3182 GCA_039026915.1 Acidobacteriota bacterium
GCGAGCTCCTCGGAGAAGAGGGCAAGGGTGGAGACGACGGCTACACGCTGCGCTCCCTGCTCGAGATGTCCGAATACACCTACGGCGGACTCGAGACGCGAGGGGGCCGGCCGTGTCACCGACTCGACTTCTCGCCGCGGCCCGAGGAGCAGTCCGGTGTGGCCGGCCGAGTGGCCGACGCTTCCGCGGGCACGCTCTGGATCTCGGTCCAAGGCGTGCCCGCGGAAGCGTCGGCCACTCGGCCGGCCACACCGGACTGCTCCTCGGGCCGCGGCGAGAAGTCGAGGCGGTGACACGGCCGGCCCCCTCGCGTCTCGAGTCCGCCGTAGGTGTATTCGGACATCTCGAGCAGGGAGCGCAGCGTGTAGCCGTCGTCTCCACCCTTGCCCTCTTCTCCGAGGAGCTCGCGGTGCCGTTCGGCGAAACGGGCGGCCCTCCTGTGAGAGGAAACCTGTCGGGCGGAAGGCTTCGAGCCGTCGATGGCCTGCAGCAGCTCGTCGACGCCGCCCGCGCGCGGGCTCACCCGGAAGTCGAGGCGCTCGCTCGAGCGCACGGAGCCATCCCGCTCCAGACGACGGCGGACAACGTTGCGCTCGAAACTCCAGGAGGTCCACGCGGCGAGGTCGCGCAGCTGCGTCTCCCGCGCGGCCGTCAGGAGGTCTTCGACGCTCGGCGGGGCGTCGTCGGCCGACTGTCCGTGGGCTGCTTGTGGAGCGCACACCAGCGCGAGCGCCAGCACTCCCGCGATTCGGGCGACCAGGAACATCGGTCTCACTTCAGTCCGCGCGTCGACGCGCGCTACGGACCGGCTTCGATCGCCGCCTGTCGAAGCGCCCCCGTGACCGCCGCGGAGTGCTGAGCGAAGTCGGAGCCGGTGGCCTCGTCGGCCAGGTTGTGCATGGCGATGACGAGCTCGTTGGCGGGGTCGACGAAGATCATCTGCCCGAAGATGCCGCGCGCCGAGTAGCTACCGTCGCCGCTCAGCCACCAGAGGTAGCCGTAGCCCTCGAATCCCTGGGAAGGCTCGGTCGACTGGGCCATCCAACCTTCCGGCAAGACGCGCGTGCCGTCGGGCAGGACGCCGTCGTTCATGGCGAAGAGCCCGAGCCGGGCGTAGTCGCGCAGCGTTGCCGCGATGCAGCAGCCACCCAACTCGCCGCCGCCGAGCCCTCCGAGGACCCAGTCGGCGTCGGACTCCATGCCGAACGGCTGCCAGATCTTCGTCGTCAGATAGGTGGCGGCGTTGTTGCCGATCGCCGAACGCAAGATCTCTCCCGCCAGATTGGTCTCGCCGGTGTTGTAGTTGAACTCCTCGCCGGGCTCGTTTTCCTTGCCGAGCTCGGCAAGATACTTCTGGAGCACGATGCCGTTGGCACCGCCGGCGTTGGCGACGTCCGATTCCGGATCGGCGTAGTCCTCGTTCCAGGCGACGCCCGAGGCCATGTGCAGAACGTCCTCGACGGTGGCGCCCTCGTAGGCAGTGCCTTCAAGGTGCGGCAGGTAGGTGACGACCGGCTCCGACACGCTGCGGATGTAGCCGTCGGCGACGGCGGCTCCGATGAGCATCGACGTCACCGACTTGGTCACGGAGAACGAGATCCAGCGGCTGGCGTCGTCGTTGCCGCCGGTGTACTCCTCGAAGAGCACCTTGCCGTTCTTGACCACGATCACGCTCATGCTCTCCGGCATCGACAAGTAGTCACCGACGGTGTAGCTCTCGTCCTCGACGGAGTAGGTGAGCGACGAGAGATCGCGCTTCGCCTCCTCGAGGGGAAAGGGCGAGCTGCCCGCGGTGACGGTGCGGGTGGGGTTGATCTGGGCGGTGTTGCGAAAGGCGACCCGTCGCTCGTCGCTGGACCAGAACAGAACGCTCTCGCCGCCGGTTGCCCCCGCTCGAGCCGCCAGCTCTTCGATGATCGCCTGGTCCCCGGACGGCGTCTCCGGCTCGGCGACCTCGGTGCCAGACTCGGGCGACGAACATCCGGTAGCGATCAAGAGAGCGCCGATCGCCAGCGCGGAGCGAGCGGTGGTCGTCGCGAGAGAGGAGCAGGGGTGCTCTTGTGTGTGACTTCGCATCATGGGTCAACCGTCCTTGTTCGTCGTCCGCCGGCACCGGCGAGAGGATTCCTGAGGGGAGGGTCGAGAGTACAGCTGGCAACAGGGTGAGTCCAACAGCGCAGCGAGCGGCCGGGGAACACGAGTGGAAGGCTCTGAGCCCTGATGGTGCGAGGTCCTTTGTGGTCATCCGCGAACGAATCCCGGCCTCTTGTGCCGGCTCTCGGGGGCTGTGGAGAGCGCTTCCCCGCAGTGCGTTCTTGCCAGCCCTTTGGGCAAAGCGTCAAGACGGGACCGGGCGCGGCGCCCGTTCGGTGGCACGAGCGAGAGCGAACGCGTACTCTGGGCCAACAGACAATCACCTGCCCCCCACAGGAGACTCCCGAATGTCACTCGACAAAGTGAAGAAGCTCGCAGAGAAGGACCGTAGCGAAGGCGACGGCAAGAAGACTCGCTACTCCGACAAGACGAAGCAGGCCGCCTTCGAAGCCGTCAAAGCAGGCGCGACGGCCAAGGAGGTGCAGCGGGCAACCGGCGTCTCCTACCCGACGATCATCTCGTGGACTTCGGGTGCCCGAAAGAGAAAGCGCGGACCGTCCGCGCGCCGCAGCTCGACGCGGCCCGCAGGAGTCAAGCTGATCGAAGTCTCACCCAAGGTTCACGCCTCTCTCAAGGACCTCGGCGTCGACTTCAGGGACGTGACGGAGAAAGAGGTCGCGCTGCGGCTGTTGCAATGACACGCGATCGCGGCCGGTGTGCGACGGGCGCTCTTGAAGGCCCGCCAGAGTGAACGCGACCGAACGGGCGTAGCCCGTCGAGCTGTGGCGTCGCAGGTAGGGAGTCACGGTCCGCCTTCGGTCATCGGAGCGAGCGAAGCGATGCGGCCCGACCACCAGGAAATCGTCGTGCGGAGCGCGCGGGACGCGCGTTCGTGTCTCCTCGATTTTGGGCGTCGGAGGAGGGGGTCACGGTCCACCTTCGATCATCGGAGCGAGCGAAGCGATGCGGCCCGACCACCAGGGAATCGTCGTGCGGAGCGCGCGGGACACGCGTTCGTATCTCCTCGAGTTGGGCGTTGGAGATAGCGAGGCACGGTCCACCTTCGATCATCGGAGCGAGCGAAGCGA
>JBCCLJ010000394.1:0-3175 GCA_039026915.1 Acidobacteriota bacterium
GAGGTAAAGAGCCTCGATCCGACAACCGTACCGGCGTCCACGGCGTCGCGAAGCTCGAAGAGAGACGCCGTCGGGCCGTGGGTGTCGCGGATCGTCGTCACACCCTGGTCGAGAGCCGTCCTCAGGTTTTCGGCGCCGATGTCGAACGCGCGATCGTGATGGCGAGCGAAGAAGGCTGCGTGATCGATCTGGCCGTCGAAGGTCACGTGGCCGTTCGCGTCGATCAGCCCGGGAACAATCCAGCGCCCCGAGAGATCGACGACCGTCGATCCTGCGGGGATCTCGATCGCGCCTTCCTTGGCCACCGCACGAATGTGCTCGCCCTCGAGAAGGACGATCGAATCGACGAGTGGCGGCGCCCCCGTACCGTCGATCAGCGTCGCCCCAACGAGAGCGACGACTTCCGTACCCGGCGCTTCGGCGCAGCCGAAGCAGAGAGCCAGACAGGCTGAAAGGAACGCCCTCCGAAGCGAGCGCGGGTCGGACATCCGGTCGCCCAGGTTCATCGCGAGGAGTCTACGCGCCCCTTGGATTCGCGCTCCGGCGATCAGCGCTTGCGCTGTGTGCTCTGGGCCAGGTCGACGCTGAAGGCGCCGGCCCCGGTGAGCAGAATCTGCAGGCTCGTCAACAGCACCGCGAGCGGGAGTACCAGTGCCGGCTCGCTCCCCCAGTCGTGCGCGTAGTGAGCATAGAGCGCGCAGAACATCGAAAAGACGGCGAGCAGGGCGCCCGGACGGGCGTGCCAACCGAGTGCCAACAGCAGGCCCGCGATGACTTCGACGGTCGGAGCCAGCCACTCGAGGATCGTCGGCACCGGGAAGCCGGCACCTTCGAGGATCGGCAGGATCGGCGCAGTACCCAGCAGGTGCTGCGCGCCGATGCCGACGAGCGGAACCGCCGCGACGAGGCGCACGGCAAGGAGGTGCTTCTGCGCACTCGTCTGCTGCCAGGAAGAAGACATCGCGCCCGGACTCTAGCTCGTTTCGCCGCCGCCGAGCTCCCAGAGCGGCTCGGCGTCTTCGATCGCCCCGGAGGCTCGCGCCAGAAGCAGGTGGTAGCCGCGTCGCGCGGAAAGACGCACGAAGCCGTGGTAGCCCAGCGACTGATCGAGGCCGAACCACCGATTGCTTCGGCCACTGAAGAGGAGCTCGCCGTAGGACTCGGCGGCGTCCCGCTCGATCTCGTGAGCGAGCAGTAGCACCGCGCCGACGTCGCCTCGCTTCTCGTGCTCCGACTTGATCGCCGCAACGCGCTCGGTCAAGCGCTCGAGAAGGGCCGCGTCGACCTTCTTCGCTACGACGACGAGATGCAGGACCTTGCCCTGGGCATCGTAGGTGACGGCATCGAAGAGTCCGTTCCCCGAGCCGACGCGCTCGTAGAGCGCGGCGCGCACGACATCCGGGATCCACTGAGCGAGGTACTTCCACTCTTTGCGGCGCTCTCCCGCCGTCAGAGCCCTCGGCAGCGAGCGCAGGAGCCAGCTCAGCGCCTGACCGGCCGGAGCGCTCAGAGCCCGCATGGCCAAGCCGGACTGCGAGTCGGTCCCGGCCGAGATCTTGAGCGCACCCGAGACGTCGCTGGCCGAGCTTCCAGGTGAAGGGGTCGCCGCGAGCGCCGGACCGAGCTCCGGAGCGCCGTCGACGCGCAACTGCGTACCGGCGAAGGCCAGCCGGTACCAGGTTTCGTCGGGCTTCGGCGCAGCGCGCCACAGAGTGATCCTGGCGTCGACGGTCCTCAGCCAGGACAGCCACTGAGCACCTCCAGGGGGGTGCTCGCCCAGCGTCTCCGCCCAAGCGCCACCGACCAAGCCGTCGACTCGACCCTCCTGCACGACGAGAAGCCCGACGCTCGACGCGCCTTCGAGCTGTACGACCCAGCTCTGCGGGCCATCGCGAAGGCCCTCCAGCATGCGCGGTAGATCGACATAGCTCGCTTCGAGCGACTGCTGCTCGGGCTCCTCGCCGGCCCGCCACGCCCGCAGAAAAGAGGCGATGGGAGCGAAGGCCGGAACGTCGGACTCCTGTGGGGTCAAGAGCAGGTGCTCGACGGCTTCGCGCTCGAGCAGATCGGACTCGTCCTCCAGGGGGTCGGAGGCCGCGAGAATCTGTCCGCCGGCTAGGAGCAGCACCGTCTGCTCGTCCGGCCCGAGCGCGAGAGCACCGACGAACGGGTCGGCGTGCAGCGGGACGTCGAGCAGACGAGGAAGGACCGTCGTCGGGCCGACACGCCCGAGATCGCGGCGCGGGAAGGTGTCCAGCCAGGAGCGCACGAGCCCCTCGGGATCCGAGGCGCTGCGCGCCGCGTGAAAGGTGCGCAGGCCGACGTCGTCGACGCGCGGCGTGACGAGAGGCAGGGTGTCCGGCTGAGGCTCCGAGGGAGACGAGTCGTGCGGACCGCTGCGCGTCGGTAGCGCCGGCTCGAGAGCCAGCAGCTCACGCGCCATGATCGTCGCGTCCTGAAAGCGAGAGTCGCGCGACTTGGCGAGTCCGCGCTCGAGGAAGCGGTGCCACTCGGGCGTACTGTAGACGCCGTGCTCGGCCAGCGGCAGGGGCTCTTCGTACATGACGCGGTGGAAGAGCTTGGCGAGCGAATCGGCGGGGTGAGGGAATGCACGCGCCAGCAGGTGGTAGCAGACGACGGCGGTCGAGTAGAGGTCCGAGCGCTCGTCGACCGTCTCGCCCGAGAGCTGCTCGGGCGAAGCGAACTGAGGCGTAGCGATCAAGGACCCGGCCTGGGTCTTGACGAGCTCCTTGCCGGCAACGCGAGCGATGCCGAAGTCCATGACCTTGACCGTGCCGTCGGCGAGGAGCATGAGGTTCGAAGGCTTGATGTCGCGATGGACCACGCCGGCACGATGCGCAGCCCCGAGGGCATCCAAAAGCTGCAGACCGATGTCGGCGACTTCGGCGGTGCGCAGACGTCCGCGTCGAGCGGAATAGGACTCGAGGTCTTCGCCGTCGAGGTACTCCATGGCGAGGAAGGGGCGGCCGTCGTGCTCACCCACCGAGTACACCGTGGCAATGCCCGGGTGGGCCAGCGTCGCCGCGGCGCGCGCTTCCTGAAGAAACCGCCGACGCAGCGTCTCGGCTTCGGGACCGACGAGCAGTTCCGGGCGCAGCGCCTTGATCGCGACCGGTCGATCCAAGGCGGGGTCGCGGGCCTTGAAAACCTGGCC
>JBCCLJ010000395.1:0-3174 GCA_039026915.1 Acidobacteriota bacterium
GCCGCGGCCGCCTTGGCGGCCTTCTTCGACGCGCTCCGCAGGCGGTCGACTGTCTTCTGGGGGCTGATCCGACCGAGAAGGTCCTCGTGCTCGTGGAAGCCCGCCAGGTGTTCCGACCGGAACAGGTCGGCGAGGCCCTCCCGGCGTGCCCGGCGGTTCTCGCCATCGATCACCGCCTGCAGGGCCGCCCTGACGTCGGCGGTCTGGTCCGCGGCCTCGGCCTGGGGTGGCGAGCTCGGCGCCCGAGGGCTGACGCGTGGCGCGCTCGTGGAGGCCGAGCTCGGTTCGTCTGGGGGGAGCGGGCGAGGGTTGCGTCGCCCGTCCTCGAGGGAACGGCGGACCATGGAGCGAGGCTGGGTCGCGGCCACCGCCGCAGCCTCGAGGGCTGGGGCGACCTCGTCGACGGTGACGCCGGCCTCGTCGAGCCAACCCCCGATGGCGAAGCACTTGTCGTTGACCGTGTTGTTGCGGTCGCCCCTGGTGTGCTGGATCGCCTTGATGGCTCGGATCGCCTCATCAACGGCGTGACCCATCAGCGAAGCCCGGGGGTGGCGAAGACCGAGGCTCGATAGGACGGGGCGATGGATGGGCTATGCGTCGAGGGTTGCGGCGAAGGCAGCGGGCGTGAGCTGCTCGGCGGACAGACCGAAGACGTCGCGGTGGGTGCCTCGGCGCTCGAGGGCCCAAGTGAAGTAGGCCTGGGGATCAACGTTCAGGTGGCGGCAGGTCGCCGCGAGCCCCATCAAGATCGCCATGGCGTGGGCGCCCTCGGGGCCGCCCGCGAAGAGACAGCTCTGGCGCAGCTTGGCCACACGCTGGAACTCCCGCTCACTCGACGAGTTGTCGAGCGGCAAGCTCGGGTCCGAGACACAGCGGGTGAGCGCGTCCCAGTGGTGGGTGTAGTAGCGCAGCGTCTTGGCGAGCGGCTCGTCGGGGACGAGCGTGGGCAGCACGGCGTCCTTCCAGGCCCGGAAGGACTCGAACAGCGGCGCGATTCGGTCTTGTCGCCAGGCCAGCAAGGCCTCGCCGGTCAACTCCTGCTCCCGGGCGCGGGCCTCCTCGATGTAGATCATTGTGATGAAGTCCCGTCCCTCCTTGGCGAGCACGGGCCTCGACGTCTCCGCGGCTTCGAGCTTGCGCTCTCCGTGGGCATTGCACCCGGCCTCGAGGACGGTGCCATCGGTGAACACGGCATTGTGCCGATGCTCCTGATCGGCGAGCAGGGTGCCCTCGAAGCCCGACAGCTTCGAGGCCAAGGTCTCGGCACCCTTCTCGGGCTCGTACTGGAAGACGACGAGCCCCTCACGCTGGAACACCTCGAGGTGCCCGCTGTGGGTGCCCGGCACGCCCTGGACGATCACCTTCAGCGAAGTGGCGTCGGTGGCGAGCCAGTCGCCGGCTAGCAGCTGCTGCCAGTGCACGCCGTCGATCGCGGCAAGCAGGCCCGCCACGCGCTGGACCTGGGTGACCAGGTACGAGATCGCCAGGGGGAGCCCCTGGCGAAGCAGCAAGTCGCGGATCCGGTCGAGTGGAAGGAGCTGGACGAACTTCTGCACCACGAGCCAGGCGAGCCAGTCGCAGGTGGCCTTCGAGCGCGGAAAGGGCGCGGGCAACGAGCGCGCCGTGGTCTTCTTCAGGCACCGCTTGCACCGGCCCGTCTTGCGATGCACGACGCGCTTGCGCTGGTGCTCCTTGACGACCGTGAGCTTCTCCTCGACGACCTCGTCGATGATCTCGAACTCGGTGCATCCGCACGTGCAGACATCGGGGTACACGACGTGCTCTTCGGCCAGGAGGTGCTCGGGCAACCGCTTGCGGCCCGTCGGCTTGCTCGCCTTCGGCACCTTCTCCGGTTTCGCCGGGAGCTCGGGCGGCGAGGGGCGGTCCTCGAACGCGGTTCGCGTCGCCTCGTCGAGCTCGGGCGGGGGCGAGGGCGGCGTCTCGGCCCGCACCTTCGGCTTCCGCTTCTTGCGCTGGGCGATCGCGAGCAGCTCGGCGACGCGCTCGTTGCCCTTCGCGACTTCCTCGGCCAGCGACGCGATCTGGGCGAGCAGCTCCTTCTGGCGCTCGCCCGATTCGTGCCGATGGGCCGCGAGCTCCGCCGTCGCCCCTTCGAGCGCGGTCTGCAGCTGTGCAACCTCGCGCAGCAGGCGGTCGACCTCCTGCTGCAGGCGCGCGACATCCAGCTCTCGCAGCGCGATCTGCTGCTGCAGCCGGGCATTCTCGAGCGTAAGCCGTTGGACCGGATCGTCTGCCACCACGCCCGGAGTTGATCAGCCGCGAAGAACGCTGTCGATCCCCTCGTCGAGAAGGATCGTCGAACCTCAGGAACCGATCGGTGGCGTTCTGCGGTACCACCGTCGCCGCGGGGCGCGCAGGTCGAGCCCCTGGAGCAGCGCGGACAACGTCGCGCTGTCGATCACGACCGAGCGGGCGTCGGTGTCCACGGTGGGCAGCTGAAAGGTGCCCTTCGACAGCCGCTTCTTCGTCACACACCAGCCGGTGCCGTCGTACCAGAGCAGCGCGGTCATGAAGCGCCGGCGGTTCAGGAAGACGTAGAGGTGGCCGTCGAGCGGCTCCAATCCCAGTCGCCGCGCCTTGCCGGACAGCGACTGGTGACCGCCCCGCATGTCCACCGGCTCGATCGCCAGGAAGATCCGCACCGCCGGCGACGGGCTCAGCACTGCGTGACGACCTTCAACAAACGCGTCAACGTGGAGTCGTCGAAGTCGTCGCCCACTTCGACCTCCAGGCCGTCGAAGCGCACCGTGTAGCGCGCAGCTCCCTTCCTCGTCCTTTCGGGTGCCTCGTCGACGGCGCCGAGCAGCTCGAGGAATCCTTCGGGCCTGCGTCGCTCTCCGAGGTTCAGCTTCCAACAATGCAACGAGCGGCCATCGATGTCGTGGGCGTGCGCCCACGACGACAGGCTCATCCCGCTATCCTCCACCGCTTCCAGACAACGCCTCGCATCGGCTCGATCCCGGATCTTCCTCGGCATGGCACCTCCACGCCGCCAGCCTCACCCGACCCGCCGACCTCGACCCCCGGGCTTCGCTGATGGGTCACGATGCGGGCGACGGTTTCATCCCCCAGCTCGTCGAGGAGTCGCCTGGCCACTCGCCACCTCCGCTCGGCTCGGGGGTCCCGTCGCGAATTGCGACTCGAATGCGACCA
>JBCCLJ010000396.1:0-3122 GCA_039026915.1 Acidobacteriota bacterium
CTCGACGCCCTCCCGGAGCGCTTCTGAAGCGCCCCGGCCGTCTCTCCGAGCGCCTTTCTGTGAAAGCGCTGACGGGAAGGTAGCGCCTTGACCGTGGCTCGCTCCGACGGCGGTAGTGCGCCGCGTTTGACCGAGAAGAAGGGCCGCGAGCTGCTCGGGCTCGTGCTGCTCTTCACCGGTCTCGTGCTGTTGATCTGCCTGGGCTCGTACTTCCCGAACGACCCGAGCTTCTTCCACGAGTCGGCGGACGAGGTCCCCACCCGCAACCTGATCGGCCCTTTCGGCGCCAACCTTTCGGCTTTGCTCTTCTCGCTCTTTGGGCTGCCGATCCTGTCGGTGCCCCTGGTTCTGCTCGTTCTGGCGGTGCGACGTCTTCGCAACCAGGAGCTGCCGCGTGTCGTCGGCCGCGGTACCGGAGCGGTGCTGCTGCTCCTGCCGCTGCCGATCCTGGTCCAGCTCGTCTTTGGCACGATCCGTTGGCGGGGTGAGGAGATGGACTCGGGCGGTGTGCTCGGCCTGCTGGTCGCAGGAACTCTCGAAACGCGCTTGGGCTTCGTCGGCGCGCTGTTGCTGCTGGTGACGATGGTCGTCGTCGGCACCGCGCTCATCGTGCAGTCGAGTCTCGGCGAGATCCTTCAGTCGTCCTGGAACTGGTCGCGGGAGGGCTCGCAGAAGGCAGCGATGAACCTCGAGCGACATCGTGAGCGCCGGCAGAAGGAGAAGTCCCGGCGGCAGGTGATTGCCAAGCACCTCGCGAAGGTCGATCGCGAGGAAGACAAGCGTCGCCAGGCGCAGGATCCAGAGCCCGTCGCTCCAGAGCCCGCACGGGTCGTCGAGCGTCCGGGAACGGGCAAGTTCCGCATTCGCAAGGTGCGTGGCTCCGCTGCTTCGCACGACGAGCCCGCCATGCGCACCGAGGAGCCGGCCGTCCGTGAAGCCGCGCCCGCGGCGCGACCCGCGCGTAAGGCGCCTCCGGACGTTCCGCGGCCGAAGCGCTTTCAGCCCGAGCCGGAGAGGGAGAAGAAGACGAAGAAGGTCGCGCAGAAGGCGCTGCCCTTCAAGTCCAAGGCGGGCAAGGGCGATCTCCCCCCGCTGAACCTGTTGACCCTCGAGGACGACGAGAGCAAGACGCTCGACGACGACGAGCTGATGGCGCTCGGCGAGGTGATCAAGAACCGGCTCGCGGAGTTCGGCGTCGAGGGTTCGGTCGAGGGCATCAGCCCGGGCCCGGTCATCACCGTCTTCGAGTTCCAGCCGGCGCCCGGCGTCAAGGTGAGTCAAGTCGTCAACCTCGCGGATGACCTGGCGCTCTCTCTACGAGCCGAGTCGATTCGCATCGACCGGATGGCGGGCAAGGCGACGCTCGGCATCGAGGTGCCGAACGATCAGCGCTCCATCATCCAGCTGGGCGCGCTACTGACGGACTCCAAGTTCAAGAAGTCGCCGTCGCCGCTCACCATGGCGATCGGCCGCACGCTGCACGGCGAGCCCTACTTCGGTGACCTCGCGACGATGCCGCATCTTCTCGTCGCCGGTGCCACGGGCGCCGGTAAGAGTGTCGGCCTGCAGAGCATGATCACGTCGATGCTCTACAAGGCGACGCGCGATCAGGTGCAGTTCATCTTCATCGATCCGAAGCGCATCGAGCTCGGCGTCTACGCCGACATTCCGCATCTCAAGACGGAAGTCGTCGTCGATGCGAAGAAGGCCGCCAACGCGCTGCGCTGGGCGGTCGCCGAGATGGAACGTCGCTACAAGCTGCTCGCTGAAGTGCACGTGCGCTCGATCGACTTCTACAATCGCGCGATCCTCGATCCGGAGGTGCAGAAGCGTCTGTCGCTCAAGGACGAGGATCAGGAGAGCGACGTCTCGCTCGAAGAGCTCGTGCCGCTGCCCTACTACGTCGTGATCATCGACGAGCTTGCCGACCTGATGATGGTCTCTTCTTCCGAGGTCGAGACGGCGATCGCTCGTCTCGCACAGATGGCCCGCGCCGTCGGCATCCATCTCATCGTCGCTACGCAGCGGCCGTCGGTCGACGTCCTGACCGGCACGATCAAGGCGAATTTCCCGTGCCGCATGTCGTTCGCGACCGCGACCCGCCACGACTCGCGCACGATTCTCGATCAGGTCGGCGCCGAGCAGCTCCTCGGCAAGGGCGACATGCTCTTCCTGCCGCCGGGCAGCTCGCGTCCGGTACGTCTCCACGGCGCCTACATCAGCGAGCAGGAGACGGCGGCACTCATCCGCTGGCTGAAGCGCCAGGGCGGGCCGCCCGAGCTCGACATGTCGATCCTCGAGGCTCCCGTCGAGTCGAAGTCCGGAGGCGGCGGCAGCGGCGACGACGGCGGCGACGAGCTCTTCGACGACGCGGCCCGTCTCGTCGTCTCGGAGGGCGCCGGCTCCGCCAGCTTCCTCCAGCGCCGCATGCGCATCGGATTCTCGCGAGCGTCGCGCCTCATCGACATGATGGAGCAGGACGGCATCCTCGGCCCGGCGCAGGGCTCGAAGCCGCGCGAGGTGCTGGTGAAACCCGACTTCTTCACCGAGGTCGACGAAGCCGACCGCTAGGCGAATCGAGCTCAGCAGCTTCGAAGCGCGGCACTTTCGCCAACGTTGCTCGTTTGTCATCCAGGGCGGATGCCTGTGAGCGCTGCGCTCGCCAAGGCGAATCGAGCTCAGCAGCTTTGAAGCTGCCAGGACACACCGCTCGATTCGCCCGACCAAAGAGCCGAGAAGTCGAGGGCAAATGACGTCCTCTCGATTGTTGCGTTAGACGTCGTTTGCCCTTCGAAGCCGCAGGCACAGGTCGACGTGGCAGTCGGACCCAAGGTCTTGCCCCAGCTTCAAATGACAAGTGTGATCTGCAGCTTGGGTCGCAAGCGAGGTCATGTTCGTCGGCTCCATGGACCCCTCGAGTCCGCTCGAGCGCGCGGGGTAGGGCTGCGAACTTTGGGTGGACTGCCGCGTCGGCCAGCGCCCGCCGGCTGCGCCTGCGCAGCGCTGCCGCTCCTCGCAGTGGAGCGGAGGTTTACATCGCGTTCTGCCCCTGTCCCCTCTCCGTTCCGTCCCATAGTCTTGTGCGATGACCGCCATCGAGCGCATCGTCTTTTTCGGCACCC
>JBCCLJ010000397.1:0-3101 GCA_039026915.1 Acidobacteriota bacterium
GGCTGGATCGCCAGGCTGACGTCCTCCAGAGCGTTCGCCTTGCCGAAGGCCTTGGTGACGCCCTCGAGCTCGGCGACGGGTTTCGACTCGTTGAAAACGCGGTGCATCGGTTCCTCCTTTAGCTACGCTTCTTTGCGACGCTGAGAGAGTCTCGCTGCGCGCGGCGTTCGTCAGTAGGGGCAGGGGTCATCGCAGCGGGTGACAACTGTCACCCGGCCTTGAAACTCGCCGGAGAGGTCGCGGTGAGGCAGCTTCGCCGCGATCGGCCACCAGGACCTCCCGCAGACACATCTCCGTTTCTGTCTCGGGAAAACCTGCTTCGCAGGCTTATCCCTGTTCGGGTCTCGGGAAAACCTGCTTTCGCAGGTTTATCCCTGTTCGGATCTCGGGAAAACCTGCTTCGCAGGTTTATCCCTGTTCGAACTGGACGACGTTGTCGGCGTCTTCGCCGTCCACGGCCCGAGGGGCCGCGGCGGCCTGCGGACGTGAAGAGCCGCTCCGCATCAGGTCCGCGTACTTCTGGTCGAGCAGGTCCCAGGTTCCTTCGATCTTCTCGAGTCGCTCGTCGAGTGCCTCGGTCCAGTGATCGAGCTTGCTCGGTTCCAGCTTCAGGCTGCTGATGCGGAAGGAGAGCGTGTCGAGTCGAAAGCTGGTCTCGGCTGTGACCAGCTTGACGCCGAGCAGCTCGGCGCCTTCTTCGACGTAGCGAACGAGATCGGGGAGGACACCGCCGGAGAGCGTGATGCGGGCTTCCCGCGTCTGCAGCTTCGCGTAACCGTTGCTCGGATCGACGAGGATCTCGCGGTCGCCGATGAGCTTCTGCGCGAAGCGGCTGCCGTGGATCGACTGGCCCGGTTCGTAGACGTCGAGCAGCTCGCTCTCCGTGTCCGCCTGCTGCAGGTCGATCCAGGGTGCTTTGAAATCGGCGATGACTCCGGCGCGTCGGAGGAGAAGGACGATCTTGCCGAGCACCGAGTTCGCGGTGGTGCCGACGTACAGCACGCGATCGTCGATGACGCACTCGATGATCTTCGACGTCGGGCGCGCGTCCAGAAGCATCTCTTCCCGCGCAAGGTTGCGCAGCTCTTTGCGCTTGCGGGCGCCCACCGTCGGATGGCCGCTCTCTTCCATCTCGATGCGCAGGAGGTCGTTCAAGCGTTCGCGCACCGCGGTCGGGTCGGGGCGCAGCGTGTCGATGCGCACGCGAAAGGCCCATCGAGACGGGCCGATCTGCAGCTCGCCTTCGGGCTCGAAGGGCACGATGCCGATCGACTCCTGGATCTCGGATCCCGGCGAGATGGTCCGGAATTCCTGGCTCTCCAGGTCGATCTCCTGGGTGTTGACGGTGAAGCGCGTCAGGCTGGCAGAGCCGGAAAGGATGGGCACGGCAGAGCTCCTCGAAGGGACATTCTTCGTCGACCCGGCAGGGCGTCGAGCGACGAGGGAGTGGCGGCGAGATCGCCGACCATAGCACCCTCGATCCGGCGATTCCCAGGCCCCTAGTCGTCGCGCGCCGGACGCTGGCGGAGTCGCTTCGTGTCGCTCCGACGGCGCTTGGCATCGACCCGCCTCGTCTTCGCGCGCCGGCTCTCTCCGCGCCGCAGAACCCGGGCTTTGCGGCGCTGGGTGGCGCGCCGCACGAGCTTGCAGAGTCGCACCCGAGCGTCGCGTCGGTTCTGCTCGAGGGAGCGAAAACGACGGGCGCGGATGATGATCTGCCCGTCGGCGTCGAGGCGGCCACGGGCCAGTACGCGCAGCCGTTCCTTGACCTCCTCGGGAAGGTCTGACCCTTCCAGGTCGAAGCGCAGCTGCACGGCGACCGAGGACTTGTTGACCTTCTGTCCGCCGGGGCCGCTGGCGCGGGTGAAGCTCTCCGTGATGTCGCGCTCCCGGAGCGTGATCTCTGACGTGACTTCGAGTTCGTCTCCACTGCTCATGACGGTTCGCTGTTCATGACGCTGCGGGCGGTCGCAGCCTCGCCGCGTGAAGCTCCTCGTAGAGCGGCGCGATCTCGCTATGCACGGCCTCGAGTCGTTTGGGGAGCTGTTGCTGCCGGTCGACCCAGGGAGCGAAGCCGGTCGACTGCTCGACCGAGGCGTACCAGTGCGGTGCCCAGATGCCGTCGCTGTCGCGCGGGCCAGCAGGCCAGCTCAGCATGGCGTCGTCGAAGGGCAGGTCCAGGGCGGCACAGAGAGCGCGGAGCATCGCCTCGGGTTGCTCGAGCACGTCGCGTGAGTCGATGACGGGAGGCTCCGAGTCCCGTGACTTCAACTTGCGGAAGAGATCGATCTGTTGGGGCAGGCCGGTGTCGAGCGCCGTCGGGTCGGGCACGACCTTGTCGAGCGAGAGCAGCATGGCGACGGGATCCCGAATGAGGAAGACGTGCGCGAGGTCTTCGAACCAGTCTCGGGGAACGTCGTCGATCAGATGGTGAGCCATGTGCTTTTGGTAGAAGACGCGGTGCTCTCCAGGATTTGGGCCGGTGAGCCAATCGATGACCTTCTGAGCGTTGGTCTCGCCGTGTTCGAGAATCTCGGCGCGTCCAGGGTGATCGAGACCGTTCTCGACGAGGTAGTGCGCGTAGAGCGGCTCGTCACAGACGCAGGCGTCGGCGCGGTTTTCCCAGGAACGCATCATCGCGGTCGAGATGTTGCGGGGTCCGGACCAGGAGGCGATCTTGATCTGCTGCATTCCGAAGGGTCTCTGGTCGATGGTGGGGTGCTTGTGAGACGCGCGATTGTACACTCGGGCGGATCTTCGAACGACCTTCGGCGACGCCCCTGGGCGACGCCTCGAGAGCTATCGCGTTGTCGACACCCTCTCCGCTGAGAAGCGCCTTTGCAGAGCGCCACCCCGACGTTCCTCTTCTCTCCTTGGAAGACCCGTCGCTGACCAAGAAGACCTTGCGCGACGTCGGTTGGCTCACCCCCGACGAGACGGTTCGCAAGATCGGGCGCCCGGGCGAGGGCAACATGAACCTCACCTTGCGCGTGACGACCGACCGGCGCTCGTTGATCGTCAAGCAGTCGCGTCCTTGGGTCGAGAAGTACGACGTCATCGAGGCGCCGTTCGACCGGATGCTGAGCGAGCTCGCCTTCTAC
>JBCCLJ010000398.1:0-3090 GCA_039026915.1 Acidobacteriota bacterium
AGTGACGCTGAGCGGGCGATGCGGAGGATTCCGAGGGCCTGCTGAAGCGCGACGTCCGACCTTCCCGCGTCATTGCGAGGAGCAGCAGGCCGATCTCGCGAAGCAGGGATCAGCCTGCTCGACGCGGCAGTCGGACCAAAGTCCGTCTCTCGGGCCCAATGTGGAACCCGCGGGCCGGTCGGGCACGTGGACTGTCAGCCTCTCGCCCGCGCGCCCCTCAAACCTCAGCCAAAGAGCGCCTCACACCCCGTTCCAGCAATCAGCCCATCGAAGCGCTCGCGGTCCTGCTCGTCGAGGTTGGCGTGCGCCGAACGCAGCCAGCGCAAGCATTTTGCCTGGTAGGGAAAGGTGCGCTGCTTCCACTCGCGGCCGTCGATCTCGCAGCGAACCTCTTCGCTCTGCGCCTCGAGCGCCGCATTGTTGCCGAGCAGGAACGGCACGTAGACGCGGCCGATCTCCTCGAGAATCGCGCGCAGCGTCGGCGACAGCTCCGTCGCCGGTGCCCACTCGCCCGGCTCGATGCCGCTGAGGTCCTCGACCACCTCGCACCAGGCGATGACGCGCGGGGCGTCGATCTCGGCGACGGCCATCGGCGTCGGGTCGAACTGCGCAAGCTGCGTCAGCTGGCCGAAGACGCCGAAGTCGCCGCTGCCCGGGCGCTCACCAAGGAGGAAGGGCTGGGTTGCGAGATGTTCGTCGAACAGCCCCAGGAACCGTCGATAGGAGTCCTCGATGACCGCGCGCGTGTCGTCGTTCGAACCGACGACCCACAGGCGCTCGATCTGTCGCTCGCCGATGGTGTTCGAGAGCTTCTCGAGCTCTTCGCCGTGGAAGGTCACGTCGCGCCAGAGCGGCAGAACCTGCGCGGCCTTGTCGATGTCGGCGCGGTACGACCAGCGGTAGTGAAACATCGCCTTGGTCAGCCACTCGTCACCGTAGTCCTCGAGCAGTGCGTCGACGAGAGCCAGCGCCGGGTCGCCGGGCACGACGTGGCGGTCTTCGTAGAGCTTCTCGAGCTCGCGGAGCATCGGCGTGGAGTCGATGACCGCGCGCGGTGCCGCTCCGGCGGCGCCCGGGTAGACGAGGATCGGAATCAGCTCGACCGGGATGTCCGGCACGTCGGTCGCGTGCTTCGAGCCGCGGACCTTGAAGAGGTACGGAATGCGCCGGTAGCGCAAGAGCGAACGCATCTTGCGCGTGTAAGGGGATCCAGGCGCCCCAATGAGCTCGAGTGTCATCCGCTGTCTCCTCGTTCGTGAAGGCGTTCGAGCCGTCGCATCGACCCTCTCGGTGCAACACCGACGCACGCGTGCATCCGTCGAAGTGCCGCCGCACCGCGCGCGGGCGATGTTCGGTGCGAACGGCTTTCGAAGCGCCGCCCGTGGGTCGGTCAGGCTTCGGCGAGCATCGCCTCGCTCATCTCCCAGAGCCTGGCGGCCGCCTCGTCATCGCAGGCGTGGGCGTCGACGCCCGTGAAGCGGGCCATGGGGCTCTCCGGATCCGTCGGAACAGCGATGTTGCAGTCTTCGCAGTAGACGCCGGCCTTGCCTTCGAGCAGTGGGGACGTCGCCGCCCACAACGTCGTGCCGCAGCCCTGCTCGGGCGTCTTGAACCCCTGCTGAGCGAGCGCCGAGGGTGTTCCGTCTTCGTTGAGCCAGCCGAGCTGGACCTGCTCTTCGACCGAGAGGTGGCGCTGCAGCGGCGTGAAGATGCCGCCCGGGTGCACCGAGAAGGCGAGGCCCCCGGTGGGCTTCAGGCGGCGGCTCAGTTCGTTCGCAAAGAGCGCGTTCGCCGTCTTCGACTGACCGTAGGCGTCCCACTTTTCATAGGGCCCGGACGTGAAGTTGACGTCGTCCCAACGGATGCCGCTGCGCTTGTGGCCGGTCGACGAGAGGGCCACCACGCGAGCTCCCTCGGTCTTCTCGAGGAGCGGCCAGAGGCCCTGTGCGAGAGCCATGTGGCCGAGGTGGTTGGTGCCGAATTGCGACTCCCAGCCGGGGCCGATGCGCGTCTCGGGGCAGGCCATGATGCCGGCGTTGTTGATCAGCATGTCGAGCCGACCGAACTCGGCAACCGCCGCAGTCGTGAAAGAGCGAATCGAGCCGAGGTCGCCGAGGTCGAGGCGACCGACCGTGATCTCTCCCTCGACTCCCTCGAGCGCTGCGTTGGCCGCTTCTTCGCGCCGGGCGGGCACCAGGACGCGCGCGCCCCTCGATGCCAGAGCTCGGGTCGTCTCGAGGCCGATGCCACTGTAACCGCCCGTGACGACGGCGACCTTGCCGCCCAGGTCGGCTTCGCGGACGACGTCCGCACCGTTGGGGCGAGGACCGAGATCGTGTTCGACAGGCTGTTGATCTTGCAGTGACATCCGGAGCTCCTGCGGGAAGTGGGTTGGACTGGAAGGGGACGATACCGCAAGGTGGCAGCGTTCCGAGTCCGGTGGCTCGCGTAGCAGCCGGCGTTTCCCGTCTCGGCGATGATCCTTCGGGCGACGCTGATCCGGGCGAGCCTCGAGGCGGCGATCGCCAACGGCTCCTTCGGGCCGAACGGTGCGACGTTCCCGGACGAGCTCTTCAGCATCGCTGGCAGACATCACGGCGTCGCCAACGACTCACGGAGAGTGGGTCACCTGTGCGACATCGCTGGCGGCGCCGTGCTGATCACGTCCTCGATCAGCCGACCTCGACAGTCCCAGGTCGACGCCCTCGTGCGCAAGTCCATCCAGACGGTGCACGGCGTCGACGGGGAGCCCGCATGCGCCTCTTTTCCGCGATTCGCGATCGCATGGCGGACGCCCTCGGTCGAGGCGAGCGGTGGCCTCTTCGCGGAGCGCAACGTGGTGTGGAAGCACGACGACCTCGACCAGCCAGGCGAGCGGCGCTCGAAGCGACCGGTCTGCATTGGGGCGAGCTCGGTGGAGGGCTAGGCCAGCGAGGCGATCGGCAGGTCGCTCGAGCCGCCGAAGAGGAAGCGATGCAGGATGTCGTCCAGCACGGCCGTGAACGAGCGCAGATTGCCGGGCTTGCAGACGTAAGCGTCGGCGCCGAAGTGGCTGGAGCATTCGACGTCCGTCGGGGCGTTCGAGGTCGA
>JBCCLJ010000399.1:0-3079 GCA_039026915.1 Acidobacteriota bacterium
GAACGGGGCGCTGCGCCGGTCGCCGGCCGAGACTCCGTGCGTCCTGAGCGTCCTGCCCCTCGGAACCGGCAACTCGCTCGTGCGCCACTTCACACCGCAAGGCCGAAGGCCGGTGGAGTCTGCGGTCGAAGCTCTGCTCGATGAACGAAGAACTCGCAGCGACGTGCTCGTCGTGCGCCATGTCGAGCGCGGAGCTGTGCGCTCCAAGCTCGCGCTCAGCTCCGTGACCTTCGGACTGCCGACCCGGGTCGCCGACGTCGTCAACCGTCGTCTCAAGTTCCTCGGGATCTTCGGCTACTCGGTCAGCGTGGTGATCGAGCTCGTGCGCCTGCTGCATGAAACGTACGACGGCACGTCCGAGCCGCTGGGAGAGGTGCCGCGCTCGTCGTGGATGCTCTGCTGCCAGAACACGGCGACCGTCGGTGGTGCGATGCGTCTCGCGCCCGAGGCCGACACGGCGGACGGCCTCTTCGAGCTCGTCTGGGGTGAGCGCTCGTCACGAATGTCCCTCATTCATGCCTTCCCCCGCATCTTTCGAGGCACGCACGTCGATCATCCGGCTTTCAAGCTGCGCCAGGTGAAACGCTACTCGTTCGAGCGTCCCATGGCTCGCAAGGTGATGCTGGACGGAGAGGTGGAGGAGCTCACGGTGCGTTCGGTGTCCGTGCTCGGGGGCGCCGTCGAGCTCGCGCTCTGACGACGTGAAGGCGGGTGGAGTGGCCGAGCAGAGGAGTGAGAGACTAGAGCCGTGCTCGGATCGTTCCATCGCGTCTCGAATCGAAACGCCGCCGACCGGCGCGCCGTGAGAGACCATGAGTGAGGCGGCGGGCGGCTGCGCTTCCTGTCCCGGAGGCTGCGGTTCCGATGCGGAGGCGGGCTTCGACGTCGGGCCGGGTTTTCGCCGGTTCTCGCAGCGGGACGACGTCTTCAGCCGCTCCTTCTGGGACGAAGAGGTGCGATCGGATCGGTCCGACCGGTTCTACGAGTCCTATCGCCGCCCGCTCGAGGAGTGGCGTTCCGTCGCGGGCTACGGGCATCGAGACTTCGCGTTGCGCAACGCGGCGTGGCACGTTGCCGACACGTTCGCCGAGAGGCTCGAGCACGAAGACCGCCGCGAGGGTTTTCTCGACTACCTGACGGCGCAGCGCGAGGGCGCACCGGAGAAGGCCGAGCTCGAGAGTCCTGAGGAGACAGCGACGCAGGTCAAGCAGGTTGCGCGGCTCTTCGGCGCTGATCTGGTCGGGATCACCCGCCACGACGAGCGTTGGCTCTACACCCACAAGTACTCTCGCCGGGAAGAGAACGAGACGCCCATGGATCTGCCAGAGGGCCTCACCTCCGTGATCGTCGTCTGTCACGAGATGGACCACGATTTGCTGCGAACGGTGCCGTCGGCCCTGAGCGGCACGGCGACCGGCGTCGGCTACTCGAAGGACGTGGTCACGCTGCTCGCGCTGGCTCAGTACGTTCGCAATCTCGGCTACCGCGCCTACGCCAGCATGAACGACACGGCGCTGAGCATCCCGCTGGCGATCCAGGCAGGCCTGGGTGAGTACGGCCGACACGGCCTGCTCATCGCACCGGGCCTCGGTCCGCGCTTGCGCATCGGCAAGGTGTTCACCGATCTGCCTCTGGCGCACGATCGGCCGCGGCGCTTCGGCGTCAAGGAGTTCTGCGGCGTATGCCGTCGCTGTAGCGACGCGTGTCCTCCGGGCGCCATCGCGAAGGGCGAGCCCGAGGCGGAGCCACACAACCGCTCGAACCTCGTCGGCGTGCGCAAATGGACGACCGACGCCGAGAAGTGCTTCGGCTTCTGGACGAAGCAGATGACCGACTGCTCGATCTGCGTTCGCGTATGCCCCTACAACCGCAAGGGGCCGAAGTGGTGGACGCGCTGGCGCTTTCGGCTCATGGGCTCACCGCTGCGGCGCTGGATGCTCTGGATCGACGGCCGCCGAGGAGGCGGCGAGCGGCGCAAGCCGGAATCGTGGTGGAGCACCGGCTCCGCGACCTCCTAGAGAGCCGACTCAAACCACGATGCCCTTGGCGAGAGCCTTCTCCTTGGCACCGTCGGCGCCGCCCGCGAACCTGCGACGGAAGTAGACCGAGGCGAGCTGTGCCGCGGCGATTGGAGTGAGGAAAGTCCAGACGCTGAAGCCACCGAAGCCGAAGAGTCCGCGCATGCCGAAGGAGAGAAAGGCGACGTGCACCGCGATGCCGGTCGCGAGCGTGCCGTTGACGTGCTCGACCCACCACACGTACGGCCGACCGGGCTTCCTCTTCACGAGGGCCTCGGCCACGCCGGCAAAGCCGACGCCCGCCATGACGAGCAGCAGGACGACTTTGGTCTGCGCGAAGAGGACGACGAGCAGCACGGAGTAGGCGCCGATGAGAGCGGTGATCGCCATCGTCCAGCCGTCGCGCATCCACGCTCCCGAGGAGCGATGGCGAGAGGCACGCAGCGCGTCGACTCCGGCCCCGAAGGTGATCAGCGTGAGGAAGCCGAGAAAGAGGCCGATCACCGTTTCGCCACGCTGCAGTCCGATCGCGATCATCGGCAGCGACGAGACCAGGACGCCGGCCATGGATCCTGCGTAGACGAAGCCCCACCGGCGGTGCCCGGGCCCGCCCTTTCGGCGTGCGATCTGCAGCCAGAAGGTGAGCAGAGCGACCGTGCCGAAGACGAGATGGACGTTGCGCGAGGCGATGTAGAGGGTTTCGGTCATGAGGGTTCTCCCTTCGGCAGATCCGCAGTCATTGGGTGGCTCCTCGCCAGATCGCCTGCGCGATGCAGGACCTCGAGGGACTGGGAGTCGTCTTGGAGGATCGCGAGGCTCTCCCCGGTCCAGTCGAGCAGGGCGCGCCAGCGGTGGATACCGTGATTGAGAACCAGCTGGCCGTAGTAGTCGGTGTCCTCGAGCCTCTCGGACTCCTCTTGCTCGAGCAGGACGGCGCCGTCGATCTCGAGCAGGATCTTGAGCCGGATCTCGATCTCTTCGCGCAGCTGTTCGAAGAACCGCACCGACTCCTCGCGTGACTTCAACTCGCCGAGAAAGAGCGTCTGGGCCAGGTACGGGAC
>JBCCLJ010000400.1:0-3053 GCA_039026915.1 Acidobacteriota bacterium
GCCGAGGAGCAGGTCGTCCTTGTCGCGGTAGTGCGTGTAGAAGGTCGAGCGGCCGACGTCGGCGCGGTCGAGGATGTCCTGGACGGTGATGCGCGCGTAGTCCTTTTCGCGCACGAGCTCCATGAGGGCCTGCCGGAGGAGGCGCTTGGTGCGGGTGACGCGGCGGTCGGGCTTGGGGGTGGAGTCCGGAGGAGTCGAGCCGCCGTCTCGGTGGTGGGAGTCGGAGTCTTTGGTTCTGGTCATCTTTGTGGTCCTCTGCGGCGCGGACTATCAACCGGTCCCACGTCGCTGCGCTCCTGGATTGACGCGACGGAGGGATGCGGGCCGAAACCGGGCTTGCAGTCCGATGCAGTTGGCCAGGCGCCAAGCGACGCGGGCAAAGCCCGCTTGGACGAGGCGAATGACGTCTGTGAATCCCGGGAACAGGCCGTCATTCCCCGGAGGGCGAAGGCAGGCCTTCGCTGTCGCGGAGGTCCGCTCAGCGGACCGGAGTATCGATACCGGCGAGCGCAGGTGTGGCAACCGCCACACCGAGCACGCATCCCAGGAGCGTAGCGACGTGGGATCGGACCCAAGGCCGCGTCCCGAGGAGCCACAACGCAGATCACGAGGGAGCCCGCCCGCGCTTCCGGACGATTCCTCCGTTCTGTTCGGTAACGAACGTCTTCCCCTCTTTGAGCGAGACCTCGGAACCCAGCTCTGCGTACTCTCATGCTCACGAACACTATCCGTTTCCGGACACCGTCCGGAAACAGGGAGACTTCTCTTGCACGCAGAGCCCGCGACCCTGCTTCAGCTCTCTCGTCTGAGCCGACACTTCCCCACTCCCGAAGGCCCCTTCCCCGCGGTCGACGACGTCTCGTTCGACCTTGTGGAGGGCGAGACTGTCGCGCTCGTCGGGCGCTCAGGCAGCGGCAAGACGACCCTGCTGCATCTGCTGGCCGGACTCGATCGGCCGACGCATGGCGCACTGCGCTTTCGCGGCGAACCACTGCACGAGCGCTCGGAGGAGCAGCTCGCGGCCTGGCGGGCGCGGCATGTGGGCGTCGTCTTTCAGTTCTTCCAGCTGCTGCCGACGCTCACCGTGCTCGAGAACGTGCTGCTGCCGCGCGAGCTCGCCGGCGAGGCGGCACACGGAGGCGAGGCCACAGCTCGCGGACTGGAGCTGCTCGAGCGCGTCGGCGTCGCGGACCAGGCGCGCAAGTTTCCGGAGGCGCTCTCCGGCGGGCAGCAGCAGCGCGTGGCCATCGCGCGGGCACTCGTCAACGAGCCGGCGCTGCTCATCGCCGACGAGCCGACGGGCAGTCTCGATTCGCAGACATCGAAGGAAGTGGCCGAGCTCTTCACCGAGCTCGCCGGCGACGGCACGACGCTCGTCCTCGCAACGCACGAGCCGGATCTCGCCCAGCGTGCGGACCGCATCCTGCGTCTCGTCGACGGTCGTCTGGCGACCACGGAGGCCGCATGAGCTTTCGGCTCACCGCCACCAAGGCGCTGCGCGATCTCACTGCGCAGCGGGGCCGAGCGGCGCTACTCGTCGCAGCGAACGCGGTGGGGCTGCTCGCCTTCGTTGCCCTCGTCTCGGGCTACCGGCTGCTCGACCGCGAGATGGCACGGAGCTTCGGCGGCTCGGTACCGGCGTCTGCCTTCGTCGACGTCGAGGCGGCAAGCAACGAGGAGCTGAACCGGCTGGTCGCCCTCACTCTCCAGCAACCCGGCATCGTCGCGGCCGAGCTGCGGCGCACCGAAAGAGCGACGGCCGAGCGCCCCTCGCGCGCGCCCGATGCCGCGCCCGATGCCGCGCCGGAGCGGATCGGTCTGCAGCTCTTCGTGGTCGAGAGCTTCGCCGACCCGCAGGTGAGTACGTTCACGCTCGAAGAGGGCCGCGCGCCGGGCCTGGGTGAGATCGCACTCGAGCAGAGCGCTCTCGGCATCCTGCGCTCCGGTACCGGTCGTGAAGTCGTCACAACGCTTCCCGGCGGTGCTCCGCAGCCGCTCCTCGTCAGCGGTGTCGTGCACGACCCGGGGCAGGCGCCCGCGTGGATGGAGGGCATGGGCTACGGCTACGTCACCCGGGAAACGCTCGCGCTGCTCTTGCCGCCGGGCGCTTCGTCGCTGCCCGACGAGCTTCTGCTCGCCTTCGAGCGAGGACCCTCCTTCACGCGCGCAGGGATCTCCGCCGGCGTCGAGTCGCTGCGCTCCGCCTGGCGCGCTGAGCACCAAGGGGAGGCCGCGACCGACCTCGGTCGAGCATTCATTCCGCCGCCGGGCGACCATCCTCACCAGGGTCAGATGGAGGCGCTGCTGCTCACTCTCCTGATCTTCGGCGGCTTCGCCTTCGTGCTCGCTGCCGTGCTCAACGTCACGACGCTGCAGGCGCTCCTGCACGCGCAGATTCCGCAAATCGGCACGCTCAAGACGCTTGGCGCGAGCGGACGACGGATCGCGGCGCTCTACGCACTGACGCTCGGTGTGCTGGGCGCTCTGGGCGCTGGGGTCGGAGTGCCGCTCGGCCTGCTGCTCGGTCGCAGCTACGCCGACTTCACCGGCGGCTTTCTCAATCTGCGCATGAGCTCGTTGGCGCTCGAGGCGTCCTGGCTCTTCGGACTCGTCACCCTCTCCCTTCTGCTGCCCGTCGTTCTGGCGCTTCCCGCCGTGCTGCGTGCCACGCGCCGCACGGTGCGCGAGTGCCTCGCTGCGTCGGCACCCTCTCGCGACGCGGGAATCGCGGCCCAACTCCCCACCGGCCTCTCCGGCCGACCGCTGCTCGCCTATGCGCTGCGCAACGCACTGCGACGACCGGGACGCATGGCGCTCAGCCTTGCGACGCTCGTCGCTGCCAACGTCGTGCTGTTCACCGCCGCCAACGTCGGCCGGGCGTGGCTCGAGCTGCTCGACGAAGCCGATCGGCGTCAACCGCACAGCGCGATCCTCCGCGTCGCACCGAGCCCGGGCGCAGCGGCCAGCGCCGCCGCGGCGCTCGCTGAGGCGCCCGCCTTCGACGCCGAAGTCTGGCGCTCCTACGTCGCTCGCTCCGAGCAACGCCCCGGTGA
>JBCCLJ010000401.1:0-3002 GCA_039026915.1 Acidobacteriota bacterium
AACGTTCCGGCGCGTGCAGTGCCGCAGTTCCTTCGACGGCGCCGTCTCTTTCGACCAGATGTCGACGCAAGCACGGTCCTTCGAGACTCCGCGTGGCCAAAGACGCTCGACGAGAACGCGCGTTCCATCCTCCGAGGAGGGGTCGTCGTAGACGCGCTTGAGCGCTACTTTGAAGGTCATCGCACTTCCGAATCCGGAACGAGAATCGACCCCTCGGGCCAGAGCAGGGGTGGCGGAAGCTCGCCCGTCGCGAACTCGAAGTGCAGCACGCGACGACGATCGGGACGCTGGGCAGGAAGCGAACCGTGCAGAAGAAGAGGGCGCATGGCGAAGGCGTCGCCGCTGTTCGCGGGGCACACCTGGACAGGCTTTTCCTTCAAGAGGGTCTCCATATCGAGCCGGGAGAGCGTTCCATGGGTATGGCTCCCCGGAATCACCCGGAGCGCCCCGCCATCTTCCGGAGCATCGTCCAGGTGAACGCGGACGGCAAGAAGTGAAGAAAGCACCTCTGCTGGAGCTTGGGCGTGAGGTTGGCCGTTCTTGACCGTCCAAGGCCCAAAACCCTCGACGTCCTCTCTTCTATCGACCACCACAACGCGGTCCTGATGTAGTGGCAGGGTCCAGTTCGAGCCCGGAGTCTTGTCGAACAGCGTCAGCTTGACGGCACGCACCGGATGCCCGACGAGGGAACAAGCGAACCTGCCGACGGAGCCGACGATGAGATCGTGAAGCAATCGCGACCGGCCCAAAAGACCGCGAACTCCGCCTCGCCCCTTTGGCATGTCGAAGCGCTCCAATTCGTTTCGCAGCGATTCGATCTCGTCTCGCTGCAGTAGCGATCGACGCAGGACGAAGCCGCGGTTTCTGAGCGCACCCGGCCCTGTGGCTCGCGCGTCCGTCAAGGGCGGCCCTCGGATTGAGTTCGTTGGCTTCTGGAACTCTCCAGCCAGTTCGCCCCCTCCTGCTCGTTACCCAGAATCCGGAAGAGCTCCTCGAGCTCCTTCCTCCGCTCTTGGAGGTCCGCCGGCAGAACTCCGTCTTCGATCGCGCGCTCGTAAGCCTGCTTGAGCAGGGTCTCCGCCTCTTCGAGGCGGCCCTCCGCGAGACGGACCGCGCCGACGGCCGCCATGCCCTCGGCGACCTTCGGATGCTCCTCCGGCAAGGAGCGGCGGTAGATCGGGAGGATGTCATCGGCCAGCGCCGCGGCCTCCTCGACGCGACCGAGCTCGAGGAGCGTCAGGACCAAGGTGGTCTGGTGATCTGCCGTCATGTAATGACTCTCACCCTGGAGCGCGTGAGAGAGCTCGGTCGCGCGGCGACTCAGCTTCTCGGCTTCCTCCAGCTGCCCCGAGTCCAGAAGGAAATCGGCCAGATTGCCGTGCGTCTGCGCAACCTCCGGGTGCTCCGGGCCAAAGAGGCGCAGCAGAATCCGGTGCGCTTCCCGGTAGTGCGTCTCCGCCTCGTCCATTCGCGAAAGATCGTGCAGGACCAGCCCCAGATTGTCGTGAGCGAAGGCGAGGTCGAGCGAATCACCGACGTTCGAAGCTACGAGAAAGTCGAGGATCTCGCGATAGACCGGCAGCGCCTCTTCGTTGCGACCGAGGTCAGCCAGCGAGTTGGCGATGTTGCGCAGATAGGGCTGTCTGAGGGCTCGCTCTTCCGGCGCCAGCTCCGCCGCCATGTCGTGCGCGCGGCGGCTGAACTCCAACGCCTCCGCGAACTCCCCGCGGTCGCCGTGAACGATGCTGAGCTGGAACCAGCCTTCGGCCACGTCGAGATGCCGGTCTCCGTGCGCCGCGAGCCGCAGGGCCAGAGATTCACGGTGCGCCTCTTCGGCGCCGTCGATGTCGCCCTGCTCGCGCTTGAGGAAGCCCAGGTTGCTCAGCGCCTCGGCGAGAGCCATCGGATCTCCGTCCTCGGACGCGCGCTGCAGGTCGAGAGCCGCCTCGAGCGCTTCTTCCGCCGGCTCGTAGAGACCGAGGCTCTCGTAGACACGTCCGATGGTGCCCATCATGCGGGCGCGAACTTCCGGGAGCTCTTCGAAAGAGCTGCCGATGCGCTCCGCACCGCGGTCGAGCACCTCGCGCGCGGTGATGCTGTTGCCCCGGGTCTCCGAGGGGTCGGCGATGTTGAAGAGATCGGCCATGAAGTCCAGCGCGGCGTTCGCAGCCAACGCTTCACGGTTCGCGCGGTCGCGCTCGGCAGCAATCCGTCGGTTCTGGAGAAGCGTCGTGAGCACGAGGAGCAGGCCCGCGAGCGCGAGGAGCGATCCGAAAGCCACGCCGACGCGATGCCGGCGGACGAACTTCTGTGCGCGGTACGCTGCACTTGGCGGACGGGCGGTCACGGGTTCGTGATCGAGAAAGCGCTGCAGGTCGGTCGCGAGCTCGGCCGGCGAGTCGTAGCGTCTCGAACGATCCTTCTCGAGGGCTTTGAGCACGATCCAGTCGAGATCTCCCTCGAGCTCTCGCCGCAGCGCTCCCGCCTCGGTGCGCCGTTCGACGGCGCGAGCGGTCGACTCCTCGCCGAGCGAGCTGACGCGCGTACTCGGACGCGGCGGATCGACCTCACGGATGCGGCGCCGCGCTTCGTCGTAGCCGACCCGGCGCATCTCCTCCGAGTCGAACGGGAGCTCGCCGGTCAGAAGCTTGTAAAGGACGACGCCCAGGGCGTAGACGTCCGCGCGAGTGTCGACTCCGAGCTGGCCCGGGTCCGCCTGCTCCGGGCTCATGTAGTCCAGCGTGCCGACGAACTGCCCGATTTGCGTGTACATCGTCTCGTCGGTCAGCTTGTGCCCCACGGCCTTGGCGATGCCGAAGTCGATGATCTTGGGCTGCGGACGCCCCTCGCCGTCACGAACGAGGATGTTCGAAGGCTTCAGGTCACGATGAATGATCGCCTTCTGGTGTGCGTGCTGAACTCCGCGACAGACGTCGATCATCAGCCTCAAACGATCCCGGTTGATGACCCTGTGGCGGTCGCAATACTCGGTGATCGGCTCG
>JBCCLJ010000402.1:0-2939 GCA_039026915.1 Acidobacteriota bacterium
CGAAGTAGGAGCGACTCGTCGCGACGATCGGGCGACCCTGCAGCGAATGGCCCAGGTAGATCGGCACCACGAGACCGGGTGACTCGGCCTCGATCGACGTCAGCGTAGCGATCGGAAGTGTCTCGCGTGGTCGACTACGGAAGTAGAGAGAGGAGAGGGCGAGGTCGTAGTCGTTTCCCGGCGATCCCAGGAGGATCGGGGTCGACTCCGAGCGTGCGAAGAGAGAGCTTTCGAGATGCTGCGTGGAGAGCCAGGTAAGCACGGGAAGGGAGAAGGCGATCCAGAGCGCGGTCGTCAGCGCTGCTGCCTTGCGCGGCTCGTGGCGGAGGCTCCGCCACGAGAGCGCGAGTGCGTGACGGAGGGCGCTCAGCATCTCGCGCCCGTGCTGAGGCTCTCGATCGAGACCGCTTTGCCGAAGCGCTCGGCGAGGACCGGATCGTGAGATGCGGCCAGGATCGTCAGCCCGCGTTCTTTCTGCAGCGCGAACAACAGATCGAGGAGTTCTTCGGTGCGCTGCGGATCGAGTCCCGTCGTCGGCTCGTCGGCGAGGAGGAGAGGTGCCTCGTGGACGAGGGCCCGGGCGATGGCGACTCGCTGGCGCTCTCCCTGTGAGAGAGCCGCCGGCTTGACCTCGTAGGAGTCAGGGAGGTCGAGCCGCCGGAGCAGCGAGCGTGCGCGGTCGACGTCTTCACCGGTCATCGTCACCTTCGGCACGAGGCGCAGAGGCAGCAGCACGTTTTCCAGCGCGCTCAGCGACTCCACGAGCGGATAGTCCTGGAAGACGAAGCCGATCGTGTGCAGGCGGAACTGGCGCCGCTCGGTGTCCGTCGCGCCGGCCAGATCGCTGCCGAAGACGTCGAGTCGACCGTTCTGAGGCGATAGAAGTCCGGCGATCAGTCGCAGGAGCGTCGACTTGCCGGACCCGGACGCGCCTTGGATCGCCAGCCGCTCTCCTGTCTCGACGGTCAGGCGGTCGATCGACAGCTCGAAGCTCGAGGGTCCTTCGTAGTTGAATCGGACATCGTCGAGGAAGACAGCCGCTTTCTGAGAGAGGCTGCAGGGAGAATCTGCGCGCATGGTCGCGGGCAGTATGTCAGTGGGTCTCGAGGCCTGATGAAAGAGTCCCGTAGCGCTCAGTCCACGCGCCATGGTTGCGCCAAGCGAGTGGCGTCTGCCCTGTCGATTCGGTGCGTCTCTTTTCCGCAGCGGTGGAACGAAGGCCGTCGCTTCGAAGATCGACGGCACCTTGCTCCTCATGCATGCGCAGTGAAACGCAGACGAGTTCTCCTCTCATCGTGCAGAGGGTGCCGTGCAAAGGCCTTCGTTCGCCTCTGCGACGGAAACCTCTCAACCCGCGGCTTGCGCCTCCATTCGCCGTCATCGGCATGGGCGAGAAGTGAGAGCAGATCCTGCTCCCCGCCGCGCGAGTTTTCGAGCGGGCTCTAGCCGGCTTCCTGGCCCCAAACGAGGTCGCCCTCTCCGAGGGAAGCGCCGACAATCAGAGCCTCCCGAGCGACGAGGGTCTGCAGGCCCGATTGCAGCGCTTCGCTGAGATCGACCTTCAGCGTCTTGCCGGTGCCGTGAATTCCGACCCATGCGTTGCGGCCGCTCGTCTTGGCGACGTAGAGGGCGCGATCGGCGATCGTCACCACCTGATCGCCGGTGACCCGCTCCGGGGCCTCATCGACGAAGGGGTAGAAGGCGAAGCCGATCGAGCAGGAGAGTGCGGTCGAGCCGTCCTCGCCCAGATCAAAGAGGTTGTCTTCGACGCTCGTGCGAACGCGCTCCGCGAGGATCTCGGCGGTTTGCCGGTTGACGTCTCTGCCGACGATGAGGAATTCGTCGCCGCCCATGCGGATGACCGTGTCGGTCTCGCGGCACGCGCCCTGCAGGATGTCGCGCATCTGCTTGATGACGTTGTCGCCGCAGGAGTGACCGTAGGTGTCGTTGATCTGCTTGAGACCGTCGAGGTCGACCATCAGGAAGAGCAGGTTGCGGGGGCGTTCCTCGGCCGCGCGCGTCGAGTTGAAGCGGTCGATCGCGCGCAGCTCCTCCGCGACCGTCGTCATCAGATAGCGGCGGTTCTTGAGTCCCGTCAGCGGGTCGGTGACGGTCGCCTCTTCGAGCTCCTGCGTGCGCTCGCGCACCTTGGCCTCGAGCTGACGGCTGTAGTTCTCTTCGTGTCGAAGCTTGGCGGCCTGCGAGCGCGCGTAATAGAACATCGCCCCGACACCGAGTGCGATGTAGGCGATCCAGGCCCAGTTGGAGTTCCAGAAGGGCGGGTGCACCTTCATGCGCAGAGTCGCACCGTCGTCGTTCCAGACGCCTTCGTTGTTCGAGGCACGCAGGCGAAGGGTGTAGCTGCCGGGGCTGAGCTTCGCGAAGGTCGCGCGAGGGCTGTCCTCGAGCTCGATCCATTCGTCCTGGAGCCCTTCGAGCTTGTACTGGTAGCGGTTGAGATGCGGCGCCGTGAAGTCGAGTGCGGCAAAGCCGATGGTGACGACCGAGTCACGGTGGTCCAGTTCGAGCTCTTCCAGCTCCCAGACCGGCCGGTCGAGCTCGATCGGCTGGTTCAGCTTGCGCACCGAGGTGAAGACGACCGGCGGCACGTGCTCGTTGCTTCGAATGCTCTTCGCGTCGAAAGCGTTGAAGCCCTGGACGCCGCCGAAGTACAGGCGTCCGCTCGGGCCGCGATGTGCGGCACCGAAGTTGAACTCCGCCGACTGGAGGCCGCGCGACTCGTCATAGGTCCGGATCGCGCCGGTTTCAGCGTCGATGCGCGCGATGCCGCGGTTCGTGCTGACCCAGAGCATTCCTGCATCGTCTTCGAGAATGCCCCAGACTCGCTGGTTGGGGAGCCCCTGGCCCTCGCTGTAGATGCGGAACTCGGTGCGTCCGGCTTGGCGGTCGTCGAGGCTCCACTCGTGCAGGCCCTCTTC
>JBCCLJ010000403.1:0-2917 GCA_039026915.1 Acidobacteriota bacterium
GATGGGCACCGGGCAGATGATCACCACCTTCTTTGCCTGGGCCTGGGTCTTCGCTCAAGTCGTCGTCCGGGATCAGTCGGCACGGCTCCACGAAGTGGTCATGGCGACGCCCGTGTCGCTGCGCCTGCTGCTCGTGGCCCGGTATGTGGGTGCTGCGGGCATCGCGGTGCTCCTGGGCTGGGCCATTCTCCTCGGGATCGTCCTCGCTCCGCTCTACGAGGCGATCGGCATCATTCCTCCGAACACCTCCGGGCCCACGCCTTGGTTTGCTCTGGGGCTCACCACGCTCGTTCACGTCATTCCAGCCTCTCTGGGAATCGGTGCGCTCTTCGTGAGCGCAACGATCTGGACGCGGAGCACCGTCGGGCCTTTCAGTGTTGCCGCCCTGTTGATGATGCTGTGGATGACGTCGATGATCGTGCTTCGGGGCGGCGACATTGAGCTGTCCATCGCCTCGATCATCGACCCTTCCGGCTACGCCGAGATGGAGGAACAGACGCTCGGCTGGACTCCGGCCGAAAGGCAGGTCGCCGTGATCGAGCCGACCCGTCCCTTCCTGGTGAACCGGGCGGTCTGGCTCTTCCCGCCGCTGCTTCTCTTCGCAGCGACTCTGCTCACCGTGAAGCGCGAACGGTTGGTGCTCGAGCGGAGCTCGCGGAGCAAGGGTCAGCCGAAGCCCGCCCGGACGCGTGCAGCAGCCGACGCGGCTGCCGAAGGGAGCCTCGGCAGCACTGCGGATCGGCCGAGCTGGTGGCGCGCTCTCTATCTGGAGGCCCGCTGGCAGCTGCGCATCGCCACTCGTGGGTTCGGCTTTCGGCTGACTCTGGTGCTCCTGCTTGTGGCTGCTTTCGGCAGTGCCTCGGTCAACTTCATCCAGCACAAAACGGGGCCCAAGATTCCGACGCTCGCGGCCCTCATGGACTTCATGGGCGAGAACTTCTATCTCGTCTTCGTGTTCATCATCGCGGCCTTTGCGGGTCTTCTGGTGCGCCGCGACGAACGTCAAGGTTTCGCCGAGTGGTTCGATGCGAGCCGCGCGCCGCTTCTCGTGAGGGTTGCTGCCAAGGCGATCACTGCCCTCGGCGTGACGCTGATCTTCTGCGCGGTACCTGCAGTGGCCGTCAGCGTGATTTCGCTGGTGGCCGCTCCCGAGGCCTATGAGCCGCTCACGCCGTTCCTCTTCTTCCTCGGCTACTACTTTCCCTCGCTTGCCGAGCTCTCGGTGCTCGTCCTCCTGACGCACGCGGTGATCCGGCACGCGGGAACCGCCTATGCGATCTCGATGCTGTTTGCCTTCATCGCCGTCATCAACCACGAGCTCGGCGTCGTCCAGTACCCGCCCCTGCAGCTCGCGATCCCGCCGCACATGGCTCTGTCCAGCATCACCGGCTGGACTCCCTGGACCGGCATGCTGGTCGCGGTGAACGCCTTCAAGATGGCTTTGGCGACGCTCTTCGGCCTTCTCGCCGTGATCAGCTGGAGGCGCGGTACCGCTCTGACGACGAGAGATCGATTTCGCGCCGCCGCGGTCCGGTTGCGGGGTGCGCCCGGGCTGCTGCTCGCGGCGACTTTACTCGGCGCGGTGGGCCTCTTCGGTCTTCTGAACCAGCGCCTCGTCGCGACGGGAGAGTATGAGTCGATCGCCTCGAGTATCGCCGGCGACGCCGAGTGGGAGTCGGAGCTTTGGACACAGGCGAGCTCACTGGCGCTGGCCGGCGGGTCCGTGAGCGCTTCGCTGGATCCGCGAAGCCGCTCCGGAGAGGCCCTTTGGACGATCGAGGGGCTCGAGACCCCCGAGGGCACGCTCCACGCGACGGTGCCCCACGGCGTCGAGGTGGCGTCGGCGCGAATCGACGGAGCGGCAGCCGATCTCGAGTCGATCGAGGATCACCTGATCGTCCAGACGCCAGCCTGTAGCGAGAGTCCGTGCTCACTGGAGCTCGATCTGAAGGTCCGCTTCGAAGACTGGCCGGTCGAGGATCCGCCGTGGCTGCGCCCGGAGAGCGTCTGGCTTCGTGCCGAACTGCTGCTGCCGAGGCTCGGTCACGATCCGCATCGGCTAGTGCGAGGCCCGCTCGATCGCCTCGAGAACGAGCTTTCGAAAGAGCTGCCGGAGCTTCCCGAGGCCGGAGCCCTCGTGACGGCACTCGGAGTCGCCCCGGCCGGCTCCTGGACCTGGAACATCGAGTATCCCGAGGGCCACGCCGTCGGCGCGACCGGCGGGGGCTCAGGACCGCTCGACTTCGCCAGCGTCTGGATGCCGAGGCCGCCGAGCCAGAAGGCGGCCAACTTCACGACGCTCTGGCACACAGCTTCGTTCGAGCCTCAGGCTGATGCGGTGCAGGCGGACGTACTCGACGCCGTCGGATGCGTGGGCCGGACTCTGGGAATCGAGCCGCGGGTCGAACAGGCGGTGCAGGTGCCGGCACACGCTGGTGAACTTCGTCTCTTCGAAGACGTGCTCTGGCTTCCGGAGGATGTTGCCTGGGGAGTCGCCGAGGAGGGTTTCGGTCGCACGATTCGCCAGTACGAGATTGCCCGTGCGCTGGCCCAGCGTGCCGTGGTCGACATGGGCGATCTGAGACTCTCGGCTGGCGCCGATTGGCTGCTCGAGGCGGTGAGTGGCTGGGTCGGGCTACGCTGCGTCGAAGAGGTCGCAGGGGCTCGAAAGGTCGTCGAGCTCCGCTCGTATCAGGCAGAGCAGATCAGTCAGGATCTCGGCACCATGGGCAGCCCGGTCGCCGATCTCGAGACGGCCTACGGCGACTGGCTCGCGCACTACGCGGCGCTGGCCCTGGACAGCTGGAGCGCGGCTCCCGAAGCGGGGAACGTCGCGGAGAAGATGGGTGAGACGTTGGCGCAGATCCGCTCGGGACGTTCGGTGCGCGAAGCGCTCTCGAGCGTCGTCGGTGGCGAC
>JBCCLJ010000404.1:0-2885 GCA_039026915.1 Acidobacteriota bacterium
GAGCTGACCGACGAGGCCCTGGAGGACTTCCTCCTGAACGCCCGCATCACCTCGAACGAGCCCGCAGATCTCGGTCTTCCGCTGAGCCTGCTCGAACTGCGCGGCGAAGGCCGGCTGCTCAGAGCTCTTTTCGGAGCCGGACAGGAGACGGTCGAGGAAGCCGCGGCCGCGGGCCGACGCACACCGCGCCGCTACGAGAACACCATCGCCGCCTACCGGCTCGACCGTCTGCTGGGACTCGGCAGCGTGCCCGTTACCGTGCCACGGCGCGTCAAGGGGCAGCGGGGTCTGGTGCAGATCTGGCTGGAGAACGCCTGGGATCAAGAGCTGCTCGAGGAGTATCTCGCGTGGCAGCTGCTCGAAGGTCTCGAGACCGAGATCGCCGAGGCGATGGCGTTCTCGGCTCTGATCGGAGTCACCGAGCGCGTTCCTGCAGGTCGCATGTTCCTGCCCGAATCACGGCGCATCGTGCTGGCCGACAACAGCGTTGCATTTCCGCTCGAAGAGAGACTGGAGCCGTTTCTCATCGAAGGCTGCGGCCCCGTGAGCAGCGGCTTTCTCGCCTCGCTGCGCTCGCTCGAGCGAGACGAGCTGGACGCGGTGTTCGAAGGCCTCCTCGAAGCCCCTGCGGTCGACGCGCTCTTGGCGAGGCGGGATGCACTGCTGACGCGCTGCGAGACAGCCGACCCCGACTGGTCCGCGGACGCCGTTCGAGAGCGCCTCACCCGCCGCAGAGACTGATGTCCGCCTCGGCGATCAGCTGAGCTCGAAGCCTTCCAGATCGTCTTTGTCCCGCCACGCCGCCAGCACGGCGTTGAAGACGTTGATGCCAGGGGCGTAAGGCGAGTTCTGCAGACTGCGCTCGCCCGCCTGGCCCTCGCGGTTGTAGTAACCCGGCGTGCAGTCTTCGAGGAAGGCTGTGGTGCCGGCGGCACCGGCCTCGGCCAGCTGGACGATCTGATCGACCCAGGCCTGCTCCGCCTCAGGCGTGACGTCGAACACCGTCTTGCCGCGCTTCATCACCTCGTCGATGACGTAGCTGACGTGCACCGCCTGGTCATCGAACATCGCCGTCATGTTCGGCGACAGGCCGTTCTGGTTGATGCCGATCGTGAACCAGTTGGGGAAGCCGTGGCTGGTGAGACCGTGAAGCGTCCGGAAGCCATCGGCCCAATGGTCGTAGAGCGACTGGCCGTCCCTGCCGAGAGTGTCGAAGTCGACGCGGCGCTGCGCCGACGTCGTGATCTCGAAGCCGGTCGCGTAGATGATGCAGTCGACCTCGTGTTCGACGCCGTTCGCGACGACGCCCTTCGCTGTGATGCGCTCGACGCCCTTGCTCTCCGAGACGTCGACGAGCTCGACGTTCGGGCGGTTGAAGGTCGCCAGGAACTCGTCGTTGAAAGTTGGCCGCTTGCAGAACTGGCGGTACCAGGGCTTGAGCTTCTCGGCGGTCTCGGCGTTCGAGACCTCGTCGTCGACGCGCGACCGAATCTCGTTCATCTTTTCGAAGTCGGCGAGTTCGGCGCGCATCTGGATCTCGGACATGTCGAGGTCTCCTGCCTCCGGAGGTCGCGTCGCCAGTGAGATGCCGATACGCCGCGCGATGTCGGTCCAGCCGTCGGCGACCTGATCCGGGCCGTTGGGCATGCCCGCCAGGATCGAGGCGAAGTTCTCTCGTCGCGCCCGCTGCCAGCCCGGTTCGAGGCCCCCGTACCACTCCTCGTCCGTCGGCGCGTTGCCGCGCAGATCGACCGACGAGGGAGTTCTCTGGAAGACGAAGAGCTTCTCGGCGTGAGCGCCGACGAAGGGCACACACTGGATCGCCGTGGCACCGGTACCGATCACCGCAACTCTCTTGTCCTCGAGTCCGGTGAGGCCGCCGCTGTGGTCGCCGCCCGTGTAGTCGTAGTCCCAACGCGACGTGTGGAAGGTGTGCCCCGCAAAGTCGCGAATCCCCGGAATGCCCGGCAGTTTCGGGCGATTCGCCGGTCCCGTCGCCTGGACAACGAAACGAGCGCGAATGTCGTCACCCTGCTGCGTCGTCACGTGCCAGCGCTGGGTTGCCTCGTCCCAGCGAACCTCGGAAACGCGCGTCTGAAAGAGCGCATTCGGATAGAGGTCGAAGTACTCACCGACACGGCGCGTATGCTCGAAGATCTCCGGGGCGTAGGAGTACTTCTCCTTGGGCATGTAGCCGGTCTCTTCGAGCAGCGGCAGATAGCAGTAGGACTCGATGTCGCACTGCGCTCCGGGATAGCGGTTCCAGTACCAGGTTCCGCCAAAGTCGCCTCCGGCTTCGATGACGCGAAAGTCGGTGACGCCGCGCTCCTTGAGGCGCGCAGCCGCCATCAGACCGCTGAAGCCGCCGCCGATGATCGCCACGTCGATCTCGAGATCGAGAGGCTGGCGCTCCACCGGCTCGACGTAGGGATCGTCGTCGGAGTAGTGAGCGAACTCCGACGCCGCTTCGACGTACTGGCTCTCGCCGTCGGTGCGCAAGCGCTTGTCCCGCTCTTGCCGGTACTTGTCGCGCAAAGAGTCGGGATCGAAGCCCAGACCGTTGATGAGTTCTTCCAGGTGCTCGCTCGCCATGAGTTGTTCCTCATTCAGCTGTCAGGTTGCCGGGTCGTCATCCTAAGCGAAGTCGCGGAGGCACAACGCATCGCGACGTCGCCGGCGCTGCACTATGATGCGCGGATCCCTACCCGACCGAATCGGAGGAACAGCATCTTGATCGACCTGGCCAGTGACACGGTGACCCGCCCGACGCCGTCGATGCTCGAGGCGATGATGAAGGCGCCGGTCGGCGACGATGTGCTGGGCGAAGACCCGACGGTCGTGATGCTCGAAGAGAAGAGCGCCGATCTCTTCGGCATGGAAGCCGC
>JBCCLJ010000405.1:0-2835 GCA_039026915.1 Acidobacteriota bacterium
CGACGGCTACACGCTGCGCTCCCTGCTCGAGATGTCCGAATACACCTACGGCGGACTCGAGACGCGAGGGGGCCGGCCGTGTCACCGCCTCGACTTCTCGCCGCGGCCGGAGGAGCAGTCCGGTGTGGCCGGCCGAGTGGCCGACGCTTCCGCGGGCACGCTCTGGATCTCGGTCCAGGGCGCTCATCTGGTCGAGGCGCGGGCGGAGACCACACGGCCGGTCGGCGTCTCCCTCGGTCTGATCCGCGTCGTTCGGCTCGCCGCCGACTACGTCGGGTTCGAGGTCGACGAAGGTCTCTGGCTGCCGCAGCGCATCGAGGTCTACTCGGACGTGCGCGTCGTCGGCGGACTCGTGCGCAAGCACAACACCTTCAACTACGGCGGCTTCGAAAAGCCGCCCGGGCGCTGACGCCGCGGCCTCGCGACCTAAGAGCCCTCGCGACTCAGTACGATGAGCGTGCCGCCGCTATCGGCCGACGTCGCGAAGAGTTCTGGCCGCGGATCTCCGGTCGCCGCGTCGACGTAGTTCAAGCGAAAGACGTCTTCGTCGACCTGGTAGATCGCGTGCCAGACGAGGTCGTTCTCGTCGTGAAGGAAGTCCAGCTCCTTGGGAGAGGCCTGCGCATCGACGCGCAGCGTGCCGCTGAACTTGCTACCGACCGCGGTCATGAGCTCGAACGTTCCACCGGCGATCGTCAACTTGCCGCCACGAATCGCGTCGAAGGGGCGCCCACGCTGCTCCGCAGCAACGACGGACCAGGTGCCGTCGAGAACGGCCGACGCGTCGGGCTGGCCCTGGGCAACGTACAGAGGAGCCATCACGGCGAGAGTCAGGAGGAGGAGAGTCTTGCTCATGATCGATGCTCTCGATGAGTCGTTGGAGGGGCTGCGAGGGGCCGACGGGCGCCCGCCCGATGCTACCCTCCACAGTTCCTGATCGACCTTCCGGCATGGCTTCTGGCCCGCCCGGCGCCACCGCCGCTTCTCGGGGCTCGACCCGACGCTCTGACCACACGTGGCTTTTGCTGTGATGACGAACACGCCCCGCCAGCTGAACCGCGAGGCCGCCGCTCACTTTCTGCGCCGCCTGGCTTTCGCGGCGACCCCGAGCCGGCTCGCCGCCGTGCGCGGGCTCTCTCCCGCGGAAGCGCTCTCCCGGCTGGTCGAGGAGTCACGCTCGGCGACGCTGCCGACTCTCTCCGGCTATGAGCCCGAGGCGTGGACGAACTCCGCTCTACGACTCCCGAACCGGAGCGAGGCCGAGCAGACCGCGCTGCAAGGAGCGCGCGACGAGCAGCATCGGTCCGGCATCGAGCAGGTACGTCGGTGGTGGATCGAAGAGGCGGTGAGTGGGACGGCGCCGCTCCGTGAGAATCTGACGCTCTGCTTCGAATCGACCTTCGGCAGCTCGACGCAGCTCGTCGATGTTCCTCACGCGCTCTACGGGCGCAACGCCACGATCCGCCGTCACTGTCTGGGGACCGTCCCAGCGCTGCTCCAAGACCTCGTGCTCGACCCGGCGATGATGATCCAGATCGGCACCGACGAGCACTTCCGGATTCGGATGTCCGATCGCGGAGCGAAGCTCATCCTCGATCACTGGACCGTCGGCAAGGGCTCCTACGAGAACGCCGACGTCGAGAACCTGTCGAAGGCGCTGACCGGGTGGCGCCTCGAGTCCTCGCCGTCTCGCGCTTCGCGTCTGGAGGTCGACCCCTCGGCCCCGCGGCCCGATCGGCGCACCGGATTGACGCCGATCTTCGACGAGAAGCAGTTCGACGCTCGGCCGAAAACGCTGCTGGGCACGACGGGCGCGTTCGACGCCCGCTCGGCCCTTCGCCACCTTGCGCTGCATCCCGCGACCGCGCGTCGATGGAGCGCACTCCTTGGGCAGCACTTGGGAGTCGAAAAACCGAGCGCCGCCCTCAGCGAGCGCCTTGCGAGCGCCTACGAATCAACGGGCGGCGAGATCGTGGCGCTGCTGGACGTCATCGTGACATCCGATGAGTTCTGGGCACCGGAGAACCGCTGGAACCTGATCAAGTCTCCGCTGCACCTGGTCGCCGGCGCCTGCCAGCAGCTCGAGATCGCACCTCCCCCCACAGCAGAGATCAGCCGCTGGCTCGAAGCGGCCGGGCAAGTCCTTTTCGATACGCCGAACGGCGGCGAGGGCGGTTGGCCCGGAGCCGAAGACTGGGTGAGCTCTTCTCGGCTCGCGGTGCGCTATCAACTGCCCGACGTCCTGGCGGGCCGGCCGCCGTCTCTCGGCATCCGTGGGCCTCAGGCACGGGACTCGACTCGACGTGAGGTGCCGCTCCCCGAGTCTCTGAGGAACGCATCGGCCGCCGAGCTCCGCGCACGGCTCGACCCTGCGCCCGGTCTCGACGTTGGTATCCTCGACCAAGCGGCGCAACAAACCTCGAACCCCGCAAGCGCGGCCGCGCGTCGCATCCTGCAGTCTCCCGAATACCAGCTGGCCTGATCCACAGGAGTTCCGTGATGCCTCAGCTGACACGACGCGAATGGCTTTCCTGGTTCGCCCTCGCTCCGACGCTGCCGCGCTTCTTCGTGCAGAGCGCTCAGGCCGCGACTCCGACAGCGGGCTACGACGGCCCCGTCGTCGTGGTGGTGCGCATGATCGGCGGCAACGACGGCCTCAATACGGTCGTGCCGATTCATGACGATCGCTACTACGAGGCGCGGCCGACGATCGCGATTCCCTCCCGGCAGGCGCTGTCGATGCCGGGCGGCGACGTCGGGCTGAACCCCTGGCTCGCCGACGTGCGCGAGCTGATGCAGGAAGGTCACGCGGGCATCGTTCAGGGGATCGGCTAC
>JBCCLJ010000406.1:0-2831 GCA_039026915.1 Acidobacteriota bacterium
GAAGGGGTAGAGGTTGCCCATGTGCTGGTCGAAGCCCATGGAGACGTGCTCCGGCTGGGCGCCCTTTTGTCCGACCTCGAGGTCGCGCAGGATGACGAGCTGCTCGGGGGGATTGAGCCGTGCCATGCGCGCTTCGATCTCGGAGGGCGGATTGTCGTGGCCGACCGACGCCGTACCGATGAGCACTTCGGTGCCGTCTTCCTTCTCGGCGCGAATGCGAACCTGCGTCGCGCCGTTCTCGGGCACGCTCACGAACGCCCGCACGCTCTCGCCCTCGACGACCATGTTGCGGTAGTGCGCGCTCAGGCAGCCGGTCTCGTACCACTCCTGCCCCCAGAGCCGCTCGCACAGCGGCACGAACTGACTGAAGTGCGTCGGTCCCTCGATCGGCCCGGCACGAAAGCCGAGCTTCTCGGCCATGTCGTCGTCGTGAATCGACTCGTGACCGCCGTACTCCTGGTCGGCCAGCATCTGGCGCGGCGCGCGCAGCGGGCCGCAGAGCTCGCCGTCGCGTTCTTCGATCGGTGTGTCGAAACCTTGGCTCATCGCATCTCCTCGATCTTGTTGGGGCCGCATGACGGGACTGTATTCGAAAGGCTGCGAGGCCGCCCCGACGCGTCGTCGAAGTGGACCGATCGACGAACGGTGTGCTCGCGGTGTGGCGTGTCCATTGGGCGCGACTGGACCCGCGATGCGGCTGACAGATTCACTCCGTCTTGATGAGCTCCGCTACTTCCTCGAGATCCCGTGGTTTGAGAACCGAGCTTTTTGGCTGGTCGATCCGGTCCAGTGCGTCATCTTGACTCGGGTCAAGCGACGCGAGCGGAGCGAGCTTTAGCGCGAAGTCGCCGGAGGCGACGGAGCATCGAAGTGCTAGGAGAAGTCGTGTTAGCCACCACGTCTTCTCCTAGCTGATCGCGGGAGCATCCCTTCCAACGTACTGCTCCCGCAGCGTCCGCTTCAGGACCTTCCCCGTCGCATTCCGCGGCAGCGCCTCGATGAACTCCACGGTCTCCGGCACCTTGAACTTCGCCAGGTTCTCGAGGCAGTGCGCAATGACCGCGTGCTCGTCGAGCTCGGCACCGGGCTTGAGTACGAGCACCGCCTTGCCGGTCTCACCCCAGCGCTCGTGTGGCACGCCGATGATCGCCGCTTCGGCCACCTGCTCGAGCTGGTAGAGCACGTTCTCGACCTCGGCCGGATAGACGTTCTCGCCGCCGGAGATGTACATGTCCTTCCACCGATCGACGATGTAGAGGAAGCCGTCTTCGTCGAAGCGCGCGGCGTCGCCGGTCTTGAGCCAGTCGCCGTCGAACGAGTTCTTCGTCGCTTCTTCGTTGTTCCAGTAGCCCGGTGTGACGTTGGGGCCGCGGATCAGCAGCTCGCCGACTTCGCCGCGCGGCAGCGTCTCGCCTTCGTCGCCCACGATCTTGATCTCGGTGTGCACGACCGGCTTGCCGGCCGAGCCGAGCTTGCGCTCCGCATCGGACGGGTCGAGTCCGGTACCGCCGGGGCTCGTCTCGGTCATGCCCCAGCCCTGGTTCATCAGGATCCCCTTGCTCATCCAGCCGCGCAGAATCGCCTCGGCGCAGGGAGCGCCGCCGACGCCCGCCATGACGATGCGCGAGAAGTCCGTCGTTTCGAACTTCGGGTGCTGCATCATGAACTGGTAGGGCGCCGGTACGGCGAAGAGGTGCGTGAGGCCGAGCTCCGCATTGTCGATGAGGTCGAGCGCCGCGCCCGGGTCGAACTCGCGCATCAAGACGACAGTGCCGCCCGCGTGCAGCACCGGATTGGCGTAGCAGTTGAGCCCGCCCGTGTGAAAGAGCGGCAGCACGACGAGCTGCACCGTGTCCGGCGTGATGCGGGCCGGGATGCCGGTGTTCACACAGTTGATGAAGTTCATACCGTGCGTGATCATCGCGCCCTTCGGATGCCCGGTGGTTCCCGACGTGTACATGATCATCGTCACGTCGTCGTGCGTCTGGGCGACCGCCTTGTAGGAGTGACTCGCAGCGATCGCTTGCTCGTAGGCGCACGGCTGGTTTTTGATGTCGATCTCGAGCAGGGCATCAATGCCGCAGCGCTCCTTGAGCGACGCCGCCATCTCGGCGAAGCGCGCGTCGTGCACCAGCACCTTCGGGGCACAGTCGCCGAGGATCCAGGCGAGCTCGTTTTCGGTGAGGCGCCAGTTGAGCGGCACCGTGATCGCGCCGATCTTTCCGCCCGCGAACTCCAGTTCGAAGAACTCCGGCCCGTTGAGCGCCAGGATCGCCACTCGGTCACCCTTGATGACGCCGTGCTGTTGGAGTGCGCCGGCGAGATGACCGCTGCGCTCGTGCAGCTCGCGGTAGTTGACGCGGCGGTTGTCTGCCAGGTTGATCAGCGCGGCTTTGTCCGGGCGCACGTTGGCCTGTGCGGCGGTCCAGTCGAAGTACTCCAAGGGTGGCTCCTTTGGCGTGCTCGGGGCCGCCTGAGGGACGGCCGATGGGAGGGGAGGTGGAGGCAGAGTGTATCGGCCGGGAACCGGCGGGCCTGTGCTTCTCGGCATGACCATGCCGGATGCGGCCTGGCTCGGAGGGCGTTACCTCGCAACCCGTAGCGCGCCGAACCAAGCTGTCGAGAGCGATAACATCGGTCTGATGTCCTTCGACTCCCTCATCGCGAACGACGACTTCGTCGAGCCCGGCGACACCATGCCGGACGCGTACCGCAAGACCCTGGTGCGCCAGATCGCGCAGCACGCGCACTCCGAGATCATCGGCATGCAGCCGGAGGGCGAGTGGATCGCGAAGGCGCCGTCGCTGCATCGTAAGGCGATCCTCCTCGCC
>JBCCLJ010000407.1:0-2682 GCA_039026915.1 Acidobacteriota bacterium
CCACTGCGCTCTTCCAGGTCGCGCGCGCCTCGACGCTCGCGGGCATGGCGTTCGGCAACTCGGACGTCGGTGGCGTCCACTGCCTGTCCGAGAGCATCGGCGGGATGCACGACCTGCCGCATGGGCTCCTCAACGCCGCGCTACTCGTGCCGGTCTTCGAGTCCCACGGCGATTCGGCTGTCGAACCCCTGGCCGCGGTCCAGCGCGTCCTCGACCCGAGCCAGGACGCGCCGGCCGCCGACCTCGCGGCGCGGCTGCTCGACACCCTGCGCGACCTCGCTCAGGTCATCGGCATCCCGCGCTTCTCCGAGCTCGAGGTGCCGGAGGCCGACTACGACCGCCTCGCCGAGCTCGCCGTGCAGAACGGTTCGAACGACTCGAACCCGCGCCCGATGAGCGCCGCGGACTACCGCGCGATCCTCGACAGCGCGGGGCGGTGACCGCGAACGCGGGCGGGCGGTCCTACGACCGCAGGATGCTCTCCATCTTCTTGCCCTTGGCCAGCTCGTCCACGAGCTTGTCCATGTACCGCGCCTTCTGCGTCAGCGGGTTGTCGATCTCCTCGACTCGGTAGCCGCAGATCACGCCCTTGATCAGCGAGGCGTTCGGGTTGAGCTTCGCCTCGGCGAAGAACTCCTCGAAGGTCGACTCCTTGCGGATGTGCTTGCCCACCTGCGCCTTCGTGAAGCCGGTCAGCCAGCGGATCACCTTCAGGAGGTCCTCCTCGGTGCGGCCCTTCTTCTCGACCTTGGTGACGTAGTGCGGGTAGACGCTCGCGAACTTCATGTTCGCGATGCGCTCGTCCTGGGAAGCGGGGGGCGTCATCTCGATTCGATGGGAGCCGTAGCGTGGGCGCGCCGGGGTGCGCGCTCTCGTCCCAGTCTAGGGGCGACCAAGACCCCGGGCAGGGGGACGATCCGGGCCAGGGGGACTTTTCCCGGATTCGCTTCGGCCGACCTCCGGCGGATGCGTGACCCCTGACGAGCGCGTCCCCGAGGGGCCGCTCGGTCACGCCCCACCCGTCACCCCGGTACCGAGATGCCCGTCGACACGAGTCAGGTCACAGACAAAAACAGCTACGCCACCGACGCCGAGCGCTGGGAGGCGTTCAACAAGCACTGGGAGGACCAGATCCGCGGCAAGGGTCTGAAGTTCTACGAAGAGCACTGCATGGCCAAGCTCAGGGCCTGCGTCGTCGGCGACCCCTGGTCCGTCCACATCCCCAACCTCACGGCGGAGATGGACAACATGATCAAGGACAACACCACGGAGGAGTTCAAGCAGTACTGGCGCGACAACGGGAACAAGCTCGTTCGCGACGTCGAGCCCGAGCTCTACGACCAGATGGTCGAGGCGGTCGCCGACCGCGACGAGAAGTACGAGAAGGCGGGCGTCACGATCATCAAGAACCGCATCGGCTGGTACCCCGATCCGGTGATCAACTTCAACGACTGCTTCGACGGTCCGAAGTACCTGTCCATCTACAACGGCGCCGTCTGGAAGATGGCGGGCGACAACGTGCTGCTCGGCCAGACCTGCGGGCCGGTCAAGCAGTCCGAGAGCGCCATCCGCCCGGCGACCCTCGCGCTGGCCAAGGAGAGCCCGGGCACGAAGCTCGTCGGCTTCCCGATCCACGAGCCGAACCCGAACGTCGAGGGGCCCGGCATCGCCGGCCTCGACTCCGCGAGCTTCCGCCAGATGCCGGGCAAGACGATGCTGTTCGGCTACGGCGTCACCAGCCCGGACCAGATCGACGAGGCGAAGCGCACCGGCAAGGGCACGGTCGCCGGCTGGCCGCGCGGCGAGAAGCTCTTCATGCGGCTCCTCAACGAGCTCGGCTACAAGTCCGAGACGTGGTGGTTCGACAGCCGCCTCAGCTACCACGAGGACTGCGTGATGATGAACCTCGTCGAGGGCGTCATCGGGCTGCCCGACGACGGCAAGAACGGCATGTGGACCGAGCTCCCCGACTGCATCAAGGACTGGGAGATCTTCCCGATCCCCGTCGAGGACATCAAACGCGGCGCCGCCAACTCGACGACGCTCGGCGACGGTCGGATCTTCATCAACAGCAAGTGCACGAAGACGATCGACCTCTTGGAGAAGAAGGGCTACGAGCCGATCCCGGTCAAGTACGACATCCTGTGGGAGACCTTCAACAGCGGAATGGACTGCAGCGACGCCAACATCTGGCGCGAGAACGACTGAGTTCACTCCAGAGGTGAGCAGGCCACGAGCGCCTCGTCCGGAGTCCCCACGCGGGCTTGCCGGACGAGGCGCGCTTCGTCGTGGTCGAGTCGGCGCTCAGATCGCCGCCGCTGCGGTCGAATGCGTGGGAGCGCTCTACATCGGGCCGACTCCCGCCGTCCCGCTCACAGGCCGAGCTGCGCCTTCATGGCGCCAAGGAACTCGTCGTCGCTCTGCACGCGGCGGTTCTCGATGAACACCTTCGCGTCGTCGCCCGCCGTGTAGCGGAGCGTCGACGTGCCGTCCGTGACCGACGTCCAGATCACGTCGGAGACCACGTCGACTGGCGAGGCCGCGCCGAGCATCGCCTCGAAGCCCGACATGACCTTCGCCACCGTCGGCTGGTAATCCGCGAGGCTCTCGTCGTTCGCGAAGTCGAACGATCGGCCCGCGAAGTCGGTCGCGATCGCGCCGGGCTCGACGATCTTCACGCGG
>JBCCLJ010000408.1:0-2667 GCA_039026915.1 Acidobacteriota bacterium
GGCTCCCGAGGGCCCAACCAGTGCGATGACCTCGCCCGGGGAAGCCTCGAGATCGAAGCCACTGAGAACGGTGACGTCGGGTCGCGACGGGTAGGCGAAGTCGACGTTCTCGAACCGGAGGGCACCGGTGAGCTTCTCCGCCTCGGTCCCTCGCTCGCCGGACCGCTGCTCGATGGTGCCGGCGGAGTCGATCAGGTCGAAGACGCGCTGCGACGCTCCGACGGCGCGCATGAAGTCGCCGTAGAGGTTGGCCAGCGAGCCGAGCGAAACCGCGACAAGGCCCGTGTAGAGGAGGAAGGCGGTGAGTGCGCCGAGCGTCATCTGGCCGTCGGCCACGAGTCGGCCGCCGTACCAGACGACGAGAGCGACGGTGCCGTACCCCATGAAACCGAAGAAGCCGCCGAAGCCGCCGAAGGCGAGAGCGCGCTGGGAAGCCAGTCGGAAGGACTCTTCGACCGCGCCGTCGTAGCGCTCGACCTCTTCGTCCTCGCGAGCGAAGGAGCGCACCGTGCGAATGCCGGCGATCGCTTCCTCGGCGATGACGGTGGACGCGGCCAGTGCATCCTGGACCTTCTGAGAGATGCGCCGCACGTAGCGGCCGAAGACCGCACCGCCGACGGCGCCGAGCGGCACGATGACCATGGCGATCGCGGTCAGCCGTGGGCTCATCCAGAGAAGGAGGGCGATGCCGCCGAGAGCGCCGAGCGTGTGACGCAGCGCCATCGAGACGTTGACCGTGACCGTGTTCTGAAGGACGCCGGTGTCCGCCGTCAGACGATTGGTGAGCTCCCCCGTGCGGCTGAGGTCGAAGAACTCGACGTCCTGCCCCAGGATCGACTCGAAGAGGCGCGTACGCAGGTCGGCGACGATGCGTTCGCCGGAGACCGTGAAGAGCCAGGCGCGCAGCATGGCGAAGACCGACTGGATCGCGAAGAGGACGACGAGCAGCACGGCGCCTGTGTCGAGAGAGAAGGGCGCCTCTTCACCCGTCAGCGTGTCGATCATGAAGCGCACCGCCTGCGGATAGGCGAGGGCCATGCCCGAGGAGACGAAGAGCGCGAGCGTCGCGATCGTCAGTCGCGGAGTTTCGGGGCGAGCCAGTACCAGGAGTCGCCGGAGCGTGACGCCTCGCGCCGGCTTGCTCGAACGGTCGGAGGATTCGGTCATCTTTGGATCTTACGGCCTTGGCGACCGTTCCCCGTTTCGAAGATTGAAGCAAGAAAAAACCCGCGGGCAGGACCCGCGGGTTGCGAAGGAGAAGGAGGTTGGGAACCCCGGGAGGTCTGGTGTCTCCCGTCTGGTGGGGCTCCAACTGCTTTTTGTACGTCGTGAAGACGGTCAGGTTGCGCCGTGACTCCGCCGGGTCGGCGTCGTCACCTCAGACGACGATGTTCACCAGTCGGCCCGGAACCACGATCACCTTGCGCGGCTCCTTGCCCTCGATGAACTTCTGCGCCTTCTCGGATGCCAGAGCGAGAGACTCGAGCTCGTCCTTGCTGGTGTCTTTACTGACGGAGAGCTCGTCGCGCTTCTTGCCGTTCACCTGCACGACGAGCGAGATCGTGTCGTCGACGAGCAGAGATTCGTCCACTTCGGGCCAGTCCTGCTGACAGGCGAGGCCGTCGTGCCCCAGGCGCTGCCAGAGCTCTTCGGCGAGATGCGGCGCCCACGGCGAGAGCACACGCACGAAGGCGGAGACCGTCTCGCGCGGCAACGCCTTCGCGGACGTCGCAGCGTTGGTGAAGATCATCATCTGCGAGATCGCGGTATTGAAGGTGAGTCCTTCGGTGTCCTGCTGCACCTTGTGAATCGTCTTGTGCAGTAGCTGCCACGTCTCCGCCTCGCTGCGGCCCGGATCGTCCGTGAGCTTGGGGTTGGCGTCGCCGGTGTTCTCATCGACGACGAGGCGCCAGACGCGCTGAAGGAAACGATGAACGCCTTCGGCGCCCTTCATCTGCCAGGGCTTCTGCTGTTCGAGCGGGCCCATGAAGAGCTCGTAGAGGCGCAGCGTGTCGGCGCCCCAGCTGTCGATGACGTCGTCGGGGCTCGCCACGTTGAGCTTCGACTTGGACATCTTCTCGACCTTGGCGGTGAGCAGCTCGCCGCTGGCGTTGAAGACGCGCTCTCCCTGCCAGTCGACGTCGTCCGGCGAGTAGTACTTGCCGGCGTTGTCCTGGTACGAGTAGGAGAGGATCATGCCCTGATTGAAGAGCTTCTGAAACGGTTCCTTGGTCGAGACGAGGCCGGCGTCGAAGAGCACCTTGTGCCAGAAGCGCGAGTAGAGCAGGTGCAGCACGGCGTGCTCGACGCCGCCGATGTAGAGGTCGACGGGCATCCAGTAGTTCTCGGCTTCCTTGCCAAAGGGCTCCGCCTCGTTGCGTGCGTCCATGTAGCGCAGGTAATACCAGCAGGAGCCGGCCCACTGCGGCATGGTGTTCGTCTCGCGTCGTGCCTTGCGACCGTCCGGCAGCGTCACGAGCAGCCAGTCCTCCTCGGCGCGGGCGAGCGGCGGCTGGCCGTCGTCCGTCGGACGGTACTCGTCGATCTGTGGCAGCTCGACGGGCAGGTCTTCCCGGTCGACCGTCAGGATCTCGCCCGTCGGTTCACCGTCGTCACCGAGCACGTGCAGGATGGGGAAGGGCTCGCCCCAGTAGCGCTGGCGCGAGA
>JBCCLJ010000409.1:0-2646 GCA_039026915.1 Acidobacteriota bacterium
CCGCATCGTCTTCACGGCTCCAGGGATTCCGTGCCGAAAGCCGCTCTTCTTTCGGAGAAATCGCAGGATCCGACGAGCTGGGGGTGCTCGACGAGGGCTCAGGGGACCGTCAGGCTCCCGCGATCGCCTGTCTTCGTGCTGTTCCGCCAAGGTTGGAGCTGTGCTGAGCTGCCCGCTTCGAGATCCGTTCGCGAGAAACCGTCGGCTCCGCCAGCGACCCGCTTCGGGTCGATCCAGCGTCGCGTTGCCTCGTACGAGCAGCGTCCCTCAGTGAAACTACGGTTGGCATACTACGTACACCGTAGCATCAACGACGACGAGGTCTCAGGATGAAGCTCGAACGAGAGTGGCTGCGCGGTGCTGCACCGCTGGCGATCATGACGTTGCTCGACCGGCAGGAAATGTACGGCTATGAGCTCTGCACGGCACTGGAACGTGACTCGGGCAATTTGCTCGGTCTTGGCCAGTCGACGGTCTACACTGCGCTGTACTCGCTGGAGAGTCGCGGCCTCGTCGCTGTCACCGAGCGAGCCGCTGAGACCGGGCGCCGGCGCAAGTACTACCGCCTCACGGAGGCGGGTGAGCGATGGCTGGAGACGCATGTGAGGCAGTGGCAGCTTCTTGCCGAAGCGCTGCACCGGCTCGGCGTCGGTCAGGCGGGTCCGCAGCCCGAGGCGGTGCCGACTTGAGTCGCTCCCACGATCAGCGAGGCTCTCTTCCGCCGGAGATCGAAGGCCTCATCACCTCTGTGCTGGACCACGCCAAGGTCGATTCCTCAGCGCGGCTGCGGCTCGAGAGCGATCTCCGCGATCACTTCGAGGACGGTCTGGCCGCAGGCCGTTCCGCGGCATCGCTCGTCGAGGCCTTCGGTCCCGCCAGGACGGCGGCCGACGAAATGGCCAGGGTCTTGCCGTCCGAGGGCGAGGAGCGAGCCCTCGGAGTGGCGAGTTGGAGAGCGTGGAGCGGCGCCAGAGACCGACGTCCGAGCGCCGTGGCGACGCTCTTCGGAGAACTGCGTAACGGCGCACGTTCCCTGCTGCGCACGCCGCGCTTTGCTCTCGCCGTCATGTGCACTCTGGCGCTCGGCGTCGGCGCGAACGCGGCGGTGTTCACCGTGCTCGAAGCCGTGCTCCTCAGACCTCTCGGTTACTCCGAGCCAGAGAAGCTGGTGAGAATTCACGAGCTCGTCGGGCCGGAAGGCGACGACTACGACTACCTCCGCGGGCCGACGGTGAACGAGATGCGCACTTGGACCGACGTCTTCGAGGGCGTCGGTGCCATGTACACGTACCGCGATATCGGTCGTGATCTGACGGGCGACGGTGAGCCGCAGCGACTGCTGGCCATGCCGGTCAGCAGCGGCTTCTTCAGGACCCTCGGTGCCTCGCCCATTCTCGGCCGCGTCTTCGACGAGGACGAGTCTTTCGGCCCGGGAGAGTACGAGGGAGGGCCGCCCAACGTCGCGGTGATCTCACACGACCTCTGGTCCGAACGCTTCGGCGCCGACACGGGAATCGTGGGTCGCGCCGTGCAGCTCGACGGCCGCAGTGTCGAGATCGTCGGTGTCATGCCGCCCGGCTTCACGAACCCGATCGGCTCGCCGGCGGACCTGTGGACGCCGCAGGACATGCGTCTGGGGGGCTCGAACCACTGGGGCAACCACCACCTGACGGCCGTGGCTCGTCTGCGCGACGACGTGACTCTCGATCAGGCGCGAGCTCGATTGGCGCCGCTCGTCGCCGGGGCGCGCGAGAGAGAACCGGCCTCGGGTGAGTGGTCGGTCGTCATCGTGCCCCTTCAGCAGGATCTCGTCGGCCCCGCACGAACCAACATGCTCTGGGTACTGACGGCGGCGGTGGCTCTCGTTCTTCTGAGCGCCTGCGTGAATGCCGGCAACCTGGTCTTCGCTCGGGGGCTGCATCGGCAAAGAGAGCTCGCGCTGCGGGCAGCCCTGGGTTCGGCGAGAGCGCGACTGGTGACGCATCTTGCAGCGGAGTACTTCTGGCTGGCTCTGGGAGGGACCCTCCTCGGACTGGCGCTTGGACTGGTCGGTGTGAGTGCCCTTCTCGAGGCGAGCAAAGGCGTACTGCCGCTCGCCGCTCAGCCGTCGCTGAACGCGCAGGTCTTTGGCTACGGGGCCCTGGTGACCTTGATCACCATGGCACTGTTTGGCGTCGCTCCCGCTCTGTTGCTTTCGGGAGTTCGTCCGGCATCGACTCTCGGCAGCGGCAGTCGTGGAACCGAGCCGAAGGGGATGGCGCTGCTGCGCTCAGGCTTCGTGGTCGCGCAGGCGGCCGTCGCCGTCGCGCTGATCGCGGGCGCCGGTCTGCTGCTCAGAAGCTTCGTCGAGGTGCGTTCGGCCGAGCTCGGTCTCGAAACCGACCGCACGCTGACCTTCGAGGTTCATCTTCCCGGAGCGCGCTACGGTGAAGGGGCCGACCGGCATCGCTTTCACCAGGAGTTCCAGCGTCGCGTCGCTGCATTGCCGAGCGTCACCTCGGTCGGAGCGACGTCGCGTCTGCCACTGGTGGGTCGCTACCACGTCTGGGGTTCGATCTTCCGGCTGGACTCGGGCTCCTTCGAGTATCTCGACCGGTCGGTCGCAAGAAGCGGTGCCGCCGACGTCCGGGTGGTGACGGGTGACAC
>JBCCLJ010000410.1:0-2646 GCA_039026915.1 Acidobacteriota bacterium
CCCATGGAAGTACTCGTCCGCGCTCGAGACCGACTGCTCCTCCGCGCTTCCTGGCCGGTGCTCGACGCCTACTACGAGCTCGTCGAGTACGAGGAGCGCACACCTTCGCACGTCGACGGACAGGGCCTGCCGATCGTTCGCAGCGCCGACGGCTGAGAGATCACAGGCTCGCGAGGGCCCCAACGGCATCGTTCAGAGTGGGCGGTGGCGAAAGGCGCGCCGCAATCTCCTTCAGAAACTAGCATTTCTCTCACTCCAGGCGTACACTGAAGACCCGGAGGGCAGTACTCGCTGACGCGCCGCTCCGGCCCGCGAGAACCCCCATGGATCGCTCTGTTCTAGCCTTTTCCACGCTGCTCCTGTTCCTTCTTCACCAAGGAGCCGCCGCCCAGCCGCTCTCCCTTCCAGAGGCGGCGAGCCTCTTTGACGGGGGGATGCCGTCTCTGGAGCAGGCGTTTTCGAGTGCCGACGGGCAACGGCGCATCGAACTCGGTCTGCTGCTGGCCGACATGACGGCCAACGAACGCAACAACGATGCGCTCGTCGATCTGCTGGAACGACTTCCTCCCGCCGACGAGATCGAGCGCGACTTCGGGGCCGACCTCGCGACCTATGCTCGCAGCTTGGCCTGCACCCATCAGATTCGATCGGGCCAGATCGACGCGGCGCGCGCTCCCTGCGAGCTCGTCTTCGAACGGGCCGACACGCTCGTGAACCCTCTCCTTCGATCGCGCGTGCACTCGCACCACGGCCTGCTCGAAGTGCGCAGCGGGCAGCTGCGTCGAGCGGTGGAACCGTCACAGCAGTCGTTGTCTTTCGCCATCGCCGCCAACAGTCGCTATGCCCAGGCTGCCGCCCTGAACTCGATTGCTCTCACCCAGCTCTTCGGGGGCCTGCACGACGAGGCGATCGACACGTTCGAACAGATGCGGGAGACGGCGCAGGGCCTGCACTCCACGTCGATCCTGGACGTAATGGAGTTCAACCGCGGCCTCGCACACATGGAAGCCGAGGACTACGACGCCGCCGTCGAGTCTTTCCGCTCCGGACTCGAATGGACGGAGGCTACCGGCAAGGCCCATCAGGCACTCCTCGCTCGCGCCTTTCTCGCCCGCGCCCATCTCGCCCGGAAGGAGCCGCAGCTCGCCCGCGATCTCCTGACCGAGGTCGTCACCGAGGGCTCCGAGGGCCACGATCCCGGCACGTACGCGCTCGTTCTGGACATCTGGGCACGAACGGCCCTCGCCGAGGGTCGTGCCGAAGAAGCGCTTGCGACGATCGAAGCGGGCCTCGAGCTCGTCGCTCCCGCCGAGAACCGCGTGCGCAGGGCGCAGCTGCTGCTGGCGCGATCGGACGTGCTCGCTGAGTCGAAGGAGCCGCAGCGAGCACTCGAAGTGGCCCAGCAGATCGTCGCGGAGCACCGCGCTGGAGAGGTCTCCGGCGAACTCGACGACGCATTGGAGAGGGTCTCGGAGCTGGCCGCCGAGCTGGGTCTCTTTCAAACGGCCTTCGAAGCGCGTTCCCGCCTCGATCGGTTGGAGCAGGAGCATCGCGGAGCGCGCTACGAGCTCGGCGTCGCGCTCCTCGAGCGAAACCACGCCTTGGCCAACGCTCAGCGCGATCTCGAGCTGATCAAGGGCAAGCAGGAGAAGGAAGCGGCGCTCCGCCAGCGCAACACCTCGGGCCTGGCGGGCCTGGCCGCCGTCGTCGGGCTGTTGGTGCTCGCCGGCTCACTCAACCGGTCTCGGCGCGAGCAGCACCGCATCGCCGAGCAGCAGCGTGAGCTGAAAGAAGAGTTCGAGGGACTCGTCAAAGTGCGAACCGAGGCTCTCGAGATCGAAATGCTGCAGAGAATGCGTGGCGAAGAGCAGCGCCGGGAGCTGGAGAAGCAGCTCGCCGAGGCCGACAAGCTGCGTGCCATTGGGCAGCTCACGGGCGGAATCGCTCACGACTTCAATAACCTACTCACCGTCGTCACCTCGGCCTCGGAGATGCTGGCTGACGAGCCGGACATGCCCGACGACGAGCGCATGGAACTGATCGCCGCCATCCGGCGCGCCGCGGACTCGGGGCGCGACGTCAACCGCGGTCTCCTCGCATACGCTCGTCAGCAGCCGCTCGAGCCAGAACCGATCCCGGTCACCGAGCATCTCGCGACGTGCCGGCGGCTCTTCGAGCGCACTCTCGGTGACGAGATGACGCTGGAGATGGACTGCGGAACCGAGTCCGTGCTCGCTGATCGAGGCAAATTCACGACGGCACTCATCAACCTCCTGCTCAACGCGAGAGACGCCTCCAGCGGGCGCGGCAAGGTCATCCTCCGGGCCAATACGCTGAGCAATGGTCTTACCGAGATCGACGTCATCGACCACGGCCAGGGGATGACTCAGGACGAGCTCGATCGCGCCACGGAGCCCTTCTATTCGACGAAGACATCGACCCTGGCGTCGGGCCTCGGGCTCAGCATGGTCTTCGGCTTCGTGCGGCAGTCGGGCGGCGACCTTCAGATTCGAAGTCAGCCGGGCGAGGGCACGACGGTGACGCTCGAGCTGCCCACGGCCGAGATCGACCTCGAGTCCGAGGCGCCGGAAAGCCGCACCACGGAGGTCCCGAAGGGCCTGCGAGTGCTCCTCGTCGACGACAGCC
>JBCCLJ010000411.1:0-2609 GCA_039026915.1 Acidobacteriota bacterium
CGCCACCGCTCGCCGATCAGCTCTGGCTCGAGGAGGTCTCGCTCTGGCTGACCCCGGAAGAGAGAGCGGCCTTCGCCGAGCTCGAGACCGAAGCGGAGCGCGATCTCTGGCGCCGCGACTTCTGGCGCCGACGCGACCCGGTGCCCGAAGTCCTTTTCCACCCTCGCAAGGAGCAGCTCGCGAATCATCTGCGAGCACTCCGCCTCTATGGGTTCAGTCCTGGCGAGGAGCGAGGGCAGCTCCTTCTTCTCCACGGTCTGCCGATGCTCGCTTACGGCAGCGAGTGCGCGACGGCTCCCGACGCGACCCCCAGCAAGAACCTCACCCGCCCGGTCGGCTGCATCAAGGCTCCGGTGCACCAGTTCTACGACTTCGGACCGTCCGGATCGATGGACGTTCCCGTGCTGTTCGTCGCCGAGAACGGATACTGCCGACTCTACGACCCGCAGCGTCAGGAGCGCTTCGTCTTTCGCTTGACGGGCGGAACCCTTTGTAGCGATCGCTACGGCAGCATCCCGTACTTCCTGCAGGAGGCTGTCGAGAACCCCGTCTCCTGGGATGAAATCCGCCGAAAGGGCCTGTCCCTCGAGCTGCTTCACGAAGCGGTTGCGCCGCTCTCTTCAGCACAGAGCGGCGAACCGCGCCTCGAGGTCACGGAGTTCCAATGGGACCCCGAAAGAGGATCCACCGTGATCCTCGCCGATCTCGTTGTCCCGGTGGCTCGAGACTGGCGTTCGACACCCCTCCCCTGGCGCTTGCTCCAACAGAGAACCGACGTCTATCGCTCGGGGCAACTGCTCCTCCAGGCCGACACCTCGACCAGGATCTCGGCGGACCCGGGCGGAGAGCTGCGCCTGCGGTGGGACATGCGGCTGCAGCCGGGAACCTACGACCTCGTTCTTCATATCGAAGACGAACAACCGCATCTTTTCACCACGACGACGTTTCGTATCGAGGTACCGGCACAAAGCCGCAACTTCCCGAGACTGTGGACCTCCACCATCGAGACGAGCGAACCGAACTTCCGTCTCGCTCCACTCCCCGGCCTGCAGACCGGGACGGTGAGCGTCGAGCTGCTTCGCTTCTCCCAAGACGTGCAGGAGGTTCAGTACTTCCTCGACGATCGGCTGATTGCCGCAGCCGATCGGCCGCCCTTCACCGCCGACATCGACCTCGGTGCTCTACCGCTCGAACGGAAGCTGGAGGCCAGAGCGAGCGACAGAGACGGAGCGACGATCGCGCGCGACAACCTCACCGTGAACGCCTCGCTGCACCGATTCGCCGTCGAGCTGGAAGACCTCGGCGACATCGCGGAGGGCGAGCTCCGACTGACGGCGAGAGCTCGGGTCCCCCACGGCCGTCTTCTGAAGCGCCTGACTCTGTTTCTCGGAGACGAGGAAGTCGCCCGCACCGACGACGTGCACCTGTCCTATCGCCAGCGCCTCGACCCCGGTTCTCTCGACCGCGGCGAGGTCCTCCTCGCAAGCGCCGTCGCCGAGCTCGAAGACGGCGCCCGGCGAGAAGGGACAAAGTTGCTCTCCGCCGGCGCCTCGGAGGAGGTCGACGTCGAGCTCGTGGAGATCTTCGCGGGCGTTCGCAGTAAAGGAGGACAGCCCCTTCTCGACCTGGCGGCCAGCGACTTCACCGTGCGTGAGAACGGTCGTCCCCAGTCGATCGAGTCTTTCCGCCGCGTCGATGAGCTGCCACTCCACGTCGCCTTGCTGCTCGATACGTCCGGCTCGATGACCGACGAGATGGGCGCGCTGCGAAAGGCGGCGCTGGAGTTTCTCGATCAGATCCTCCGCCCGGAAGATCGCGCGGCACTCATTCCCTTCACGGACCGCGCCTACGTCCTGGCACCGTTCACCGATCGACGAGAGCTTCTACGCGCCGCGGCGTCGACGCTCCTGGCTCGGGGCGGAACGAGCCTCTTGAACAGCACCGTACAGTCGCTTCACTACCTGCGCGAGGCGCCTGGCAAACGTGCTCTCATCCTGGTGAGCGACGGCATCGACAGAGACAGTACGCTCACCTACGACGAAGTGCTCGACTACGCCACGCGCGTCGACGCGGCGGTCTACACCATCGGCCTGGGCGTGCCGGGCCGGGCCGTCAAGTTTCGGAGCGAAGCACGACGCCTTCTTCGAGGACTTGCCGAGAGCACCGGCGGACGCTACTTCCCCCTGGATGCCCGAGCCGATCTGTCCGAAATCTTCGCCGCGATCGAGACCGATCTTCGCAGCCAGTACCAGCTGACCTACGAATCTGACCGGGGCAGCGGTGCCGGGTTCCGCAAGATTCAGGTCGACGTCGATCGAAAAGGGTCCCGCGTCCAGGCGCGCCCCGGCTACTACCCATGACGTCGAGGAGGCCCGAGAAACCAAGGTGCGACGGTCCGTGGTCGTTTCGGCGCGCGACCCAAGGCCCACGATTGGACTGTCGACGGTCCTGGATCGCGCTCCTGGCGCTTCTCGCGGGGTCCGCGAGTCTGAGCGCTCAGCTCACCCTCCGGCCGATCGAGACGCCACCGCTCGCCGATCAGCTCTGGCTCGAGGAGGTCTCGCTCTGGCTGACCCCGGAAGAGAGAGCGGCCTTCGCCGAGCTCGAGA
>JBCCLJ010000412.1:0-2590 GCA_039026915.1 Acidobacteriota bacterium
AAGAACCCTCCAGGACAGGCGGCTCCGGACGGCCGCGTCGTTACCTATCCCGAGCTGTTGACGGCAATCTGGGACGGCGAGAAGCCGGTGCTCGCGATGATCCACGGCGCCGCCTTCGCCGGCGGCCTCGGCATGGTTGCCGCGGCGGACATCGTCTTCACGGCGGAGGAGGCGCTCTTCAGCTTCAGCGAAGTGAAGATCGGAGTCATCCCCGCGATCATCTCGGTCGTCTGCCTGCGCAAGCTCGGCCAGCATCACGGCATGCGCCTCATCGTCACCGGCAAGCGGTTCGATGGCAGGGAGGCCGTGGACTACGGACTGGCTCACGAAGCGGTGCCGGCCGCCGAGCTCAGGGAGGCGGTCGAAGAGGAGATCGCTGCGATCTGCGAGGGCGGCCCGAACGCCGTCGTCGAATGCAAGAAGCTCGTGCGACAGGTTGCGGAGCTGCCGATGCAGGAAGGCTTCGAAGCGACCCAGGATTGGAGCCGCCGCATGTTCCAGACCGAGGAGGCGGCCGAGGGTATGGCTGCCTTTCGAGAGAAGCGAAAGCCGTCGTGGGTGGCGGGAGAGTGAGGCGTTCGAAGAGCGAATCGGCCGATGCGGCTCAGCCCCGGTGCCGGGTCGAGAGTTCGATTTCGGGAGCAACGTCTCCACCTCCGCCGGCTCACGGTCGACTGCAGAGGATGCTTTGAGCAGCCTCCGAGAGGCTCCCGAAGTGGGACGTCCAGCCGGGGCTTGGAACACGGTGCTCCCCAGGACGTTCCGGTGCGGCATGCGTAGACGAGGAAAGTGAGGAGGAGATCGATGACCGACGACGTTCTCAGAGTGGCCAACTGCAGCGGCTTCTACGGCGACCGTCTGAGCGGCGCCAAGGAGATGGTTGAGGGCGGGCCCATCGATGTGCTCACGGGCGACTACCTGGCGGAGCTCACCATGCTCATCCTGCTCAAGGACAAGGCGAAGGACGCCGAGCGCGGCTACGCGCGCACCTTTCTGCGCCAGCTCCAGCAGATCGCCAGAACCTGCAGCGAGCGCGACATCAAGATCGTCGTCAACGCCGGCGGCATGAATCCCTCGGGGCTCGCCGACGCCTCCCAGCGGCTTCTCGAGGCTGAGGGTCTCGACGGCAAGGTGGCCTACATCGAAGGCGACGACATTCTCGATCGGCTCGACGAGCTCCAGGCACAGGGCGAGACCTTGGCGCACTTCGACCGCGGCATGCCGCTCAGCGACCTCGAAGACGAGGTGCTCTCGGCCAACGTCTATCTCGGCGGCTGGGGCATCGTCGAAGCGCTGAGCCGCAACGCCGACCTCGTGCTCTGCCCGCGCGTCACCGACGCGGCGGTCGTCGTCGGGCCGTCCGCCTGGCGGTTCGGCTGGCAGCGGACCGACTGGGACCAGCTTGCCGGCGCCGTTGTCGCGGGGCACATCATCGAGTGCAGCGCGCAGGCGACCGGCGGCAACTACTCCTTCTTCCATGAGATCGACTCCCTCGAGCGTCCGGGCTTTCCGATCGCCGAGATGCACGCGGACGGCTCTTTCGTCGTCACCAAGCATGAGGGCACCGACGGCGAGGTCAGCGTCGGAACGGTCACTGCGCAGCTTCTCTACGAAGTGCAGAACGAGCGTTACTTCAACCCGGACGTCGTCGTGCGCATGGACACGATTCGCCTTGAGCAGGAGGGCAAGGACCGCGTCCGCGTCTGGGGCATTCGCGGCGAGCCGGCCCCCGATCAGCTCAAGGTCTGCATGAACTACCTCGGCGGCTACAAGAACTCCATGACCTTCATGTTGCCCGGCCTCGACGCGGCGAAGAAGGCCGAGGTCGCCGAGCGGGCCTTCTGGTCGCACGTCGGCGGTGAGGAGCAGTTCGAGGAGACGAAGACGACCTTTCGTCGCGGCGGCGAAGAAGGACACGAGAACTTCGCACTGCTCACCGTCGCCGCCCGCGACCGTGACGACCAGAAGGTCGGCCGCAAGTTCTGGAACGCGGCGATCGAGATGGCGCTGGCCAACTACCCCGGCTTCCAGACGGTCCATTCCAGCCGTGTCGCTCAAGCGATTTCGATCTACTGGCCGGCTCTCGTGGGCAAGGACAAGATCGACGAGACGGTCGTGATCGGCGACGAGCGCATCGCTGTGCCGCCGGCCCCGGCGGGCGAGCCCGTTGCGATCGACCTCCCGGAGCGTCCGGAGGGAACGGCCGCGAGTGGCACGACGCGCCAGGCACCGCTGGGCGCGATCGCCGGCGCGCGCTCGGGCGACAAAGGCGGCAACGCCAACGTCGGCTTCTGGACGCGCTCGGCCGAGGCGTATCTCTGGCTCGAGGAGTTCCTGACGGAAGACAAGCTCCGCGATCTCTATCCCGAAGCGGCCGCGCTCGAAGTGCGACGGACTCTGCTGCCGAACTTCCGGGCGATGAACTTCGTGCTCGTCGGACTCCTCGGCTACGGCGTCGCCGCTTCGCTGCGCCCCGATCCGCAGGCGAAGATGGTCGGAGAGGAGATCCGCAACCGTAAGGTGCCCATTCCCGAGTCGCTGCTGGGTCACCCCTGAGGAAACGACATGACGATGAAGCTCTACCACTGCC
>JBCCLJ010000413.1:0-2582 GCA_039026915.1 Acidobacteriota bacterium
CGGCGAGGTCTCCCAGCGGTCGTACCCATAGCTCCCGAGCCGATCGGCGCGCAGTGTGTCGACGCTCAGCAGCAGGACGTTGTAGCCCTGCGCTGCTCCTGACAGCGAGCGAGGGGAGGTCTCGTTTTCCGGCGGTGTACAGCTGAGCAAGCCCAGGGTCAGGAGCACCAGCGCACAGAGCGCGAGCGACCGAGAACGCGAGGAGCCGGGCTTGGGGACGCGCTGTCGGCGTGTCGTGAGGGTTCGATCCATGGCGGGAGTCTAATCGCGACGCGTCGACGGCGACAGGTCGGCGGTGAACAGAGTCGTGCCGGCCCTGGGGACCGCATGTGCTAGCCTGCAGGCGTTCAACGCCGCGGGCCTCTGGCTCGGTCAGCGCCTCACTTCTCCGCAACGACGGAGAACGTGATGAAGCAGAAAGACACGACGGGTTCCCTCTGGGCCCTCTGGCAGACCTGTATGGAGGACCCCGAGGGCGATGCGAGGGTCAACACCGACCCTCCGGCGGCTCGGATCCTGGACGCGGAGCTCACGGGCCGTGCCCGCGAGTCGTGCGCGGCCGTCGGCGAGCTGGGGCGCGAAGAGTCCTGGTCGCTTTTGATCCAACGACTCGAGCCGTACCTGCTCACGGTGCTGCGGCACCGCCTGGCGACCCACGGCCGCCGCCACGATGCCGAAGAAGTCCTTCAGGACGTCTACTGCCGCCTCTTCGACAACGATCGCCGCGCTCTGCGGCTGTGCCGAGCGCGCAGTGACGGCGAGTTGCTCGCCTATCTCAAGCGCGTCTGCGCCAGCGTCGCGCAAGATAACGAGCGCGCCCGCAGAGCTCAGAAGCGCTGCGGAATCGAATCCGAGGCCACCGAAGAGATTGCTTCTTCCGAGCCGTCGGCCGACGAACAGCTGCGCACGCTGGAACTGAGGCGACGACTCCGCGAAGAGTGTCGGGCCGTCTGCTCGGCCCCCGCCTTCTCGCGAGACGCCTGGATCTTCGAGCGTGCGGTCGTCGACGGCTGGGAGAGTCGTGAGATCTGTCGCTGGGTCGATCTCCGCGAGGCGAGCGTCGACGCCATCGTGTGTCGACTGCGCAAGCGTCTCGCGGGCCGCGGGCTGCTCGTACCGAGTCGGCGAGCCGCGCGCGCGGCTTGAGTCGTTTTCCCGGCTTCGCCGGCAGCCGAGAGCGCGGGCGCGTTCTCGGCTGCCTTGCAACCTTTACTGGAAAACGCAGTATTGTATTTTTCAGTAATAGACCAGGAGGATTCTCTTTGCTCTCGACATTTCTTCCTCTCCGCCCCGGAAGAGAACGGACCGCTCGAGCGCCTCGTCTGCAGTACTTTGTGAACTGCGCGAGGCGCGCCCGAAGCCTGGTTCTGCGCCGGCTCGCTGTCCTGGCCCTGCTGGCCCTCTCGGAGTCTGCGCAAGCAGAGAACCGATTCGTCTTCGAGTACGAGCCGGACGACCGAGCTGTCCTGAGCACGGGCGAGCCGGGGAGCTGGGACAGTGCCTACGTCTATGCGCCCTACGTTGTTCGCGATGCCAAGGAAGGGCGGTACCTTCTGTTTTACGCGGGCATCAGCTCGGATCAACGCTGGAACCTCGGTCTCGCATCCTCGGACGACGGGCGCTCGTGGCGGCGCCTGACACGCGACCGACCTCTCCTCCCGAGCGTCGAGCGGGCGTCCATGCCGGTCGTGACGCCTCCCGACGACGACCGGTTGCGCTGGAGGCTCTACTTCGTCGACTCGTTTACCGAGAGGCGCGACGTCCGGCTCCGCAGTGCGTCGGCTGAGAGACCCGAGGGGCCCTGGACCGTGGACCCTCCACTTCGCTGGACGCCGGAAGATCTGCAGCCGGTACCGCGCGATGTCGTTCGGTCCGAGGATCGATGGGTCATGCTCTTCAATCGCGGTCACGACCCGAGCCGTGCCAACACGCTCCACGTGGCGACGTCACCGGACGGGAGTCGATGGACGCTCGACCCCGATCCCGTCCTCCAGGTGACGCGGTCGTCCTGGGCCTCTGAAGCGACGATCGCAAGCAATCTTCTCGCGCTCTCCGACGGTACGCACGCGACCCTCGTCATGGGTCAGGACTCGGATCCCGCCACGTCTTCACCCATCGGATGGGCTTCGAGCTCCGATCGTCTCGCCTGGATCCTCGAAAACGAAGGACAGCCAGTGATCGCAACCCGCGACGAGCCCTACTACTCGTTTCTCCACGCCTTCCGCGTCGGGGATTCCCTGCACATACTGCTGCCGTGGGAGGCGGGGCGCCGCGGCATTCGTCAGATGGTCGGCCCCTGGCCCTGGACCTCGGGAGGAACTCCATGACCTCGGAAGAAAGACCCGGTTCTTTTGTCCCAGTCGGTGCGCCCGTGTGGACCGAGACCAAGGGATTCTGTACACGGAGAGTGTCGCTTCGCGGCTTCCTGGCTGCGTCTCCCGAGCGCGTCTGGCAGGCCCTCGCCGACGCGGGGCATCAACGACGCTGGAACTCCACACTGATCGAGCTGCAGGGCACGATCCGGGAAGGTGAACGCCTGATGCTCCGCTCGACCGTCGATCCTGGGCGAACCTTCCGACTCA
>JBCCLJ010000414.1:0-2574 GCA_039026915.1 Acidobacteriota bacterium
CGACGATGTCTCCCTGGGCGTCTCGGACGATCCTTCCTGGTATGTGAACTCTCGCATCGGCCGCCTGGCGCCGGGTGTGACGCCGGAGCAGGCCTCGCAGCAGGTCGCGTCCGTCGCACCGGACTTGGCTCCGCTGGTTCCCAACCAGTTCGAAGAAGAGCAAGTCACGGCCGCCGGCGTGACCCGACTCAAGACCCAGTTGGTCGGCAGGTCGAAAGAAGGCCTTCTCCTGCTGCTCGGCGCGGTCGGCCTCGTACTTCTGATCGCCTGCGTCAACCTGGCCAATCTGCTCCTCTTCCGAGGCGAGAACCGTCGCGACGATCTGAGGGTGCGGACGGCTCTCGGCGCAGGCCGCCGCGACATCGTGCGCCTTCTTCTGGTCGAGTCCCTGGCGCTCGGACTGACCGGCGGAGCCCTGGGCGTGGCTCTGGCGCTCGCGCTCATCAGCGCAGTCAGACAATGGGCTCCGCGCGACGTGCCGCGGATCGACGCTGTCAGCCTCGACTGGACGGTGCTCGGCTTCGCACTCGCGACGACCCTCGGCGCGACGCTGCTCTCGGGGCTCTGGCCCGCGCTACGGACGAGCCGGGGCCTCGTCGCAGTCAGCCGTTCAGCCGCGGGGCGGAGCTCCTCGCGCAGCGTGAGTCGGACCCTGGTCGCGGTCGAGGTCGCCCTGGCGGTCGTGATCGCGCTCTGGTCCGGGTTGATGATTCGCTCGCTCGACCGCCTGCTCAGCGAGCCCAGCGGCTTCGAACCGCAGGGCGTCATCGCCTTTCGGCCGAATCCGCTCGGCTCCGGTCGTGAAGGTGCAGCCGAGTTTCGGGACTTCTACAGAGCGCTTCTCGAAGAGGTGCGCGCAGCGCCGGGTGTACGCCAGGCAGGGGCCGTCCAGCTACTCACCGGGACCAAGGACAACTGGAGTTTCCCGACCCGGCCGGAGGGCTATGAGGTCCCAGCGAGCGGAGCGCTTCCCGACGTGAACTTCCGTGCCGTCTTGCCGGGCTATTTCGAGACGCTACGCATTCCACTTCTGTCGGGTCGCACGATCGAAAGCCAAGACCGTGAAGGGAGCGAGCCCATCGTGGTCGTCAATGAGGCGTTCGCCGAGGCGTACTGGCCCGACCAGAGTCCGATCGGCAAGCGGCTGAAGATCGCTCTTGGAGAAGCCGAGTGGCTTCGGGTCGTCGGAGTTGTCGGCGATGTTCGGCAACACGCGCTCTACCTCGAGCCGCGTCCTGAGATCTACGTCCCTTATGAGGCCTGGCCGTGGGAGATGTCGGCCTGGGTCGTCGCTCGTACGGACCAGCCGGATCTGTTTCGAGCCCAGGTGCGTCATCTCGTCGATCGGGTCGATCCGGACATGCCCGTCTCTTCGGTGGAGCACCTGGCCACGGTCCTGAATCGCTCGGCGAGCGAGACCGGTTTCGTCACGCTGCTGCTCTCGGCTTTCAGCCTCCTGGGGGTCGTCCTTGGTGCGATCGGAATCTATGGAGTCGCGTCGTACTCGGTCGCACGGCGGCGGGCAGAGTACGGAGTGAGACTCGCTTTGGGAGCAACGAGAGCGGGTGTCTTGCGCACGGCCATCGCCTCGCAGGCGCCTCCAATACTGTTCGGGCTCGTCGTCGGCGCTGCGCTGGGCCTTGCCGGCGGCAAGCTGTTCTCGGCGTACCTCTATCGCGTCGAGCCGACGGATCCGCTGACGTTGGCGGCAGTCGCCACGGTCTTGGGAGTGGTCGCGACTCTGGCTCTGCTGGTTCCGGCACGGCGCACCGGAGCGATCGATCCTTCGAAGGCGCTGGCCAGCGAGTGACGCCGCTGCGACGTCAGGAGTCGGCTCGCGATGGACGCGGCGGAGTGCGCCCTGAGGCGGTTGCGCCGTCGAAGCGCGAGGGGCCTGGGTTCGGGATCGCTTGGATATGCTCTCGGCATGTTTATCGCCATGAATCGCTTCAAGATCGCGCCGGGCTTCGAAGAAGGCTTCGAAAAGCTCTGGCGCGAGCGTGACTCCTATCTCGATCAGGTACCCGGCTTTCAGTCTTTCGCTCTCCTGAAAGGGGAGAGGACCGAAGAACACACGCTCTACTCGTCGCACACGATCTGGGAGAGTCGCGCTGCCTTCGAGGCGTGGACCCAGTCCGACCACTTCAAGAAGGCGCACCGCAACGCGAGAGCACCGCAGGGCACTTATCTCGGTCATCCGGTGCTCGAGACCTTCGAAGCGGTTCTCTAGCGCCCTCGGGCTGCGGGGCTCCAGCGCCTGAGGCGGTTCTTGAGGCGCGGCCTCGCACGGTCTGGTTCCTGAGCTTCTGGAGAGAGAGGAGCGGGGCCCTCGAGCAGCAATGGACGCCTGGGAGTCCTACGACGCAGGTGGACCAGCGGCTCGAACGAGTGCTCTGCGCTGACCGTTGACGATCGTTCAAATTATGGATATTTTGTATCCGTAATTGGCTGTGAGGAATCGAACCAGTGAAAATCGGGAAAGGCGTGGAGTGGGCAGCACACACGTGCGCCTTGCTGGCTCTCTTGCCGGAGGGTGCTTCGCTCCCGGGCGACGCGCTCGCCGACTTTCTCGAC
>JBCCLJ010000415.1:0-2571 GCA_039026915.1 Acidobacteriota bacterium
CGACCTGAGCACGACAGAAGGGGCTCCAGGTGAGAGACCGGATGACCACGACGATCGTGCCGCGCTCGCCGACGAGGCGCCCCGTTTCGGGCTTTTCGCCGCCTGCGCCGCGCAGCTTCTCCAGAGCCAACTCGTCGCCGATCTGCGGTAGCGACGCGAGCGACTCGTCCGTCGCCGAGCGCCGATACGGATGATCCAGCGGGTGGGTCCACCACAGTCCGCTGGCGTCTCGCTCACCGACCGGTTGGGCCGAAGACGTCGCCAGTGGAGCGAGGACCAGGACGACGAACAGCAGCGCCCGCCGTGGGGTCGCGCTAAGCATGGAGTCGCGGCAGAGCGGCACTCGCCTGCTCGAGCTCGAGCATCAGTCGCTGCATCACCTCTTCGACCGTCGAGACCTCACGGCAGTAGGCAATGCTCTGGCCCGCCGGCTGGTGCATCAACGGTTCCACCCGATGCTCGTCGATCGCGCCGAGCAGATCGCCGACGAGGATGTCCTGGTACGGCATCTTGAGCGGCTCCGGCGCCTGCTCGGCCGCCCATTCGTCGCTCCAGGACGTGCGAATCTGGCGCAGCGTCTTACCGCTGTCAGCGCGCGAGATCACGGTGTCGCGGCTGCCCGCCGCCACGAGCTTGTCCTGCAGGATCGGATCGAGCGCGTGCTCCTCCGTGGTCAGCCAGACGGTTCCGAGCCAGACGCCCTGAGCTCCCATCGCGAGCGCCGCCAGAATCTGGCGTCCCGTCGCAATACCGCCGGCTGCGAGAACCGGCACGTCCCCGGCAAGGTCGACGATCTGAGGCACCAGCGACAGCGTGCCGATCGGCCCGGTGTGCGCACCTGCGTCGTGACCCTGCGCGACGATCACGTCGGCCCCCGCGGCCAAGGCAGCCACCGCGTGGTGCGGCGCCCCAACGAGGGCCAGCGTCGTCATGCCCTGGTCCTTGGCGCGTTCGACCACCTCGAGCGGCATGCCGATGCCGCAGGCGAAGAGATCGATGCTCGATTCGAGCACCGCCTCGACCTGCTCGCGCGCGATGTCCTCAGACCGGACGAACCGCGAACGCATCCCCGGCCCGCTCGCCGGAGGCACGCGGTACCGCGCGGCCAGACTCTCGACGAACTCGCGGTGCTCCGCCGGTATCTGCTCTTCGATCGCATCCCGGTCGTCCCTCTCCGGCATGCCCTTGGGCAGCACCAAATCCACGCCGATGGGCCGGTCTCCAGCAAGCTCGCGAACGCGCGCCAGGTTCGCTCGAATCTCCTCCGGCGTGTCCCGCGTCGCCCCGTAGACGCCGAGCCCGCCCGCACGCGAGATCGCCGCCGCCGCCTCGATGCTGTGGGCAAAGCCGAAAACCGGCGCCTGCAGGCCGAAGCGTTCACAGATTTCCGTCAAGGCCATGGTTTCTCCCATCATCGGTGGCGCGCGCGAAAGGAGCTCGCGAGCGCGACCTCCCTCGCGCGCAGGGCTACCGGCGATCAGCGCGCGAGGAAAGGAAGAGCGATCCTAACGGCAGGCGGGAAACGCCTCGACGTCGACCACCGGAGCAAAGGGCGCCTTCAGCGGGCTCGTGTAGATCTTCACGAGTCCAGAGACAGGGTCTTCGACCGTGAGCTCGACGAACTGGTCGGAAAGTCCGGCGGCGAAGACCCAGTAGTTTCCGTTGATGGCGCAGCCATCGAGGACTTTCACCACGACTTCGACATTCTCTTCGTCGAAGAACCAGAAGTAGCCCGTGTCCTCGCTGAGGCCCTGAGGCTCCCCCGAACCCACATCGCCTTGCTGAGTCCGATACTCGGCGCCCACGCGGAAGCGACCCGAGTCGGCAAGGCAGAGAAGCTGCTGATCGTCGTTGCAGAAACCGATCTCGGTTGGCAGATCCGTCACGCTCGGCGTTTCGCGCAGCGGGTCTTGGGCATCGCACTCTGCGATCGCCCGAGTGTCGGCGATCGGCGAAAACGGCCGACCCAGGGGATTGAAGTAACTGCTCGTGGCGCCGGTGAGCGTGTCCGTCACTGTGAGGGTGACCTCGACGTCGGTCAGACCTCCCGCGAAGACCCAGAAGTGGTCGTTGATCGCGCAGCCGTCGAGAAGCTTGACGGCCATCTCGACGTTCGACTCGTCGAAGAACCACATGTAGCCACTGTCGGTTGTCAGAGGCACGGCCGTTCCTCCCCCCGAGGAACCCTGGCGGGTCCTCCACGCTGCCGTCACGGTAAAGCGCTCCCGCAGCAGGCAGAGAGCCTCGTCTCCGCCGCAGCTGCCCGTCGACAGCGACGGCTTGAACTGGGTACTGCGGACGCGCCGCACTCCTCCTCGCCGACGTTCGAAAGTGACCGTCGTCTGGTCGGAGTCGTCGATGCTGACGTCGAGTGCGGTGGGCGCGCCCTCGGGATCTTCGGGTGCGATCTCCAGCACGTCGGTCAAAGGCTCCAGAGTCGGCCCGTAGAAACGGCCAGCAGCCGTCCGGCCATCGAATTCCCACACGACGACGACGTCGCCTGAAGCGTTCGAGGCGATCGAGGGTCGACGATCCTGCCCCTGTTCGCTGAGTGTCGTGATCTGAGTCGCG
>JBCCLJ010000416.1:0-2446 GCA_039026915.1 Acidobacteriota bacterium
GAAAGACACCTCCCGGACCGAGGGCCAGGGGCAGAAGGAGCTGGTCCGCGAGAAACTCGCCAATCGGGGCCGAGCTCTTCTGCAGACGACGCACCTGGTTCGCGGCGCGACGCAGGATCTTCTCGGAGGCGACTCCGGACTCACCGAAAGCGGTGACGACCTCGACGCCGGATTCGCTCGCAGCGTCGATCATCACGGCATTGCCGGGACCTAGAGACTCCACCTCCGCAAGGCGCACCTCATCTGACGGAACGCCGAGCTTCTTGCTGAGGATCTGCGCCTGCCGCTCGGGGATCTCGCGCGGCATCTTGGCGTAGACGATCTCGGCGCGCAGCGGAAAGAGCTCGCCGCGCTCCCTCCAGGACACCTTCTCGAGCCGCGCCGCCGGACGAACCGTCGCCACGATGGCGCCGCCGCCCGCCGGATAGAAGCCGTGGCGCTCGAGCTGGACGTCGACGTCGTAGCCGAGCTGGCGGAGTCGCGGTAGGAACGTGCGCTCCACGAACGGATAGGGAGGCGCGGAAGGATTGTGAGTGCCGCCTTCGAGCCGCAGCTGCGCCGCAACGTTTGCGTGCAGCAGCGCCGGCAGGATCGCCTGCAGCACCAGGTGGGCGCTGCCCGCCGTGCCGACAGCGAAGCGAAACTCGCCTCCGCGCACGCGCCCGGGATGAAACGAAAGCTCCACGGAGCCCAGCTCGGCTCCCTCGAGATCCGCACCGCAGATCTCGGCCGCGGCCAGAACACCCGTGAGGTGCTGCCGCAGCAGACCGGGACGGCGTCGACCACCGCGAATTCGATGGATGCGGAAGGGCTGCTGAGTCGCCATGGACAGGCTGAGGCACGAGCGCAGAATCTGGCCGCCGCCTTCGCCTATCGAACCGTCGATCTCGATCATCTCTCTCCACTCCTTTCACGACCTCGCAACGGTCGTCGACGCTCTCTCAGAAAATCAGCTTTACAAGCAGCTCGAAGAACGAGCTCAGTCCCAGAAGAAACATGCAGAGCAGAAGATCAGAACGGACACGACGCTGGCTCGGATCAGGCGTTCGTACCAGCCCTCCTCCGGGAAGGAGTCCTCCGGCAGGTCGCCAAACTCCTCCGTGAGACCCACGAAGCGCAGGCGTGGCCCCTCAGACGGAAAGAGGTCGTCGACATCGACTTCGCAACTCCGTTCAACAACCGCTCGCAGAAGCCGCGTGGAGAACATGACCATGGCAGAGGGTGTTCCCATCAAGGTCGCGAGGTCATAGGGGTCGTAAGCTGGATCCAGGGTCAGCAGGACTTCGCCTCCGAGCTCTTCCCCCTGTAGTCGGTCGATGAGCTGACTGAGTTCGTCGATTTGTGTCATGACAGCTCCTTGCGAGTCTCGAGGGCTTTCGTGTCGGACCTTCCTGGCCCCCGCCCGGCGGGGCCTTGCCTCATCAACCCCGCCGGGCACCTACGCCGGACTCTCAATTCACAACGGGTGCCAACTTGTGGCTGCCGCCATAGTCTGTCGCGTTTCGCTGTGTTTTCAGGCATTTCGGCAAAGTTGCCGAGATCTACCTCATCATCGTTCCTATCTCCTGAGATCGTTTCTTATACAATTAGCTAACCATGGCTCGCCCCGTCCGCGTCCTCTCCTTCCTCGGGACCAAACTCGATCGTTCACCACTTGCCCGACGCTGGGATCGGTGGCGGCCGAATGTTGCCCTCGGCATGCACGAGGACCTGCTCGTGCACCGCGTCGACCTCCTGACCGACGAGAGCTCGATCGACCTTGCCGAGACGGTCACCGCAGACCTCGCTTCGGTGTCTCCCGAGACGAGCGTCGTCCACCACCAGCTGCCCTTCACGGACCCCTGGGACTTCGAAGAGGTCTTCAGCGCCCTGCTCGACCTGAGTCAGGAGCTCGACGTCGACCCGGCGGAGGAGGATCTGCTCGTTCACATCACGACGGGCACGCACGTCTGTCAGATCTGCCTCTTCCTGCTCGTTGAGTCGCGCTTTCTTCCCGGTCGTCTCCTGCAGAGCTCGCCGGATCGACGAAGCCGCGCCGGCACCTACCGCGTCATCGACCTCGACCTCGCTCGCTACGACGGGCTCGCGCGCCGCTTCGCCACGGAGACACAAGAGGCACGCTCCTTTCTCAAGTCCGGCATCGAAACGCGCAACGAGCGCTTCAACGAACTCATCGAGCAGATCGAGCACGTCGCGATCCGCTCGGAGGATCCGATCCTGCTGACCGGTCCAACGGGCGCCGGCAAGTCGCGGCTGGCGCGAAAGATCCACGAGCTGAAGCGCTCGAGACGCCAGGTCGAGGGGCGCTTCGTCGAGGTGAACTGCGCCACGATTCGAGGCGACGGCGCTATGTCCGCCCTCTTCGGCCATCGCGCCGGCGCCTTTACCGGCGCCGTCAAGGCACGCTCCGGGCTGCTCAAAGAGGCCGACGGCGGCCTGCTCTTTC
>JBCCLJ010000417.1:0-2423 GCA_039026915.1 Acidobacteriota bacterium
AGGTGAAGAGCGACGGCATCTTCGGGCTCAATGGAGAGGGCTCGCTCCAGCTGCCGGCGAGCCTCGAGCAGGTCGCCGCGCAGGGCCGCCAGCGTCGCCAGGTTCTTGTGGGCCTCGGCGAGAAGCGGGTCGAGCTCGAGTGCACGCAGAAGGTGTCGCTTGCCGACTTCGCCCTGTCCGCGGCGTGCCAGGAACGAACCGAGTGCAGCGTGCGCCTGGGCGTTGCGTGGGTCGATGTCGAGCGCCTTGCGGTAGCTTCTCTCGGCCTCGGTCTCCTGGCGCAGGCCGTTCTGGGAGAGCCCGAGTCGGACCCAAGCGAGCGCGTCGTTCGGTGCGAGCCGGAGCGCTTGCTCGAGCGCCGAGCGCGCCGACGCGGGATCGCCGAGAACCAGATGCAACGTGCCGAGATTGGCGTGCGTCGAGGCGACGAGCTCGCGATTCTCCAGGGTCGTCGCGCCGAAGGTCTCGAGCGCCGCTCGAAAGGAGTCCAGAGCTTCCGACGGCTGATCGAGGCCGATGCGCGAGAGACCGAGATCGTGCAGCAGCTGCCCGAGGTGGTCGCTTTCGCGTTCGGGTTCGGCGACTCTGCCGAGCGCGCGGGCGAAGCTGACCTCGGCGCGCGTGAAGTCGCCCAGCTCCAGGTCGAGTCGCGCCAGAGAAGCCCAGGCGCGGCTGTCGTCGATGGCGTCAGCACGCTCCTCGAGGCCGTCTCGGGAGAGCGCCAACGACCGCTCGGTGGCGGCAGCTCGGAGCAGCGGCAGCTCCTCGGGCTGTTCCGGAAAGACCGTCAGCCAGACGTCGCACATCTCGTCTCGGGAGCTGGGACCCCACAGCACGCGCTGCGGCGGAGTGAACGGGTTGCGAGGGTTGTCGGCGGTGTTGTCGTAGGTGACGCGCAGCTTCAGCTCGGTGCCGGCGGGGAAGAGCTGCTCCCGTTCGAGCAGGTACTCGTCCTGCCAGAAGAAGTCCCAGCGCGGAATGTCGAGCAGCGTCGTCTCCTGGCCGTCCGGAGGCCGAGCGGAGACCTTCACGCTCTCTCCGAGATAGTGCGCGTGGGGGTAGATCGCGGCGAGGCGAAAGCCGTAAGGCACGATCCAGGAGTCTTCGACGGCGGTTCCTCGGGTCTCGGGCTCGAGGTCGATGTCGGTCGAGCCGAGATGGAGGACGGCCGGCTCGCGCCGCGGCTCCTCTTCGGTGAAGTAGAGGGCGATCCGGGGCTGGACGACTTCGACCGCTCCCGACGGCATCAGATGGAGCTGCAACACGGCATCGGTCTGCGGCTCGACGCGCCATGCCGTGCCTTCAGGCAGCTCGCGGGGCTGCTTGCCGGGCGTCCAGCCGAGGAAGTGGCCGCCCGGTGCGACGGCCGCGACCATGCCGGCGTAGCCCGGCTGCGGGTCGTCGAGGTCGAGCTGACGCGCTCGCCCCCGGGTGTCGGCGAGCACGTTGGCGTGGTGCACGACGCGCCGGTTGCCCGGGTCGAGCTCGACGGCGCGCACCAGCCGACCGGTGGCTTCGGGAATCGGCAGCACGAAGTTGCGAATGATGTCCGGACCTTCGGCGGCGAGCTCGTAGGGCTCCGGCATTTCGATCACCAGATCGGGCTCTCCCAGCTGCCAACGGGCGGCGGGCGCTTGTGTGTCGATGCGTCGTTCTTCTTCTTCCGTCGAGCTGAGCTGGGACCAGCGCAAGAGGATCTCTCGCTCGAGATCGCTCAGACCTCTCGCGTAGCGCAGCGGCAGACCTGCGGAACTGGGAAGCCATGGAGGCATCTCACCCGCGGCGACCTCGCGCGCGATGCTCGACGCCCAGGGGCGGGCGCTGGCCGCCGAAGTCAGGGAAAACGGTGCCATCGACCCTTCCCGGTGACATCCGACGCAGTGCTTGGCGACGACCGCGGCGACGTGCTTGCTCCAGGTCACCGGCTCTCCGTCCGCCGGTAGCTCGAGCGCTTCCGCAGCGGGGCTCGTCGAGGATCCCGCCTCCGTTTGGCACGAGAGGAGCCAGGGGACCAGCGCGATCACGAGAGCCGCGCCGTGGCGTGAAGGATGTCGGAAGTTCAAAGGACTGCTCTCGGGTGCTGTTTGGGCGCCGTGCGCGTTTGCGCGACGCCGTCTCGCTTGCGCGAACTCTTGCACGGGCGCGTCGATGGGCCCAAGTCCAATGCCTGGAACCCTTACGGACACGGGCGTCGCGCCGCTACGTTCGATTTTCCAGAAGGCGATGTGCCATACTGAGTCGGACTTCCACCCACAATCTGTTTTTTTCGGTCCCCCCTCCTCGAGGGGATCCCGGTGCGTCGGCAATGACGTGCCCTCATTCGTTAGGAGAGAACGGTATGTTTCGACGGCTACTCCCCTTACTCCCCGGGTTGCTTCTCGTGCTCGCGGGTGTCGCCTTCGCTGACGGTCCGGAGACGGGCA
>JBCCLJ010000418.1:0-2404 GCA_039026915.1 Acidobacteriota bacterium
GGATCACCGGCGTGCGCATGTTCGTCAAGAACGACGAGCCCACGACGATCGAGCACTTCCTCGATCACTACGATCACGTCCGCGACCTCATCGGCCCCGAGTTCCTCGGCATCGGCAGCGACGTCGACCTTCACGGCTACGACGACCTCCCCGAGGCGCAGAACCGGATGCTGCGAGGCTTCTACAAAGGCAGCTACGGCTTCCGCGAGAAGATCGACATCGACGGCATCGACCACCCGAAGCGCGTCTACGACCTGACCGAAGGCCTCCTGCGGCGCGGCTACAGCGAGGCCGACATCCGGGGCATTCTCGGAGGCAACTTCGAACGGGTGCTCGGTCAGATCTGGAACTGAGGGCGGCGCGCAGGATCTGACGAATCCCTCGCATCGAGACCGCGCAGTGATCACCCACCCATGAGACCCATCGAAACCGTCGTTCTGCTGCTGCTCCTCGCCACGACGGCGGCCGTGGTGCTGGGGCTCCGCCTGTCTCGGGTCGGCTGGTTGCTCGCGGGCGGGCTTTCCACTGTACTCCTCGGCGTCGCACTCGAAGGAGCGCGCTGGCAAATGCTGCCAGCAATCGTTCTCCTCTTGTGTGGCCTCTCCACCCTTCTGCTTCGTGCGAGAAGCCAGGAGACCAAGGAAGCAGGAACGGTGCGCAAGCTGCTCGCCGGAACTGTGCGGTTCCTGATGCTGCCGCTACTCGTCGCAGTGGCGGTCTACCTTCCTTGGGCGATGACCGTTCCCAGCATCCCAGCACCATCGGGCCCCTTTGGTGTGGGCACGCTTGATCTGGCAGTGCGCTGGCCAGACCGTCCCGAAGTGCTGACCGCCGACACAAGCGACGTGCGCGAGATCGCAGTTCGCGCCTGGTACCCGACAGACGGTGAGCCTGATGCGACGGGCGATCCCTACATGAGCCCTGACGAATCGCGCGCCTTCGGCGAAGTAATCGGTGCAGCCGCACCGGGCGGCAATCTGCTCTACAGCCATGCTCACCTGGGCAAGACTCACGGCCACCGAGACGCCACCCCGGCGGCCGTTGACGCGCCCTTCCCGGTGCTCGCTTTCTCTCACGGCTACACGAGCTTCCTCGCCCAGAACACTCCGCTCATGGAAGAGCTGGCGAGCCACGGCTTCGTCGTCTTCAGCTTGGCGCACACCTGGGACGGTTCCTCGGTCTTTCCCGAGGGTCGCATCACCGGACTCGGGCCGCACGTGACCGCTTGGAACGAGCGCCTCGCGGGAGATCCAGACGCCGTCCAGGAGACCCTCGGTCAGGTGGAACGGCTCGTCCGCAGTGACGAGCCCGAAGAGCGACGCCAGGCGCTCGAAGAGCAGATCAAGCAAGCTCGACGAGACCGGGCCGAGCAGCTCGGAGTCGGAGCAAGCTGGGACGTCTGGGTCGAAGATCGACGACGCTTCTTCGACGTTCTCGAAGAACTGGCTGCGGGGACCAGACCCTCGCCCTTCGCCGGACGTCTCGATCTCGAGCGCATCGGACTGCTCGGCATGTCCTTCGGCGGTGCTACCGCCGCCGAAGCGTGCCATGTCGAACCGCGCTGCAATGCTGCGGTAAACATCGACGGCGGACACATGTACGGACCGGACTCTGAACTTCTCGATGGCGATATCCGCGTACCGCTGCTGATGATTCACTCGGAGGATCTCGTGACTCACCCTGCGCACGGAGAAGCGGACGACTATCGCTCCTACAGCGACTTCCACTACGAGTCTCCCGCGACCCGCGGTCGACGTCGCGACGTGGTGCGCCTTCGCGTTGCGGGCACATCCCACCTCCATCTGACCGACATGAGTCTGCTCAACCGTTCACTTCCTGGCATCTCGAGCCGGACTCCGGGTCGCCGGATCGCGGAGATTCTGAACCGCTACATCCTCGACTTCTTCGATCTGCATCTCCGCGGCCGGCCGACGAGTCTGCTGGAAGGACCGTCACCCGACTTCCCAGAAGTGAGCTTTCAGCGACTCGGAGTCAACCCGTCCGAGCGCATCTTGAATGGCCCTACGCAGACCGCCGACCCGAACGCGGCTGAAGAAGAACGACCAACGACAGGACGAGCACAACCAGACGGCGAGTGACGGAAAATCGAGAGGCCTTTCGGACCACGGAGCTTCGCGCTCGCAACCGTACCTTCGGGCAACCTCGGCCTTCACGACCCGTATCGTCTACAAACTTCACCACTCAGAAGAGTTGCCGGCGCGCTGGCCTGCGGCGCACGCAGCTCCACCCACTTCGTTGACACAATCCACTTCCTCTCCGAACCCCGTGCCTGAACTCGAACGCCGACTCGCGGCAAGCGAGGCGGAACGCGAGCGACTCGAGCGCGAGCTCTCCGAAATCGCCGCACGCCATCGGGAAGCCGACGAACGCATGCATCGCGACC
>JBCCLJ010000419.1:0-2400 GCA_039026915.1 Acidobacteriota bacterium
CGGCTCGGAGCTCAGGAGCCGGGCGAAGAGAGCGCGCAGCTCTTCCCCTTCGCGGAAGAAATCGTCCGCGCCGATGCCGCTCGGCGTTCGCCGCCGCCGGACTCCTTCGCAGCCAGCGTCCTCGACCGTCTGAAGCATCGGCGCCATGTAGGCGCAGTTGAGGTAGTGCACGTCAGGGTCGAGGCGGAAGAGCGGGCGCTGGCAGTCCATGGATTCCTGTCCTTTTCGCGGCGGTTGAGGTTGGTATCGTAAGCGCGCTTTGTCGGATCAGGAACAGGTACTTGAGGCGCTCGAGGCCCGGCTGCGGCCGGGTGCCACGGTGTTTTGCAGCGGCGGACTGGCGGAGCCCTCGGGGCTGCTCGAGCTGCTCAGCGCGCACTCGGAGCTAGCGCGCGATGTGCGCCTGGTTCTGATCCGTCCGCCGGGAGTGCAGCTCGCCGAGATCGATCTGCCGAACACGACGGTCGTCTGCTTCTTTCAGCCCGCCGATCTGGAGGCTGGCAGGAATGTCGGAGCGATCGAGTTTCTACCCAAGCAGTACTCGCAGATCTGTCGCTACCTTTCCGAGACGGACTTCGACCTCGCTCTCGGGCAGTTCGGCCCGCGGGCCGATGAGACTCTCAGCTACTCCCTCTGTGCGGACTTCCTGCCTCTTCTGGTGGATCGGGGCGTGCCTCTGATCGCTGAGGTCAACGCTCTCCTGCCGGCCTCCATCGGTGCAGCGAGCCTTGACCGGGATCGTTGCATCGGCATTTTGGACTCCCGCCGCGAGCCGGCACGTCTCGAGTCGGCGTCGACCGCGACCGCCGAAGCAATCGGCGCTCAGGTGGCGACGTTGGTCAGCGACGGCGACTGTGTCGAGACCGGGATCGGCTCGATTCCCGATGCCGTTCTGCGTGCGCTGCAGGAGAAGAACGATCTCGGGATTCACTCCGGGATGATCTCGGACGGGGTCGCGGAGCTCGTCGAGCGCGGGGTGGTGACAGGAGCCTGCAAGACGATCGATCGAGGACGAGTGGTGACCGGTTTCGCACTCGGCAGCACGGGTCTCTACGAGTGGGCGAGCTCCGATCCAGCCGTCTCCTTTCGTGACGTCAGCTACACGCACGACACCTCGGTGCTCGGCCAGATCGACAACTTCAAGGCGGTCAATTCCGCGATCGAGGTCGATCTTTTCGGTCAGGTCAACGCGGAGACCGTGCGTGGGCGACAGCTCAGCGGGATCGGCGGCGCGCTCGACTTCATGCGCGGGGCCGCGAGGTCGAGGGGAGGCACATCGGTCGTTGCGCTGCCGGCCACGGCAGCGAAGGGCAAGGTGTCGCGCATCGTTCCACGGTTTGCCCCGGGGAATCTGGCGACCGCCGCGCGGTCGGAGCTCGATGCGGTCGCCACGGAGTATGGCGTGGCGCAGGTCCGTGACCTTTCGGTCGCAGACCGCGCGCGTGCGCTGGCCGAGATCGCAGCTCCAGAGTTCCGCGACGAACTGCGCGCCGCAGCGGCCGAGCTCTGACGACCGCCTCCTTGGGGCGTTCACCGGTCCGTGATCGGCAGATCACAGCGTTGCGCTGCGGTGCGCCGATAGCGCTGCGGGCTCTTCGAGCCGCCGCCCTGCCAGTAGAGCTCGTCGCGTTCGAAACGAAACGGGCTCTCCGAGCGGTGGGCGACCTCGCCCCGGCCTGGAGAGTCGAGGCGCAGGGTGCCGCGAAGCGTTGTGAACCGGCCCTGCTCGCGCAGTCGCTGCTGAGCGTGCTCGTCCAGCGCGACGTAGCGGCAGTCGCAGGTGAACCGGATTCGGTGCCACCTCGGACCGGTGTCGGAGGGTCGAACGCTGCTCCAGTCTCCGAAGAGTCGAGCGTCCTCGGTGCAGCGGGGAGGGTCGTTGCTGAGCGGGCCGTCTGTCGCGAAGGCTGCGGCCGTCATCAGCGAGGAGGTGACCAAGAACGTCGCACCGAGGCGGAGAAGAAGAGAGATCATTGCGGACTCCTGAACGGTCTAGCGTGGAGCGCGGCCGCCTCTCGCGGTTCCGGGGAAGGCGTTCGCCGCGCAGTGATGGCGTCTCCCTTGAGCAGAGGGCGTGCCAAGGGAAATGGCCGTCATCTCGGTCTTCTCGAGGCCAACCAGGGAGCGAGTGCGCGAGCGACTGCGTAGAACCTGTACAGCGCTTGTACGGCGGGAGCGCAGATGCCCCTCCGCTCGAGCGCGAGAGTTCCTGTCCCGGTGGAAGCCTTCCTGCTAGTCTGAAGAAGTGTCGCCCGCTGGCGACGCTCGACCCGACTCTTTCGCTCCCGTCATGGCTTCGTTTCCGTCTCCGCAGCGATCCGCTTCACTCCAGATCGCCCCCGTTCCGCTTCGCAGTGACGCGGCCTCGGAGGTCGTTGTCGAATGAACTCCGAGGCGCCA
>JBCCLJ010000420.1:0-2360 GCA_039026915.1 Acidobacteriota bacterium
CCAGCGGCTCCTGCAGCTCGGCTGGCAGCAGGTCTACTGGATCTACGCCGGCCTGGCACTGCTCATGCTCCCGTTGATCTGGTGGGGTCTCGCTGCAGCGGGAGGTCCCGCCGGCACGAGCGGAAGCGAAGAGGTCGGAGACGACGGTGACCACGGCCCCGCGGCGCTCCTGAGAACGCGCAGCTTCTGGGGACTCGCCCTCGGCGACGGGCTCACCGGCCTCATCTTCTCGTTCTTCACGGTGCACTTCGTGGCGATCGCCACGGAGAGCGGAATCACCGCGGCGACGGCCGCCCTGTTCTTCGGCGTCTTCCTCTTCCTCTCGTCGCCGGGCACTCTGGCCCTGGGCGTACTCGCCGATCGTTTCTCCGTCTGGCCGCTGACGATGATCTGCTACGGCTTACCGGTGCTGCTCGTCCCGGCACTCTTCGGTCTGCCCGAGCTCGTCTTCCTCGGCCTCTTCGCTCTCGTGCCGGGTTTCCTCGCGGGGGGGCGGGCGGCGATCTTCCCGCTCGCCATCGGCTACTCGTTCGGCGCGCCGCACGTCGCGCGTGCCTACGGCTGGCTGAATGTGGCCTTCCTCTTCGGCACGGCCGTCGGACCGATGCTCAGCGGCGTGCTCCACGACCGCTCCGGCAACTACACCTCGAGCATCTGGGTGGCTTGGGTGCTCGGCGTCGCTTCCGTGATTCTCGTCGGGCTCATTCGGCCCGAAAGAGGTTGGGCGGTTGCTGAGCGATGATGGAGTCCGATCTCCTCGCTCGGGCGTCGAGCTCGCAGCATCTCGACGCTTCGGCCTTCGTCGGTCTGACGCTGCGCGAGCTCGCTCTCTTCGAAGTGGAGTCGAGGAGGCCTCTGCCGGCGTCGTACCGGGAGCTCCTGCTCTTTCTCGGCAAGAACGATCAGGACGTTTTCGCGGAGTTCGGAACGACTCCGGGGCGCATGCTGAGCGCCGCGGCGCAGACGCGCGAAGCCAAGGCGGTCATGGCCGAAGTCGGTGCCGTGCTGCCGGAGGACGCCTTCGTGCTGCACGTACACCTCGCCGATGAGGTCTACTACCTGCCGACCCGCCAGGGCGCCGACCCGCCGGTCGTGCTCTGGCTCAGGGACGCGAGCGGTGAGTCTCACGATCCGCGGTGGAGAAGCGTGAGCGACTTCGCGCTGTGGGTGCTCGACCACAAGATCGAGCACTGGGAGAAACACGGCAGGTGCTAGGCCGAGAGTCTCGGAAGTCGTCGATCCCCGCAAAAAGAAAAGCGCCGGCCGCTCTTCGCAACCGGCGCTCTCTTGACGCTGCTGAGTGACCTCGCTTAGTCAACTCGGGCGGATTCGCCTCAGGTCGACTCGATCGGCTGGTAGGGCAGCGACGAGTGATGCAGCACGATGCGCAACGTGCCGTTCTCGTCCTTCTTGTAGCCCCAGCTCTTGTCGACGGTCGTGGTGTTACCGTCCTTGTCGATGCAGTGGACCCAGCCCATCCACATGGCGACGTCGCCCTGGATGAAGCTCGCCGAGGTCTCGGACTCGACCTTGCGCCAGCCCTTGAGGGCGAAGCCACCGTCGAGCGGGTAGGAGTCGTTGTGGGCGACGAAGTAGGAAAGAGCGCCCTCACGCGTCGGGCGGAAGGTCTGCTGTCCGCTGGCGAGCGTCGGCTTGAAGAGCACGTCGCCGAGGTTGTAACCGTACGCTCCGTCGAGGGCGCCTTCGGCGATCTCGGTAGCAGCTTCGATGCCTGTCTCGTCGTACGCGGTGGCAATCGCAACGAGGGCGTCGCCCCAGATCTTCCGTGCTTCGACGAGTTCCTCTTCCGTGATCGCTGAGGTCATGTTGACTCTCCGTGGTAGTGCCTCTCGTGTCGGAGGCTTCTCTTTCGGGAGGCGCTGCGAAGCGCCTCTTGGCTTCTAGTGGTGGACGAGTCGCGACGCCAAGGAGCGTCGTTTGCGCTGTCAAGGAGGTGGTAGCGGCGGTGACTTTTGAGCCACACGGCAGATACACCTTTCTCGCACGGACGAGCACGTCCAAACATTTGTTTCGGCCATAGCAGCCTTTCGGATTTACGAGATTCTACGTGGCGGCCGTCTTCGTACACTCTTTACGAAACTCACCTCACAGCCTTGGTGGCGCTCCGTTCGCCTGCTGAAGCCCACGACATCGATTTCAGGAGTACTCCGTGCCGTCTCGTCCGTCGATCCCGCTAGGTCTCATCTCCGTTCTCTCGCTTCTTTACTTGGCGGCTGCGCCGACGTTCGCTTCGCCTTTGAAACGCCTCGCCTTCGGCTCTTGTGCCGGGCAAGACGAGCCGCAGCCGATCTGGGATGCGGTGCTGGCGGAGTCACCCGAGCTCTGGATCTGGGCTGGCG
>JBCCLJ010000421.1:0-2335 GCA_039026915.1 Acidobacteriota bacterium
GCCTGGATCATCTGACCGTAGCCTCGTGCTCTCCAGGTTCCTTCGAAGGCAGGGTCGAGCGGCGCTACCTGAAGAGGCGGGAGCTCCTCGGCGACGAGGGGTCCGGCGAACAGCAGGGCTGTCGCCAGCAGTGCAGCGAAGCTTGGACGCCGGCTCAGAGAGTTGGGGTGGGGGGTCATGTCACAGGTCCTCCTGACGTGAGAAGCTCTTTGTGCACCATGAAACGGGATTCCTGCCGAAGGGTTCCGCCGTTTCCGACCGCCCCAGCGGCGTCTTGCGCCCTCTGACTGGACACCGATGACCGAATCCGCCACGAGCAGCGAGCTCGACGACTTCGACCGCGCCATTCTGCGTCTGGTTCAGCAGAACAACCAGCTCTCGCACGGAGAGATCGCGGAGCAGGTGAACCTGTCGCCCTCCTCGGTGCGCCGACGGCTCAAGCGCTTGCGGGAGACGGGTGTCATCGAGGCCGACGTCTCGATCGTGCAACCCAAAGGCCGCGTCGCCGAAGTCGTCGTCCTGGTGACCTTCGGCACGGAGAGCGTCGAGGCGGTCCGCGACTTTCGCCAGCGCATGCGCGACGCGCCGGAGGTGGCGCAGGTCTACTCCGTGGCTGGCAACGTCGACTTCGTGCTCCTCGTGCAGGCGGAGGATCTCGAGAGCTACGAAGCGTGGGGAGAGCGCAACCTCATGGCCGACCCGAACATCCAACGCTACGACTCGCACGTCGTCTGGTCGCGGGTGAAGTACAGCACGGCGCTGCACTCGCTGTGAGGTCCCGGCGCGCCGCGTCCGAACGGATCCGACACGCTTTGTCTGCCGAAGACGACAGTCGCCGAAGCTGGATCGTGCCAGCGTTGCCCTCATGAACATCGCAACGGCAAGGATGACCGCTCGACGTACGACGTTCGGAACGACCCCCGCTGGGACCCAAGCCTCGCTCTTCGAACTCGAAGAGCCGGGCGTTCTGAAGGCTCGCATCACCGACTACGGCGGCGCGATCGTGGGCCTCGAGACCCCCGATCGAGAAGGGCGGCTGGCGGACGTCGTGCAGGGCTTCGACTCGCTCGACGGTTACCTCGACCCGGAAAACCCCTACATGGGTGCGATCGTCGGACGGTTCGCCAACCGGATCGCCGGAGGCCGCTTCCGGCTGGGAAGCCGAGAGGTCGAGCTGGCCACGAACAACGGCCCCAACTCACTGCACGGCGGCGAGCGCGGCTTCTCTCACACCGTCTGGAGGAGCGAGATCGTCGAGACCGACGACAGCGTCGGTGTCGTCCTGCGTCATCGAAGCGAGGACGGGGACGAGGGCTACCCCGGAGCCCTGGACTGCACGGTGAGCTACCAGCTGCGTGCGGGCGGAGGGCTGCTGATCGAGTCGGAAGCCACCTGCGACGCCACGACCGTGGTGAACCTGACGTTCCATGCGTACTTCAACCTCGAAGGGCACGCGGCCGGCTCGGTTCTCGATCACCGCCTGCGCATCTGTGCCGAGCGTTTCACGCCGCTCGACGAGACCCAGATTCCGACGGGCAGCCTGATCGCCGTCGCTGAGACGCCGTTCGACTTTCGTCGCAGCAAGCGACTCGGTCGGGACATCGATGCCGACGACGAGCAGATCCAGCGCGGCAGTGGCTTCGACCACAACTGGGTCGTCGACGGTTGGAACGTCGGTGAGTCGGTGCTCCGTCAAGCCGCTCGACTCGAGGCGCCGGAGAGCGGCCGCGTACTCGAGCTCAGCACGACCGAGCCGGGGCTCCAGGTCTACACAGCCAACTTCCTCGACGGCACGCTTCGGGGCAAAGGCGGACAGAGCTACGCTCGGCGCTCGTCCGTGTGCCTCGAGCCGCAGCACTTTCCCGACTCCCCGAATCAGCCGCAGTTTCCGTCGACGGTGCTCGAGCCGGGAGACGTCTACCGGCAGCGCACGCTCTACCGCTTTTCCGTCGCGCCCTGACTCGGGGCTCGGCGCAGAGACGGCTGCAGAAGGTACCGAGACCTCTCGAGCAGGTCGCAGGTTCGCAGCGGAGCGTCGAAGGGGTGGATCGCGATTCTCAGGACGCCCAGGCGGCGCGCGGCGGGCCAGCTGCAGCGATGGAGAGCGCGCAGCGACACCTGCACGCCGCTGAGTCATCGACGGCGCCAAGAGGCACTCCCAAGTCGAGGTCGTCAGCAGGTAGGAATCTTGCGGCAGAGTGCGGTGCAGATGGGTGGTTCCGCTGCGCGGCAGACCGAGAATGAAGAGCGGTCGCTCGATGCGCACGCGGCGGTAGCCCCGGTAGAAGAGCTCGTCGAGCAGGAAACCGAGCCAGTGCACGCACTGCAGCGGAAC
>JBCCLJ010000422.1:0-2283 GCA_039026915.1 Acidobacteriota bacterium
TCAGCGTCTCGAGCAGGCGGGCGCCGCCGCCGACGCCGTCGACGCCGTGCTTTGCACTCACCTGCACGTCGATCACGTCGGCTGGAACACCCGCTTGCAGGCCGGCCGCTGGGTGCCGACCTTCGTCAACGCCCGTTATCTCTTCGGCCGGTCCGAGTGGGAGTACTGGAAGAACAAGCCGGAAGAGGTCGACACCGTCATCGGTGACTCGGTGCGCCCGATCGTCGAGGGAGGTCTTGCCGACCTGGTCGAGCACGACGCAGTGATCGGCGAAGGCCTGCGCCTCGTGCCGACGCCGGGGCACACTCCGGGGCACGTCAGTCTGGAGATCGAGTCGCGGGGCGAGAGCGGCTTCATCACCGGCGACATGGTGCACCACCCCTGCCAACTGCAGCACGCGGACTGGGCTGCGTCTCCCGACGTCGATCCCGAAGTCGGCACAGCGACGCGGCGCACCGTCTTCGAGCGCTACGCCGACACGCCGACGCTCTTCATCGGCTCGCACTTTCACGCGCCGACGGCCGGACGCATCGTGCGTGACGGAGACGTTTACCGCCTCGACGTCTGAGCCGCAGGGCGTCCGCCTTCGGCCCGGAGCGGAGACCCGAGTCGCGCTGTTACAGTCCGTTTTTCGCACAGCACAGGAGAGTCCCATGCAGCACTTCAGCAGCGAGCAACTGCTGCTCGTCAGCCAGCGTCTGCTCGAGGCCGGGGGTAGCTCGGCCGACGAGGCAAGCGTCGTTTCGGATCACCTCGTTCGCGCGAACCTCCTCGGTCACGACAGCCACGGCATCGGCATGCTGCCCTTCTACTGCGGCTCTCTCGACCGCGGCACCCTGCTGCCGAACCAGGAGCCGGTTCTGGCCACGGACCACGGCGCGATCCTCGCCTTCGACGGACAGCGCGGCTACGGTCAGGCCGTGGGTCGCGTCGCCATGGAGCACGCGATCGAGCGCTGCCGTGCGACGGGGCTCGTCGCCATGACGCTGCGCAACGCCCACCACATCGGTCGCGTCGGCACCTACGGTGAGCAGAGTCTCGGCGCCGGGTTCGCCTCGATCCACTTCGTCAACGTCACCGACCACGATCCGCTGGTCGCTCCCTTCCTCGGCAAAGAGGCGCGCTTCTCCACCAACCCGGTCTGCCTGGCCATGCCGTCGCCCGCCGGACGCGAACCGATCCTGCTCGACATGGCTACGAGCCGCGTTGCACTCGGCAAGGTCCGCGTCGCTCACAACAAGGGGGAGCCGATGGGCTCCGAGCTGCTGCTCGACGCCGACGGCCAGCGCACCGACGACCCGGCGGTGATGTTCCGGCGGCCGCAGGGCGCGCTGACCACGGTCGGTGACCACAAGGGCTACGGCCTGGCTCTCTTCGGCGAGCTCTTCGGAGGTCTTCTGAGCGGCGGCGGAACGATCCAGCCGGGCAACGAACGGCGTGGCGGCATCGTCAACAACATGCTCACCGTGATTCTCGATCCGTCCAAGCTCGTCGAAGGTTCCTACTTGGAGAGCGAGCTCGGCGATCTGGTCGACTATCTCAAGAGCACCGACCCCGCGGACGAGAAGCAGCCGGTGCTCATTCCCGGCGAGCCCGAAAGGCTGAGCCACGCAGAACGTACGGCTGAAGGGATCCCGGTGGACGACACCACCTGGCAACAGATCGGCAAAGGTGGCGAGCTCCTCGGCCTCGAGGCAGGCTGGCACGACGCTCTCTTGGCGCCTTCATCCGAGCAGGCCCCGGGCTAGACCTCGATCTTGCCGAAGCCTTCCTTGAAGCGACCGGTGAAGTCCGAGTAAAAGGCCCGAATGCGCTCGATGTCTTCCTCGAGCGCTCCGGTGGGCTCGAAGAGCGGTCCGACTCCGCCGGTGCGCGTCGACCAATCGAGGTAGCCGAGTCCGATCGGTACGCCCGACGCTTCGGCGATCCGATAGAAACCCGTCTTCCAACGCTCGGCCCGCGATCGGGTGGCCTCCGGCGGAACGACGAGCACCATTTCGTCCTGGCTGTGAAAGACCTTCGCCATGCGCGCCACGAGGTCTCCCTTGCGCCGCCGATCGACCGGGATGCCGCCCGCAAAACCCATGAAGAGACCGAACGGAAAGCGAAACAGCGTGTGCTTGCCGAGCCAGTAGAGCGGAATGCGCAGGACGAAAGCCATCAGAACCAGGAGCACTCCGTCCCAATTCGACGTGTGCGGCGCGGCGATCATCACGTACCGCGGAGCGGCGGGAGCATCTCCCACCACCTTCCACCCGAGAATCCTGAGGATGAGCTTCGCCA
>JBCCLJ010000423.1:0-2237 GCA_039026915.1 Acidobacteriota bacterium
GACGTCGATGGCTCGAGCGGACGACAGCTGCGGCAGCGCGAAGTCGAGGACCCGCCTCGGCGTTTCGCTCTGCAGGCTCGTCAACCACGGGTCGAGGCTGCGAAGGAGCAGCTCCGAGTCGGGTCGGAAGCCCTGTGATGCTGAGGAGACCGGCGAGAAGCCCGATGCTTCCAGGCGATGCCACGGCGAAAGACAGGCGATCAACCGGTTCAGAAAACCGCCCGGCATCGCGGCATCGAGCACCGATCCACCGTGCTGGCTGAAGAGTTCTGGCGGCTGAAGCCGAACGGTGTCCACAGATTCGAGTCCCAGCCCCGAGATCTCCCTCGGCTCAGGACGCCTCCGTACGAACGCGGAGGCGGTCTTTTCGAGAACCCAGAACTGGTAGTCGGAGTGCAGCTCACCGCGCGCGATGAGCGACTCCTCCAGAGCTGCGACCAGCCCGACCGTCGCGCTGTCGCCGGGTCGAGAGATCTCCAGATTGGCAACGAGCTCGTAGAAGAGCGGTGACAGAAGCGTCCCGCCAAGGTTCCGATGGTCGCTGACGACGAAGCGGTCTTCGAGAAGGCCGGGAATCTCCAGGGCGCGAACCGACTCGGAGGGATCTTCACGCTTCAGCGTTTCGAGATCCGGACGAAGGCGCTCCTGGAGATGGTCCTCGGTCAGCACGCTCTTGCGCAGGCGCTGAGGTAGCGCATCGAGCAGGCCATTGACGAGCTGCAGCTGTCGTTCGGTGTACTGCAGGTAGTTCTGCCCGACGTACTCGTTGACCACCAGAACGCCATCGGGCCGCAGGCAGTTCCAGACCTCGTCGAGATGGTGCTCGAGGCGGTCGACGTGGTGAACGACGGAATGCGCGAGAACGACGTCGTACTCGTTGCTCGGCAGACGAGCGGAGTTGAGGTCCGAAACCGAGTATTCGATCTCGAGGCCTTCCTCTCGAGCGACGCGAGCGGCTTGCGCCACCGCCGGAGCGGAGACGTCCTGAGCATGCACTTCCGCGAACACACCGCGGGAAGCGACCGCCCGCTCCAACCAGCCGGGGCCGCAGCCCAGCACGAGGCACTTGCGTCCCTCCGCCCAGTGCACCCAGGTCTCCATGAGCCACGAGACCCAGTCCACCGAAGCCTCGTCGGTCGCCCTTCGATTCAGGATCCCCTGGATGAGTGGCGTGTTCATCCAAAACGCGCTCTCGAGCTTCGACGTGAAGTCCTCGTCGCCCCAGCGTTCGCTGACGACGTCACTCATCCTGACTCCCCCTCCTGCGTCCCGGCCTGAAGACGGTACAGCTATTCGATGTACCCGATGGCTCTCAGCAGATCTTCCGTACCGGCATCGAGTCCGCCAGCGCTGCCCTGCGAATCCGCCTCGAGCTTGGCCGCCACGCGCGACAGCAGACGCCCTCCACCGAAGTCGTCGGTGCAGAGCGACGGGCTCCAGCCGCGCTCTTCGAAGGTGCCGCAGAGGCTGCCTCCGTCCCACTCCATGAAGAACTGGTCTCCTCGAACTCCCCCGATTATGTGCGGCCCGAGACGCAGGCCAGGAAAGAGCGGGTGCACGCGGGACTCGTGCTCCTCCATCAGAACCAAGCGTCCCGAAGGCGCCTGGCGCTGCAGGTCGAGGGCGCTGCTGTCGAGGAGCGGCAGATCCAGTGCGCCGGCGAGGGTCGCAGCGAGGTCGATCTGCGAGACGGTGTCGTAGCGATCGCCCGTCTCGAGGCCCGGCCAGCGAATGAAGAAGGGAATTCGCATCAGCTCGGGCTCGAGGCGGTGGGCGTGCGAGAAGAGATCGCGCTCTCCCAGGTACTCGCCGTGATCGGCGATGGCCGCGACGAAGGCATCGTCCCAGCGATCGTCTTCGCGAAACGCATCCATCACCTGGCCGACGAAGCGATCCATCGACAGGACCTCGGCACGATAGGCGGCACGGAGCCAGTCGAGGTCGCTCTGCGGCAGGCTCACCGGGCGCGACGCAAGCTGGCTCCAGCCAGGACCTGCTCGGCGCAGGTCTGCTGCCATCAACTTGACCCTCTTGTCCTGCACCCTCGCGATGCGCTCCGCGACGCCGAAGGGTACCGCCGCATCGGCGGGCGGATTGTAAGGGTAGTGCGGATCGAAGTAGTTGATCATCAGCGCCAAGGGCGCCGTGCCGGCATCCTCGAGAGCCTGCAGGGCATGACGGTTCGCCTCGGCACCGTCGCAACCTCCGGGCGGCGGGTCGACGAGTCGATCGAAGAA
>JBCCLJ010000424.1:0-2230 GCA_039026915.1 Acidobacteriota bacterium
CTCACGACGAAGCGTTACGCACCCTGTCCCTCCGAGTTGCAGACGTCGTGCCCGCGGCTAACTCGCCCCGCCTTCGAGCGTGTCCTTGACGAGACGCCAGACCGTGGGGTTGAAGCCCATCCCCAGGTGCGATCCGCTGACCTCGATGTGCTCGACGTCTTCGCTGAAACGATCGATCGCCGCCGGCCAGCTGACGATGGCGTCGCTGCGGCTGTAGATCGCCGTGATCGGCTGGCGAATCGGCTTCGCCTCGCGCTTCTCGATCTCCTGCTCGATCCAGTCGAGGTCCTGGCCGCGCTGGCGAAAGACGCTCGCGGCCGCCGTGTACTTGGGGCCACCGACGACCGGCGAGCCCAGCGTGATCACACGATCAACGAGGTCCGGCAGCTCGCGCGCTGCCTCGCGAGCGAGGTAGCCACCGAGGCTCCAACCGAGGAGCGTCATCGGCTCCTCGAGCTCGTGGGAGCGCGTCTCGACGCGCTCGATGAGTCGCTCGCAGAGAAGCACGACCGCCGCCTCCCCCCGATAGTCCGGCTTCTCGCTCATCGCCCAGTGCTCGGGGACGTCGTCGAGCTCGTGAGGAAGGTCGATCCCCGCCAGGTTTCTGCCCAGGCCCCAGCCCTCAGCGCGGAAACCGTGACCCTTGAGGTATTGGCGAAGAGCCAGAGTGGAGCTGTCATCGGCTCCAAAACCGGGCGCCACGAGAATCGGCGAGGCATCGCGCTCTTGGCGAGGCTGCAGCGTCGCCGAGAGCAGCGGCAGCCACATGGAGGCGATCTCGGCGGCCGAGCGCGCCTCGAGCAGGACGGGCGGCCGGCGGTGGGTCTGAGGAGTGATTGGAGTCGAACTGGCCGTCATGGTGGGTCTCGTCGGAAGGGAAGCCGCGGGAGTTGCCTGCGGCGCGCGTGAGTGTCTGGTCGTTCGCGAGGCTCACGGTACCGGATGTCGAGCTGTGGTCACAGACCGGCGCTGCGACAGTAGAGTGCGAACTCGTGACTCTCGACGATTCCAAGCCTCCTCAGGCACCGCGCTTCTACGCCCTGCTCCTCCTCTTCTTCCTGAGCGGAGCCACGTCCCTCGTCTACGAGACGGTCTGGTCTCGGCAGCTGTCGCTCGTCTTCGGCACGACGCAACTGGCGATCTGCACCCTGCTCGCCGCTTTCATGGCTGGGCTGGCTCTGGGCGGCGCGCTCGCAGCGCGGTTCGGTGCCTCGGTGCGGCGGCCGCTGCGCGCCTACGCCGTGCTCGAGGCGCTGATCGCCGTCTACGCGCTCTCCTTCCCGTGGATCGTCGCCTTGGTGCAGCCCCTTTACCTCGCGCTGCACGCAGCGTTGGGCGGCAACTCGTGGGCTTTGGGCGTCGCGCAGTCGGTCGTGCTCGGGCTGGCGCTTTTGCCGCCGACGGTCTGCATGGGCGCGACGCTGCCGCTCGTCGCTCGCTTCGCCAGCACGGGCGATGCGAGCACCGCGGCCATGGTCGGGCGCCTCTACGGCGCGAACACCTTCGGTGCGGTGAGCGGCGTGGCGCTGGCCGGCTTCATCCTCCTGCCGAGCCTCGGTCTCTCCCTGACGAACCGAAGCGCGGTCGCCGCCAACGTTCTGCTGGTGGTCGCCGCCCTGGTTTGGAGTGTCTACGAGAAGCCGCTTCCCTTGGAGGGCCTTCCAGACGACAAAGAGGAAACCACGGACGACGAAACGGCGCACGCGGTCACCGAGACGAGCGAAGGGCGCCTCCTCGGCATCGCCTTCCTCGCCGGTTTCTCGGCGCTCCTTCTCGAGGTCACCTGGTTTCGTCTGCTGGGACTGCTCTTCGGCGGTAGCGTCTACGCCTTCTCGACGATGCTGCTCGCCTTCCTCCTCGGCCTCGGGCTCGGCGGGTGGGTCGGGGGCGGCGCGGCCGACCGAAGCTTCGCCGCCGGTGGACTTCGCCGCGTTCTGAGCCGACTCGCCGCGGTGCAGTTCGGCGTCGCCGCGCTGAGCTTCGGCGCCATGCACCTCTACTCCAAGCTGCCGGTCGTCTTCGTGCAGCTCTTCGATCGCTTCGGACCCGAGCTCATCGGACGCAGCAAGATGCTGATGGCCCTCGCACTCATGCTGCCACCAGCTCTTCTGATGGGAGTGACGTTCCCCTATCTCGTGCGCGCCCTGTCGAGCCTCGCTGGGCGCGACGGTGTGCATCGGCCCGTCGGTCGGATCTACGCCGTCAACACGGTCGGCGCGGTCTGCGGCTC
>JBCCLJ010000425.1:0-2212 GCA_039026915.1 Acidobacteriota bacterium
GGAGGAAGACGGTTTCACTTCGTCGATCCGTCGGGGAACGAGTTGGCGGTGGCGCAGTACGACGAGTGAGCAGGCTGTAGCCCGGACTGAGTTGCTACTCAGCTTCCGTACGTCGCTTTAGAAGGGCGTGCGACGCTCCCTATGCGTCATCCCAGGAGCGAAGCATCCGCAAGTCACTTGTGGGTCGCTTCGCTCCTGGGATGACGCAAGGGGGACACCGCTTGCTTTTGAGCGCTTCATTGGCTGGAGGCTCTGCTTAGGCCAACCTCCATGTAGTAAAACGGTGCCTCAATCACCGAGGACAGCCACCATGAAGAGAGCCGCCTTCGTCGAGGCGTTCGCCGCCGCGACCCTCCTTGCCGTACTCAGCGCGGCCCCCGCAACGGCCAACCCGGAGCAGTGGGCTCAGGACGCCGTCATCCATCGCGACGAGTGGGGCGTGCCGCACATCCGCGCGCAGTCGCTCGCCGCCGTGGCCTACGCCTCGGCCTGGGCGCAGTGCGAGGACCACTTCCTGCAGCTGGAAGACACCTACATCAAGGCTCTCGGTCGCTTCGCCGAGGTCGTCGGTGAGGCCGGCTATCAGAGCGACCTCGAGGTGGCGCTCTTCGATCTCGTGGCGCGCTCGAAGGAGGACTTCGAAAGGGCGGACGACGACGTCCAGCAGATCGGTCGGGGCTTCGCTGCGGGCTACAACGCCTACCTCGCCAAGCACCCCGAGGTGAAGCCGGCGCTGCTCGAGCGCATGGAGCCCTTCCACGTGCTCGCTTACAGCCGCTTCATGATCCTCGGTCGTCTGCTCGGTGCGGCCGACGTTTCGCGTCGCAAGCTGGCGTCGCTCTCGGCGCAGCTCGCGGCCGACGAGCAGGAGGCGGAGGCGGTCGCTGCCTCGCTCGGCTCGAACCAGTGGGCGCTCGCTCCGAGCCGCACCGCTTCGGGCAACGCCATGCTCTTCATCAATCCGCACCAGCCCTGGTACGGCTCCGGCATGTTCACCGAGATGCACGTGCTGCTCGAAGGCGAAGGCGGCTTCAACTTCTCCGGCACCATGTTTCCCGGCTCGCCCATCCCGACGGCCGGGTTCAGCGAGTATCTCGGCTGGGCCTACACGGTGAACGAGGCCGACATCTCGGACGTCTACCGCGTCACCTTCGACCATCCGACGGATCGTCTCAAGTACCGGTACGGCGACGGCTGGCGGGAAGCGACCGAGTGGCCTGCGGCGATCCGCGTCAAGACGGACAGCGGCCTCGAAGAGCGCACGGTGCGCCTGCGCCGCACGCACCACGGGCCGGTGCTCAGCCAGGAGAACGCCGTGCACTACCTCGCGGTGCGCGTGCCGCGCCTCTACGACGGCGACCGCACCGTGCAGGCGCTCGCGCAGATTCGCTCGCGCAACTTCGACGAGTGGTACGCGGCGGTCTCGCAGCTCCACCTGCAGACGTTCAACACGATGTACGCCGACCGCGACGGCAACATCTTCTATCTCTACAACGGCACCATGGCCCGTCGCGACCCCTCGCTCGACTGGCGGCAGCCGGTCGACGGCAGCGACCCGGCGACCGAGTGGGGCGAGTTCCATCCGGTCGAGGAGCTGCCGCAGGTCCTCAATCCGCCGTCGGGCTTCGTGCAGAACTGCAACTCGACGCCCTTCACCACGACCGACGACGGCAACCCGTCACTCAAGGACTTCCCGCCCTACATGGTGAAGGACAAGCACGACGACAAGCGGCGGGCAAAGATGGCGCGCTACCTGCTGCGTCGCGCCGACAAGATGACCTTCGAGGAGTTCCAGGACCTCGCCTACGACACGACGCTCTACTGGCCGATGACCGAGATCCCGGTCTACGCGAAGCGCTTCGAAGCGCTGCAGGAGACACATCCCGAGCTGGCGAAAAGGGTCGAGCCTTATCTCCGGCACTTCGACGGTTGGGACTACAGGGCGACGATCGCCTCGACCCAGGCCAACCTCGCCGTCGAGTGGTACGAGCAGCTCTACGGCCGCGGCTATCCCGTGGAGACGCTGAAGCCCGAGTATGTGAACGACATCCCGGAGCGTTTTGCCGCTCTCGAACGCGCTGCAAAGCGCCTCGAGGAGCTCTACGGCTCCTGGAAGGTTCCCTACGGCGACGTGCACCGCCTGCAGCGTCAGCCCTTCGTGCGTGCCGCCGCGCCTCCCTTCGCCGACGACCAGCCGAGCCTGCCGCTCGCC
>JBCCLJ010000426.1:0-2193 GCA_039026915.1 Acidobacteriota bacterium
CGCGCGATTGCGGGCTTGGGCCGGCTGAGCGACCGGAAAGTGCGTCAGCACCTCGAGGCCGAGGCCGAGGAGCGCGTCGCCGACGAGCACGGCCAGTGCCTCGTCGTAAGCGACGTGCACCGTGGGGCGGCCGCGCCTGAGATCGTCGTCGTCGAGGGCGGGCAGGTCGTCGTGCACCAAGCTGAAGGTGTGAATGAGCTCCAAGGCCGCGGCCGGCTTCAGCAGATCCTCGCGGGGCACGCCGAGCCGCTCACCGGTCGACACCAGGAGGGCCGGTCGGAAGCGCTTGCCACCGGCGAAGACGGCGTAGCGCATCGCCTCGTGCAGCCTGGAGGGAACGGCCGACTCGGCCGGCAGAACTCGGTCGAGAGCCGCGTCGACGTCGGCGCGAACCGCGTCCAGAAATGCCGCGAAGTCGGTCATCTCGAGATCTCAGGCTTCAGAGTGCGCGGGCGCCCTCGGCGCATCGCGACTAGCTCTCGTCCAGTACCGAGGCCGGCAGAGCCTCTTCGACCAGCATCACCGGGATGTCCGCGACGACCGGATAGACGAGCTCCGACTCGCGGCACAGCAACCCCTTGGCGACCTCCGGCTCTTCGCCGTCGAAGTGCTCGCGATACTTGTCGGCGAGCCGCTGCTGAGCGGGCTCCGGCAGATCGACCCACTCGAGCGCTCCCCGACTCTTCGGACAGACGAGAATCTCGAGGAGCTCCTCGCTCGCACTCATCAGCGAGCCCTCGATCCCGACTCGAGCTCGCGCAGGCCCGACCAGGTCTCCTCGCTCTCGTCGAAGTTCGGCAGGTTGGGCTCGAGGCCGAACTTCTGGCCGGTGTGCCAGCTCCAGACGAAGGCCCACTTCATGTAGGTGCCGTAGGCCTGCAGGAGACAGAAGACGAGGCCGCGCATGCCATCGAAGATCCCGAGCTGCAGGATGTAGGTGCGCAGGAAGCGCCAGATCGAGCGCGCAAAGACCTTGGCGAAGCCGGCTCGCTTGCCTTCACGGTAGGCCTGGGCGCCGCCCCACCAGCTGTACTTGAGGATCCGTCGGGCGTAGACGACGAAGTCCTCGACCATGTAGTGCTCCATCGAGCTCTTGAGGATCGGCGCCGGGCTCTTGGTCACCATGTCGGCGTGCACACGGCGGTTGGGGTAGCGGCCGGCACCTCGCTTGAGCAGGCGCACGACCTGATCGCGCTGCCAACCGGAGAAACGCACGACCTTGCCGAGGAAGTAGACGCGACGGTGAATCGTGTAGGCCTCGCGCTCCGGCTCGCCGTCCTTGAAGAGCTCGAGGATCTCTTCGCGCAGCGCGTCGGTGCAGCGCTCGTCGGCGTCGAAGATCAGGATCCACTCGTGCTTCGTCTGATCCATCGCCCAGTTCTTCTGCGATGCCGAGCCGAAGTAGGTGCGCTGCAGAAAGCGGACGCGCTCGAAGGACTGCGCAATCTCCGGAGTGCGGTCGGTGGAGAACGAGTCGACGATAAGGACCTCGTCGCACCAGTCGAGCGTCTCGATGCACTCTCCGATGTGACGCTCTTCGTTGAAGGTCGTCACCAGCGCGGAGATCTTGGGACGTTCCTTGAGTTCAGTGGCCATGAAAATCTCTTGCAGTTCGCGAGAGGAAAGGGGGGAGCAACTCCAGGATTCTAGCCCTATTGGGCGCGGCTGGCTGCCTCGATCTTGGGCGTTCGTGGAGTTCTCTGCTACCTTCCCGAGGCCATGAGAAAGCCCTTTGCGAGAAGCCGAAGATGCCCCGCGGTGTTCCTCCACCTGACCGTCCTGCTGGCCCTCCTGCCCGGCGCGGCGTCAGCCAAGCCCGGTTTCGGCATCAGCTTCGGCTTGATCGACTTCACACGCGAGCTCGAGGCCTTCGAGCTCGGCGTCGAGTACCGCTTCCCCGACTGGCGCTACGGCCTCGTGCCGCACGTCGGCGTTCAGGTGACGGAGGATGAGGCCTTCTACGGCTACGGCGGTCTGCGCCGTCCCTTCCAGCTCGGGGAGAGCCGCTGGGACGTCATTCCGAGCTTTGCCGTGAGCCTCTACGAGCAGGGCGACGGGCAGGACCTCGGCAACGTCATCGAGTTCCGCTCGGGCATCGACGTGCGCTACCGCTTCGAGAAAAAGGGAGCTCTGGCGCTCGGCTTCTACCACCTGTCGAACGCGTCGATCTCGAGTACGAATCCAGGGACGAAC
>JBCCLJ010000427.1:0-2185 GCA_039026915.1 Acidobacteriota bacterium
CCCTCCCAGAAGAACGTCGATGCCCTCCACCTGGGTGCTCAGCGCGATGTCTTCCTCGAAGTCACGCCAGACCTCGGGGTCGTTCTCCTGATCCGACTGCATCGGTCCGGTCTTGCCCTGATGCGCGAGCACGACGATGAGGTCGGTGATCGGTTCCAGCTCCTCCACCGAGGCACGCACGTGCGGAATCGGATCGCGGAAGTCGAGATCAGCGACCAGCGACGGCAGGACCACGCTCATCGCGTCCTGACCGATCACCCCGATGACGCCGATGCGGAACCCGTCCTTCTCGACGATCGCGTGGGGGCGCGCATAGAGGATGTCGGTGCCCTTCCAGAAGGTGTTCGCTGACAGCACCGGAAACGGAACCCGGTGCATCTTCTGGAGGAAGTTCGTCGAGCCGTAGTCGAACTCGTGATTGCCGATGGCCATCGCGTCGTAGTCGAGCGTGACCATCATCTCCATCATCACGTCGCCGAGCGTCAGCCGTGACAGCAGGCCGGTGAACATGTCGCCGGAGTCGAAAAGGAAGACCGGATTGTCCTTCGCCCGCTCTTCCTCGCGAATGCCGTCGATCATCGTCTGCAGATGCGGAGCTCCCCCCATCAGCGGCATGCCCTCGAGCCAGAAGGCAGGAACCGGATCGATCGCGCTCTCGACGTCGTTGGTGAAGAGCAGAACCAGCTCCCGCAGGTCCGACGTCGCGGGCGAAGCAGAGGCTTCGTCACGTTCGGCGACGGGAGCACAGGAGCCGCTGAGAAAGGCCGCGACAAGGAGAGAGCCGGAGAAAAGGGGGCTGAGGGCGCGCATGGCGCCACCCTACCGCGCGGGCTACGACCTACTCGAGAATGACCTGCGCGTCGCCGATGCGCAGGCGCACGTCGACCGGCTCGGCTCCCTCGCCCTCGGTCCAGCTGAGACCGGCACCAACGAGCGCTCGACGCCCCGCGGCGCGATGTCCTTCGCTCGTCCTCAGCCCGGCGTCGCCGATGCGCGTGCGAACCCTGACCGAGCCGACGGCCTCAGCCGGTGCGTAGACCCGCAGATCTCCGATGCCCATGCGCACCGCGAGGGGCTTGTGTCCGCTGCGGATGTCGACGTCGCCGATACCCGCCTTCACGAAAAGCGGTGAATCCTCCGGCACGAGGACCTTTGCCTCGACCCGCAGGCGTCTCATCAACGACTTGCTGACGCCACCGAGCCGGACCTCGAGGCCGTCCTCGGTCTCGACCGGCTCGACCTTCATCCGCCGCTTGGCCTTGCGGCAACGCGCGCGACGAGCCCTCTGACAGCTGACCTCGACGAACGCGCGGACCTCGTCGATCGGCTGAGCCTCGACATCGAGCTCACCCACCTGAAAGACCACGCTCACCTGCTGGCCGGACCGCACCGGCGCCAGCAGGGACTGTCCGCCGACCACGAAGATCTCCTCGCTGTGCTCCGGCATTCGCTCGTCCGGTAGATCGGACGGCGCGTCGAGGGCGAGTAGAGCGAGGGACAGGAGCAGAGACGTCGTCAGCATGAGAGACCTCCCGGAGCGTGTTGGCAGTGGCTTCTACTCCACTCACGCTCGGGGTCCGCCGAGGTTTCACTCCTTTCGACGATCGAGCCGAGCAGGCCGGCACCAATCGGGACGAGCCCGCTCGGCCCGGTTGGACCGGCGACTCCGTCACGGACGACCGGGAGCCTCCGAAGCGACGGCAAAAGAGCACTCTCTCCGCGGCGGCGAGGGCGCCAGGGTTCAGGCCGCCTCCGTGTCGAAGAGCGATGCCACATGGCGCTCGTCGAGCGGCTGCGTGAGCTTCGAGACGGCCCAGGTCGCGCCGACGGAAACGAGCTCGCCGATTGCCGCGCACGAGTACGGGTTGGGCGCCTCGGCGACGAGCCAGCGCAGCGTGCCGGAGAGCGGGTAGGTCGAGCTCGCATCGACGACGCCGGCGAGGATGCCGCTGTGCAGGGTGATGAAGGTGCCCATGCCGAGCACGAGTCCGGCGTAGGCACCGGTCTTCGTCACGCCGCGCCAGAGCGCGCCCATGACGAGCGGCCCAGCGAACGCCGCCATCATGCCGCCCGATCCGATCCACACGAGCAGAGCGATGTTGCGATCCTGCAGCGCCCAGGCCATGCCCATGCAGGCGATGAGAACGAGGAGAGTGCTCCACCGACTGATGCCGAGGACGCGACG
>JBCCLJ010000428.1:0-2178 GCA_039026915.1 Acidobacteriota bacterium
GCGAGCGGTGCTGCGGCCGCGTCGTCCTCGCCCCCCTGGGGCTCCATCCCGGCCTCTTCCTGCCGACGGGTCTCCTCTTCAAGAAGCTCGTCGCCGAGAGTCTCCGAGACCTCCTCCAGAGCTTCTTCGAGCTCTTGGGCGGTGGCGTCCCCGCGGTCGACGGCGTCGCTGAGTTCGAGCGACTCCGGCATCTCGACCTGGTCGCCCAGCTCGCCAAGCTCCGAGACCTGCGTGAGCTCCTGATGAGCCGGCACGACGGGCTCCGGGGCTGGTGGCAGCTCGGGCTCCGGCACGTCTCCTTCGCTGACCGGGGAAGCTGGATCCTCGGTGGCGACGTCCGCTCGAGCGAGGCGTGCGTTGGCGTTGGACAGCAGCTCGGCGGCTTCGGGTCGATGGCTGTAGACGACCAGAGCGATCAGGAGCGGGGCGAGCGCCGAGAGCAGGAGGGCCTCACGAGGCCAGCGCAGTGGCACCAGCGTCTGCGGTTGCTCCAACTCGAGCCGGCTCGCGGCGCGACGCACGGTGAGACGGGGCAGAGGTCCCTGCGCGACGCCGGTCTGCGCCGTTTCGATGTCGAGCGCGGTCTTCAGAAGATCGTCGTAGTCCTGCTCGCGGTCGAGGCGCCGCGCCGTCTCGCGATGGCGCGGGCCCCTCAGGAGGCGCTGCGCCAGCGGTAGAGCAGGCAGCAGGAGAGGGGCCAGGGCCCAGATCGGGAACGGCGTCGAGCGACCCATCCACCAGAGCACTCCGAGCATCAGAAGGGTCGTGACGACCCCGGCGCCCAGACTGCGAATCGCACCGGCGAGTGCATCCGTCGTGCGAAGTCGTCGATCGAACGGTGCCAGTGCTTCGTGGAAGGCACCGTCGCCTGCGGAGTGGCTCTCGGTTTCCGCCAACTAGCGCTCCCAGAGGGCGATACCGCCTGCCTGCTTGCCGATCTCCAGCGCTGCTACGCGCACGCCCGCGAGGTTGTCGATCACCTCGACGACGCCCGGCTCTCCGCCGACTCCTTCGACCGTGACGAAGCTGTAGCGTCCGTCCGAGGTGACCGCAACGCCATGCGGGATACGCCGCGTCGTCTCGATGCGCGCGACCTCCTCACCGGAGGCCAGGTCCCAGATTCCGACGGAGTCGCTCTTCTTGTACGTGACGATCAGGCGCTCGCCGTCCGGAGTCACAGCCAGGTTGTACGGTCCGTTCGGTGTCTCGAAGGTCCGTGTCACCTTCCAGCTCGCGAGGTCGACTTCGAGGACGCGGGAGCCGCTCAGCGCGGTGATGTAGATCTTGCCGTTGCTCGTCGGCTCGGAGACCCAGGATGGTTCGATCTCCATCTTCATCGGCTTCTGCTTCAGCGGCAGGTGCGACAGATCGGCGCCGCCGGTGTCGCTTCCCGCGTCGGCCGCCGCTTCTTCAGAGGAATCCGGCATCGCCTGGTCGCCATGCATCGCATGCTCCCCGTGGTGCATACCGGCGTGGCCGGACTTCGTGCCGAGGGGAAGTCGTCGGGCCACCTCGAAGCGAAGCGCGTCGACCTCGACGAGCTCGTCATCCATCATGTTGACGGAGTAGAGCTTCTTGCCGTCTCGACTGAGACGCGCACCGTGCGGCATGACCCCCGTATCGATCTGCGCGACCTCCGTCATCGATCCCGTCTCGACGACGGAGATGGTCGACGGCGCGTGGTCGCCGTAGAAGTTCGCGTTGACGACGTAGAGCAGGCCCGTGGAACCGGCGATGTCGAGCGTCGCGGGGAAGAGCCCGACGTTGGCGCTCTCCTGCCACTCGTTGTCGCCAGTCGAGTACTTGTGGATGCTCCCGTAGGGCTGCCCGTGCGCCACGGAGACGTACCAGTGACGACCGTCGGGCGAGACGTTGATGCCGTGAGGTCCTTCGATCTCCGCCGGGAAGGAGCCGACCTCGACCGTCGAGGTCACCTCGAGACCACTCGGGCCGAAGCGCACGAGCGAGACCTCGTCCTCACTCTCGGCGCAGACGTAGGCGTAGTAGTCGCGCGTCGGTGGCTGGAGATCGACCGTCTCTTCCTCAGCGACGGCGTGGCTCACCAGCGTGAGAGCGAGAACCGAGAAGGCCGCCGGTATCGAGTGTCTTGCGTAGATTCTGCGCATCGGAGTCTCCGTGAGACGTAGAGATGGAGTCGAGTGTTTCGCCAGGCACCGC
>JBCCLJ010000429.1:0-2159 GCA_039026915.1 Acidobacteriota bacterium
CCAGCGGTCGATCTTCGAGATGGCCGACGACTCGAAGGCGAGCTTCTCCAGCTCGAGCCGCGCAGGAATGCCGAACTGGAGCACCTCACCGAAGTCCTTCTCCATCTCGGTCACCCAGTCGCCGACGCCGGCGGAGTCGATGCCGGCAGCGTAGTCGTCGGAGCGCGCCAGCGCGTTGGAGACGATATGCCCGCCGTAGGAGTGACCAAAGATCACCGTGCGTTCCGGATCGACCTGCGGCAGCGCTCCTCGCGCCCACCGCGCCGCCGCCAGGAAATCCTGCACGTCGCCGGCACCCCGTCCGCCGTAGCTCTCCGGCTCGCGGAAGTCGAGGCCGTAGCCGATGCCGCTGCGGTAGTTCACCGTCAGCACGAAGTAGCCCAGACTGCGCAGGTACTGCAGCACCTTCGGATAGCCGAAGTAGGTGCTCCACACGGGATAGACCTTCGAGCGCGAACCGCCGTGCGCGTGCACGACGAGACCGCGGTTTTGCTCCGGGTCGTCAGGCCGGTAGAGGATTGCCGGAATCTCCAGGCCGTCGAGCGACGGGAACGAGACGAGCTCCGCTTCGGCTCCTTTGCGCGTGATCGGATCGCCGGGGCGCGGACCGCTGCTCAGCTGGAGCTCCTCACCGGACGCGCGCCGCAGCACGAGACGCTCCGGTACGAGCGCGTCCGCGTGGAAATAGAGCAAGACCTCGGGCGAAGCGAAGCGCGCGCCGAAGCGCATGTCGGTTCCCGCGGAGCCGATCCGCTCGGGAAGGACCTCGCCGAGAGCCAGACGATAGAGCCCCAGACGGTGCGGATCGTCCTCTGAGCTCGCCCAGTAGAGCAGTGACTGACGATCGGGCGCCATCGCCGCACCATCGACCTCGAACGTGCCCTTCGTCAGGGCTCGCGGCTCGCCGCCGTCGGCGGGCACCGCGTACAGGTGCTTCCAACCGGTTTTCTCGTAAGGGAAGACGAGGGTGTCGTCGGCGAGCCAGCTGAGATTGCCCGAGCCTCCAAGGCCCGAGTAGCCGCTCGCGCGAAAGCCGTTGAAGCGACTGCCGTAGCCCGGCTCCGAAGTCCAGACCTCCGCGCCCTTGCCCGTCGTCGCATCCGCGACGACGATCGAGAACGGAGCGCCCTCGAGATGGTTCGAGAAACGCCACGTCTTGGGCTCGTAGCCGAAGCGGACGAAGGCGATGCGCTCGCCGTCGGGCGACCAGACGCTGCTCTGATCGAAGCCGACCCCGGGCGACATGTACGTCACGCGAGTCGCGGCGCGGTCGTAGACCCCGACGAACGAGTACTTGCCGCGCTCGTAGCCCGAGCGATCGCTGACGAAGGCGAGCTTCGAGCCATCGGGACTGTAGTGCAGGCCACAGACCCAGCCGCGCGCTTCAAAGAGCTTCTCCACTCGGCCCGTCTCGAGGTCCGTCGACCAGACGCCGCCGCCGCGCGCCGCAGCGACGAAGCCGCCATCGGGAGAGACCGCCGCGCACGACTTGGCGGGAGCTTCGGGACCGTCGAGGCGCTCGAGCGCACCGTCGGCGAGGGAGAGGGCCAGGAGCTTGGCCTCGGGCGGCTCGGGCAGATGCGCCGGATTGAAACCGTCGCGCCCTCGTCGAAGGATCAAGCGCCGATCGCCCTGCGCGAAGCCCACGATCGAGATCTCCTGACCGTCGTCCGCCGTGAATTCCGTCACCTGACGCGGAGCGTCGTAGGGCGGCGCGGCGACGAAGACGTTGTCACGACCGCTGGCGTTCTCGACCCAGGCGACGACGCCGCGAGGGCTCGTCGCAACGTCCGAGACCCAGGGGATGGCCAGCAGCTCGTCGATCTCGAGGGGCTCCGCAGCGACCGGAGCCGCGAGCAGTAGGGACAGAGCGAGAAGGCGAGCGATGGCGACCATGGTGACTCCCGGGCTGTTTCGTTGACGTCGACCCTAGCCGACACCGCCTCAGCCGGTCGTCGACTCGGCCAAGATCTCGAGCACGTCGGCCACAAGCGGCTCGATGTACTCGGCAAATCCGCCTTCGGCGCTGTGACCGAGGCGCACGAAGACGACGTCGCGCGACGGTACGACGAGCACCATCTGGCTGAGCCAGCCCGCCGCCCAGTAGGCGTCCTTGGGCCACGACGCATAGCGCCCACCGGCGTTGAGCCAGAACTGAG
>JBCCLJ010000430.1:0-2100 GCA_039026915.1 Acidobacteriota bacterium
AAGGGGCGCAGGGGTTTGCGCCCTCTGTCCTCGCCGAGCCTCGTCGACGATGGCACCGCATCGACTTCCTCGGCATCGACGAGAACAGAGAGCGCAGATCCCTGCGCTGAGCGCCACGCGAGTTTTTCATCAAGCCCCTAGAGCTTCATTCCCATCCGGTACTCGGGAGGCACGCCAAAGGCCTCCGGCTTCGGGGCCCTCGACTCGACGAGGAGCTCGAGACCCTGGGAGTAGTAGAACTGCACGGCCGGGTTGTCGGAGAGAACGTCGAGCTGGAGCTTCTTGTAGCCCGCCTCGCGCCCCTGCTGCATGGCGTTCTCCATCAGCGCAACGCCGACCTTCTTGCCTCGGTGCTCCGGCTTCACGGCGATGGCGTGAATGTAATAGAGGTCTGGTTGGATCACGGGATTGAGCCAGCTCGCGGCGTCGGACCGCTCGAGCACGCCGCCGATCTCCTCTTCCGTCGTGACCCCCTCCTCGATCGCCCCGCCCCAAAGCGGTGCCATCGCCTGAATGCGCTCTCTGAACTCGGGTCCGTGGAAGCCGATCTCGATCCCGAGCAGCTCGTCGCCGTCGAGCGCGAGAGTCGCCCGATCGGCGCCGAACAACGTGCCGGGCGCGAGCCAGGACCTCGTGACGACCTCGTCGAAGAGCTCCCGACGATCGAAGTGGTAGTCGTAGGAGATAGGACCGGTGGAGTGCACGAGCTCGGGGATGTCGGCAGCGTAGCGCTGCGCCAGCTCCTCGTGGGTCGGTGTCAGCTGCATGGATGGATCCCTCCGTCGGGTGATGTACAGATCGGTTTGCTGCCGGGTAAACTCATTTTTCAGTCAATGACCAATTTACTGGTCCGGAGCTTTTCAGTCAATGACCAAAAAATTAGCTGAGCACGCGCAAGCCGCCAAGGGCCTGACCAAGAAAGGCGCGGCGACCCGGGCGCGCATCCTCGAAGAGGCGCACGCACTGCTCGTCGAAAAGGGGCACCACGGTCTCGTCCTGCGCGAAGTGGCACTCCACTGCGGCGTGAAGCTCGGCACCGTGCAGTACTACTTCGCGAGCCACGAGAGTCTCGTGCTCGGCGTTCTCGAAGCCGAGGCCGCACGGGACCTCGAGACGATCGAGAGAGCGATGGCCCAGGACTCCCCCGCGAAAGACCGCGTGCGAGCGCTGGCCGTCGAGTTGATCGAGCGGTGGAGCCGGGAGAGCGCAGTCCTCTACTCGACGCTGCTCATCCTCTCTCAACAAAGCGACCCCTTCCGGTCGCTCTATCAACGGATCTACGCGAACTTCTACACGTCGCTCGTGTCGGCAATCGAGCAGGTGCGACCCGGGCTCGACCGGAGCGAGACGGAGCTGCGCGCGCGCCTGATGACCTCGCTGATCGACGGCGCCGCGATGCAGACGCACGAAGGATCGAGAGCACGGTTTCTGGAGAGGGTCGTCGAAGAGGCCTGCGCCATCGCGCTGTCTTAGCGGCCGTGAGCTCCGTCAATGAGCCGAGCACCGGCCGCCGGTGTTACGAACCGCGGAATACGAAACGGCCCCGGCGTCTTCTGCAGGTTTGACCCCAGCACAGCTCGCCCCGACGTCAGCCTTTCTCCTCCAGGAGGTCCCTATGGCACGCGCATCCGTCGCACTCCTCGTTCTTCTCGCTGCAGCACCCCTCGCTGCCAACGAACGCGCCGCACCACGGTGCGACCCGGGCAAGCCGCACCCCGACGCGCCGGCCGAGCTCAGCGAGTTCGCCTTCCTGGTCGGCGACTACGAGATCACGTCGCACGCCTGGACGGGCCAGGGCTGGAGCCCGCCGCGTCCAGGAGCCCGAGCCCGCTGGAACGGCTGGTACGGAATGGGCGGGATGATGATCTACGACGAGTGGTACGACCCCGACCCGGGTCTCGATCCCAGCTCCGGACGCGGCGTCAACGTGCGCCTCTACGACCCCGAAGAGAAGCTCTGGAAGATGATGTGGATCGCAACCGTCGGCAAGCAGACGCAGGACCTTCGCGCTCAGGTGCAGGACGGCAAGCTCGTCATGTGGCAGGTCCACCCGGAGCGGCCCGGATTTCGCGCCGAGTTCACCGTGGAAGACGAAGACCA
>JBCCLJ010000431.1:0-2096 GCA_039026915.1 Acidobacteriota bacterium
AGGCCGAGGAGCATGGGCTTGGCTTGGAGTCGAGTGTGTTGGTTCGTGGGCCTTCTGGGTCTGGCGGTCGCGACGGAGTCCGACGGACTCTGAGGAGATTGCCGTGCAGCGGATGTGCAGCCTCTGCAAGTCCGTTGGGTTGGGCAGTTTCGCTGCGGTGTGCGCAGCAGCATCTGCGCTCCTCGCAAGGACGCGGGTGGGTGCCTTGTGGGATTCGCTTATGGGATTCGCGGCGCCCCAGGGTGGGGGCGCGTTGGCACGAGTGGAATGCGTCGAAGCGGCCCGATGCGGCGTTTCAGCGTCTTAGAGATCGATGGGGGTTTCAGAGATCGATGGGGGTTTCAGAGATCGAAGCGGCGATGGATCTCCTCCTGCAAGCTGCTACGGCAGGTGCTCTACCAGAAACGCACTCAGGTCGTCCGCGACCTCTTTGGACTCCGGCGATCCCTGCACCATGAGGTACTCGGCGTGCGAGAGCGCTTCGTAGACGTTGAGGTCGGCTTCGACGCCCGCGCCGCGCAGCTTGCGATGCGTGCGGGCCGTGTCGCTGAGGAACATGTCGCGCGTTCCGGTGACGAGCTGCGTCGGCGGCAGACCGGTGAAGTCGCCGTAGAGCGGGGAGATCAGCGGGTGCTTGAGGTCCTTGTCGCCCGCGTAGAGCTTGGCCATGGCGCCGAGCATGCCGTCGTAGGTGACGAGAACGCGGTCGATGCCTTCGTTCGTGTAGAGCGAGTCGCTCGTCTTGGTGAGATCGGCCCAGGGGGTACCGAGCCAGAGAGCGCCGGGGAGGTCGTGACCGATCTCCTTGAGCTTGAGCGTGGTGGCCAGGGTCAGGCCGCCGCCGGCGGAGGTGCCGCCGATGAAGAGGGAGTTGGTCGGACGGTCCTGGGTGACCGCCTTGAAGACCGCAACGGCGTCGTCGACGGCGGCGGGGAAGGGATGATCGGGAGGCATGCGGTAGTCGACGGAGACCGCGCGGATGCCCATGAGGCTGGCGAAGCTCACCGCCTCGGTGACGGCGGAGTCGCCGCCGCCCAGCACGTAGCCGCCGCCGTGCACGTGGAAGAAGAGGTGGTTCTCGTGCTTGGGGGAGACCTCGTTCGGTGTCACGACGTAGACCGGGACCCCGGCGATCTCTTTCTTCTCGATGCCGACGCCCGCCAGCTTCGCGAGCTCGTCGAGGTTGGGTGCGCCGGCGCTCTGCATGGCGCGCCACTGGTCGTCGGTCATCTTCAGGCCGCGGCGCTGGTCGGGGTTCGGGGCCGGTGTCGCGGCGATCGCCTTGCGCACGGCGTCGCTCGCCGCGGCCGGCGCGGGCAGGGCGCGTGCGGCGATGGACCAGGCGTCGGCGTTGTCGTTGGCGGCGGTGGCCTGGGCCGTGAGCGGTGCGCTCAGGAGGAGAGCGAGCAGGAGTGTGGAGGAGACGAGAAAGGTGCGTTTCTTCATCAGTGGCCTCGCGAGTGGCGCGCTGCGAGCAGGGCGCGTTGTGATCGGGACTCTTGGGTAACCGGTGGGTAGAGCTTATGGCAGAGAGATCTTCGACCTTCGGATCACGAACTGCTGCGGGTCGGGGCATGGTGGGCAGCTGAGGCACGAACGGTGGAAAGACTGCCGCGTCGGTCCGGACGAGCCCGGCTTCGCCGATCTCCGTCCGTCCGCTCCTCGCCGTAACGCGGAAGGGGGTGCGGACGTCTTGCGCAGGTGGCCTTGCGGCCAGGGTCCGTAGGGGCTGCAGTCTTCAGTGACTTGCGCTGTGCGGAGCGGTGGGATCTCTCGGTTGCCTGATCCGACGGAGTCGGCTCTGGCCGCTCGCCGACCTGTCCGGTTACTCTCGTCGCTCGAGTTCAACCTCTCGGCGCTTCCTGCGCCCGATCGGAGCCCCCCATGAGTTCGTCCGGCAGCTACCAACGTTCGGCCAACCGCGCGCACGATGCGATGCGCCCCGTGAGCATCGAGCTCGGCGTCCAGAAGTTCGCCGAGGGCTCGGCGCTGATCTCGTTCGGCGACACCAAGGTGCTCGCGGCCGCTTCCATCGAAGAGCGCGTGCCGCCGTTCAAGATCGGCTCGGGCGAAGGTTGGGCGACCGCCGAGTACGC
>JBCCLJ010000432.1:0-2038 GCA_039026915.1 Acidobacteriota bacterium
GAGGTCCCGGGAGCCAGGGGCCAACCGCACACCGTCCTCGAGGGAGCACCGCACTTCATCCAGGAGTCCCACGGGCCCGAGCTCGCGAAGATCCTCGTTCAGTTCATCAAGGACAACCCACTGCCCTGAAGAAGGCGGTCTCCGATCGCCACTCGACGACCGCCCTTCGCAGGAGGAGGGCGCAAGGGCGCTCGTCGCGCTGATCGTCGGACGCTGAGGCGAAGCGCGCGTCCGCCCAGGGTCGGATTGCCGAAGCAACGGTGCAGCGACGACCCTCGAACTCACTCTACGTCGCCGACGCCTGCGAGCTGCGCCGCGAAACCGCGCGACGTCGACCACTCCGTCTCGACACACCTGCGCGATTGCGTCGAGGGCGCCCGCAGCACTCGAAGTGCGATAGCGGTCCGTGATCCGAGCCTCGGCCGATAGGATCTGTCCCTCACCCGGCGAAGCCCGTGTCGAAAACCCCTTTCACCAGACATCGTTCCCCTCGACTCGCTCGACGCGGCCGGCGCATCCTGTCTGCGGCGCTTCTCGTCGTTCCCTGGGCGCTGTTTCTGACGAGCTGCAGCGTGATCAAGATCCGCAACGATGTCCGCGATGCGCGCGAGCGCGGCATCCTCTCGGGCGCCGTCCAGGCCCTCGACGGTACCAACGACGTCTTCGTGCTCCTCTTCGGCCGATCGGAGTCGGGCGTCGAGCTCTTTGGCTGGGACGAGCTCACCGCGCTCCAAGCGAACTGGGGATTCGTCGCCACGCCCGACCGGACGTACTTCGTCGGAGCGTTCAAGGACCTCGACGGGGACCGGATCCGCGACCTCGGAGAACCGGCCGCCTTCAGCGGGCTGAAAGAACCGATCCAGCTCGACGCCGGCGCCATTCGGAGCAATGTCGATCTCGAGCTGCGCGCCGGAGCCGCGATCCCGGAAGGGTTCGTCCTCGACGCCAATGATCCGGACGTCGGCAACACAACGATCCGCTTCAACCTCGGCGAGGTCGTCGAACTCGAGGACCCTCGCTTCTCTCCGGAAACGGGCAAGCGGGGCATGTGGGAGCCCTTCAAGTCTGCGACCTCCTCCGGTGCCGGCGTCTACTTTCTCGAGGAGTTCGATTCAGGCCGCATACCGGTGCTGTTCATCCACGGCATCGGCGGCACACCGCGCGACCTGAGGCCGCTGATCGACAGCGTCGATCGCGAACGCTTCCAGCCCTGGGTCTACACCTATCCGTCTGGAATTCGGATCGGAGCTGCCGCCGCGGGCCTGCGCGACGTGATGGTGGATCTGAGGGAGAAGCTCGATTTTCCCGAGCTCTTCGTCATCGCCCACAGCATGGGCGGCCTCGTCGCCTTCGACTTCGTCAAGCAGCTTCGGCTGAGATCGGTGCACGACGACATGGTCGGCCTGCTCGTCACGCTGTCGGCCCCACTCGGTGGACACGCCGCGAGCCGCTGGGGCCTGCGTTTTGCGCCCGAGCCGATCCCCGCCTGGATCGACCTGGATCCCGACGGCGATTTCGTCGCTGGCCTGTCGACGTCCTTCACACGCAGTCTGCCGTACGCTCTCTTCTTCGGCTATCGACGCGGTGGCAACCCGCTCATGCCGGCGAGCCACGACGCGGTCATCGAGGTCAGAAGCCAGCTGCCGCTGTGGGCTCAGGAGAAGGCCATCCTGGTGCGCGGCTTCGACCTCGACCACGCCGAAATCCTCGAGGCGCCGGAGCTGATTGGGGCGCTCGCCGAAGTGCTCGAAGACACTGCCGATTCGCAGTGACGCCCGGCTTCGCGGAGGCAAAGGTGATCCGGGCCTTCCGCCAGAGAGCGAGCCCGCGAGCCATGGGTGGGATTCGTTCCCGAACGCTCGGCGCCGCAGGCGGAGACCGCGACCGCCGAAGCCCACCCCCTTCGTCAAACGGCGACCCGCGAGCCATGGGTGGAATTCGTTCCCGAACGCTCGGCGCCGCAGGCGGAGACCGCGACCGCCGAATCCCACCCCTTCGTCAAACAGCGACCCGCGAGCCATGGGTGGGATTCGTTCCC
>JBCCLJ010000433.1:0-2031 GCA_039026915.1 Acidobacteriota bacterium
GCCAAAGGAGGGGCGCTCCCCTGTGTGCTTTGCCTCGCCCGGATCGCTGTCAGACTGGGATCGCGACTGGCCCTCTCGGCGAACCTGCCGGCCCCGGGAACGCAGACGTTCCCTCGGGCGGACTTCGCCTGCCGGGCCCTCCGCGAACGCAAGCGTTCGCTTCGGCCAAAGGAGGGGCGCTCCCCTGTGTGCTTTGCCTCGCCCCGGATCGCTGTCAGACTGTGATCGCGCCTGGCCCTCTCGGCGAAGCGGGCCGGGCACTCCGCGAACGCAAGCGTTCGCTTCGGCCGGAGTGGCGGAATGGTAGACGCAGGAGACTTAAAATCTCCCGGCCGCAAGGTCGTGTGGGTTCGAGCCCCACCTCCGGTACCAGGCTGACGTACACTGCCGCGGTGAACGTCACCTGGATGCAGACGGCGCCAGCTTTCGGCGAGCCAGAACGCAATCGCGAGCTGCTGCGCGAACGGCTCCCGGCGAAACCCGGCGACCTGATCCTGCTGCCCGAGCTCTTCACCACCGGCTACCTCTTCGCGGAGCGTGAGCAGCTCTTTCGGCACGCCGAGACGGTTCCCAACGGACCGACGACGGTGCTGCTGCGCGAGCTCGCTGCCGTGACCGGGGCGACTTTCGTTGCCGGCATCGCGGAGCGCGACGGAGATGCCCTCTTCAACTCGGTCGTCGCCGTTTCGGCCGACTCCGAGCCCGTCGTCTACCGTAAACGCTCGCAGACGGCGGTCGACCGAATCCTCTTCCGCCGGGGCCGCGGCGAGACGGTGATCGAGGTGGCCGGGCGGCGCCTCGGACTGCTCATCTGTTTCGACCTGTGGTTCTCCGAGCTGGTGCACGACTACGCAGCAGCAGGAGTGCACGGGCTTCTCCATCTCGCCGCTTTCGGAGGTCCGCAGACGCTGACGGTGGCCCGCGCTCGGGCGATCGAAACGAACCTCCCCGTGCTCACCTGCAACCGGTGCGGCAGGGAGTCGTGGAAAGGCCACGACGCTCCCTACCGAGGCCGCAGTCAGTGGATCGATGGCACCGGCGAACGTCGCTGGCGTGCCGGACAGGAAGAGCAGGTCGAGACCGTGCGCGTCGAGATCCCCACGGATCCACCGCTCCTGCTGGGCGTTCCCCGAGACGAAGAAACGCGAGCCGTGCGCGCGCTGCGCTCGATCGACCCGGCCTGAGGCGGCAACGTGCCTGCGTCCGCCAACGGTCTCTTCGCCGGCCCCGACGGCCAGAGTCGATGCAGCTGGTGCGAAGGCTACGACGACTGCATCGAGTACCACGACAACGAGTGGGGCCGCCCCGTCGTCGACGATCAGCGCCTCTTCGAAAAGATCTCTCTCGAGGGCTTTCAGAGCGGCCTCAGCTGGCTGACGATCCTGCGCAAGCGCGAGAACTTCCGAAGCGCCTTCCAGGGGTTCGACATCGAGAAGATCGCTCGCTTCAACAGCCGGAGCGTCGATCGCCTGCTCGGCGACGCCGGCATCGTGCGGCACCGCGGAAAGATCGAAGCGGTCATCAACAACGCCAAGCGCTGCAGCGAACTCGTCGACAGGCACGGCTCTCTCGCTCGCTTCGTCTGGCGTTTCGAGCCCGAGCCGTCGTCTCGGCCGAGCGAGGCCACCTGGGAGACGCTCCGCAAGATCACCGAGAGTGCGGAGAGCCGCGCCTTGAGCAAAGAGCTCAAGTCCCTCGGATGGCGTTTCGTGGGCCCGACGACGATGTACGCCTTCATGCAGTCGATGGGGCTCGTCAACGATCACGTCGAGGGGTGCGCCTTCCGGGAGATCTGCGAAGACGAGCGTCGTGCGGTGGATCGTCCTTGAGCATTCGATTCGAACCGCTCAAAGCATGTCACTGCGCTAAGGTCCTGCCAGTTCAACACCGCCAAGGAGTCCTCGATGGCCCGACTCACTCAGCTCAGCCGTTCGATCGAAGGCAAAGTCGCTCTGATTACCGGCACAGCAAGCGGCATGGGCCGTGCGACCGCCTACCTCTTCGGTGACGAGGGCGCTCACGTGGCCGCCA
>JBCCLJ010000434.1:0-2015 GCA_039026915.1 Acidobacteriota bacterium
GCCTCCGACGTGCGAGTACTTCGTAGCCCTCGTCGTAGTCGCCGGCATACAGGTCGAGGTCTTCGTCCGGCACCTGCAGCGGCCAGTGCGGGGCTGTGTACGCGGCGTAGGCGAAGAAGGGTTGTCCTCGCTCGACCGCCGGAGCCACGTACTCGAGGAGTCGGTCGGTGTAGTCCTCCGAGGAGAAGAAGTCGCTCCGAAGCTCGACTTCGACACCGTCCTCGACATAGGGAGTCGTTCCGCCTCCGAGCAGTGCAGCGCGATCTGCGAAGTGGCTGGCACCTCCGACGAGCGGCCCGAAAGAGCGAAGGAAACCGCGAGCCTTCGGACCCGTTTCGGGCGTCGAGCCCAGGTGCCACTTGCCGGCCATGGCGGTCAGGTAGCCAGCGTCTCGCAGACGTGCTGCGATCGTGACGACGCGATCTCCCATGTAGCCGAGGTACTCGGGGCGCCCGACCTGCGGGCCGTCGGCGTCTCCTGCCATGGTGCCGAGTCCTGCGACGTGTGGATCCGCGCCGGTGAGGAGCATGGCCCTCGTCGGCGAGCACGAGGGCGAAACGTGGAAGTTGTGCAGCACGAGCCCGCGTCCTGCGAGCGCGTCCAGGTGTGGCGTTCGAATCTCGCTGCCCAGGACGCCCAGATCGCTGAAGCCCAGATCGTCGGCGAGGATGAGCAGCACGTTGGGCCGTGAAGCCGGAGGTCCGATCGCGGGCTGGCAGGCACTGACGATCGCTCCGAGAGCAAGGACCGTGAGCCGGAAGACGGTGGCTTGGAAGACCGTAGCTTGGAAGACCGAGGCAGCGAGTCGAGGCATGACCCATTCTTGCCGAGTGGGCCGAAGGTGTCTCAGCCGATGGATCGCGGAAGTCGAAGTCGAGGCCGCGCCCGTGTCAGAGCGAAGAGCAGCGCCAGCACGAGCACGTCGTAGAGAAGCAGCGACCAGGGTGAGACGTGGAAGATCGGCCAGCTGTAGACCCCCGAAGCCAGCAGGGCGAAGAGCAGCGCAATGTGCAGCAGAAAGACGAAGAGCGAGTTCTCGCCCAGCGGGCGGAGGAGCCAGCCGCTCGCTCGATGGACGGGTTGCCAGAACCGATCGACGGCCACGAAGAGCACGCCGAGGACCAGCGACGCGTTGACGATGCGGAGAGGCCCGATCTGCTCGCGACCGAAGAGCCGGTAGCGGTCGGCGCCCGAGAGCTCGTAGAGACCTTGCTGCAGGCTCACGCGCGCCAGAGCGAAGGCCGCGGCGCCAGCGCACAGAGCGGTGAGCAGGGCGCCTTTGGGGAGCTTCGCGTAAAGACGGCTGAGGGCGTCTCGGTGAGTCCCCAGGACCATGCCGGCAAAGAAGGGCAGCTGCCAGGAGAGGAGGCGAAAGTCGTTGCGCGTCGGCTCGAGCAGCGGCACGAGCGTGCGGCCATTGTCGTTCCAGTTGAGCCACCACACGGCGACGCTCACACCCAGAACGACGAGGCCTCCGCCCGAACGTCGCAGGAGAGCCAAGGCGGCCGGAGCCAAGGCCAGGAAGAAGACGTAGCGCGGCAGGACGTGAAGAAAGTAAGGCTGGTCGAAGTGCAGCAGGTCGGCAAGCGTGGGCCGGTCGCTGCCCCACAGCGCCGCGAAGTCGCGCACCGGAAGCAGCCCGCGGAGCTCCAGCACGACGAGCGCCAACACGAGCGCGAGGTTGGCGAGATAGAGCGTCGCGGCGCGTCGCCAGAGGCCGCGCGTCGCCTGGCGCATCCCGGAGCGCTCGGCGACCCCGCCATAGGCAATGGCGACGACGGCTCCCGAAAGCAGGAAGAAGCCCTCGGCTGCGCTGACGAATCCGACGTAGCGGCGGTAGGCGTGCAGAGGGGTGTCCGGAAGATGGTCGAAGATCATCTTCAGCAGGAAGAGGCCGCGCAGGAGGTCGAGTCTGAGGTCTCGACCGTTCTCGACCCGGCTGAGTCCTGGCCTCGTTCCGCTGGAGTCTGTCGCCGTGTCGTTCAGGACGTCTCCTTGCACCGGGCACGCTCCCC
>JBCCLJ010000435.1:0-1958 GCA_039026915.1 Acidobacteriota bacterium
AGCGACGGTTGAAGAGTCGAGCGAGCTTGTAGGCGACCGTTGCCTGCGGCAGCGCGGCGCCGAAGACCGGCGTTCGCAGTGCCTGCAGATCTCGGTACGCGGGCGACACAACGCCCAGGTAGTAGAGCGAAGTGTCGACGAGGAACGCCGAAGCGGTCAGTTCCGCGTCGCCCAGAATCTCGTACTTGCCAATGTACAGAGCGTCGATCCAGCGCCGGTACGAACGATCGAAGGCCTCGTTGTGATGCACCACCCGGCGCATCAGCTCGGTCTCGGCCAGAGGCTCCCCGCCGAGCTGTCCCGCGAGGTCGTCTGCGATGAGGTCGACGGTTGCCAACGTCGAGATGGCAAGGTGATCGAGGCCGGGACTGTAGTAGGGATCCATGAAGGAGGCGGCGTCACCGACGAGCGCCCAGCCGCGGTCCATGTACTGACTCGAGCGATACGGCAGATGGGCGTAGGAGAGGGTGTCGTCGAGGTCGAGTTCCGCGCCTTCGACCAGCTGCGAGAGTCCGGGCTGCGAGCGGACGAACGCCTCGTAGCGCGCCTTTCGCGGGCCTTCGCCGGGCAGCTCGAAAAGCTCCTTGTTGTACACGACGCCGATCGACGTCTTGCCGTTGCTGAGCGGAATGACCCAGCTCCACCAGCCTCGACCGCAGAAGTGATTCGTGGCCAGACGGCGACTGGCGGCGATGTCGGGCAGTCGAGGCTCGTCAGCGTCGCCCAGAGCCGCGTGACTGTCGAGATCGAGGGCTCCGTGCCAACGTCCCCACGAAGCGGCGACCGGATGTTCTTTGGTGTGCTCCAGCAGCCCCTTGTTGCGCGCCACCACGGCGTGACGTCCCGAGGCGTCGATGACCCAGCGCGCCGTCACCTCGCGCGTTCCGGACTCGGCGGAGACGACGAGACGGCTCTCCGGCCAGCCAAGTTCCAGGGAGCGCACTCGGGCGGGTCGGGCGACCTCGACACCGAGGTCCTCGGCGACCTCCAGACAGTGCTGGTCGAACTTGGAGCGATCAAGCTGGAAGCTGGGCAGTTTCGGAGCATCGCGCGGGCCGATCTCGGTCATCTTGGAGAGATCGCGCGCACTGCCGTCGGTGAACCAGTAACGCAGGCCGTGCTTTGGCAGGTGCTCTCGCGAGAGGTGGTCATACTGCTGCAGTACGCGGTGCAGGAAGAGCGCCGACATCTCGACCGTCGCCTCTCCGACCTTGTGCGGAAACTGCTCGCGCATCTCGACCACGAGAATCCGGGCCTCGGGAAGCCGCCGCTTGACCAGCGTCGCTGCGCTGCTGCCACCGAGCGAGCCGCCGATGACGACCACGTCGTAGCGGTTGGGATCTGCAGAATCCTGTCCGCAAGACGGGGACTCGCTGGCACTCTCTTGATGCATCGCTTCTATCTTACGGTGTCCAAGCGGTCGATTTGCCGCTGTGGGGCATGTCCATCGGCGAGGACAGGCGACTCTCTATCGTTCGGAGCCGCCGGCAGCTTGGATGACCACTCGCCGAACCGGGCCCGCAGGGCGCCGAAGCGCCCTCTACGAGGCCGGCGACTCGAGCGCCATGACCGTGCGACGCAAGTGCTCCGTCAGCTCTTCTCGTCCCCGGATCTGGCGCAGGTCTCCGTAGGCGACGGGCTCCCCGACGGTGACGCGCAGGGCGCGACCACGCTTGTTGTTGACCTCGTGCAGCAGGAGGGAAAGCCGAAGCGTCTGACTGAGTCGACTGGCGAGCTGAAAGAGCGGACCGTTCTGCCCGTGGAAGAACAGCGGAACGACGGTGGCTTCGGAAGAGCGTACGAGCTTGGCGACGAACGTGCGCCACTCGAGGTCGATCGCTGGGCCGAAGACCTTCTCGGCCGTTGCAACGGCGCCGGAGGGGAAAATCGCCACGCACTCGTCGCGGGCGAGGGCTGCCAGAGCTCGACGCTTCGTCTCGATGTTCGCGCGCATCGCG
>JBCCLJ010000436.1:0-1938 GCA_039026915.1 Acidobacteriota bacterium
CGACTCTCCCAAAGCGGGGACGTATACGACGGATCGTGCTCCACCGGCGAAGGCCGACCCTCGGCCAGCGCCTCCAGCACGTCGGCGAAGCGCGTCTGGTAAGCGAAGCCCAACTCCCTCGTGATGCGCGAGCCGTCGTAGACCCGGCCGAGACTCGTCGGCAACTGCCAGCCGGCTCCAGCGTAGAGCTCGCCGGCTCCCGGATGCAGCTCTTCGATGAGCGCCGTCGCGTCGGTCTTCAGGCGGTCGAGATGATCCCGCAGGAACGGCGTCGGTGCCGACACCAGATACAGACCGAAGCCGACGTCGTGTGCCTGCTCGAGAGCCGTGAGGTGAGCTCGCGCCATGTCGTGCACCGTCGCCCGCCGATGCAGCAGCTCGTTCGACTTCAGATTCGCTCCGTCGAACTGCCGGTCGGTGTCGTCGTCTTCAGGAAAAAAGCGCGACGTGCGCAGGACCACCAGACTCAGGCCTCGCTGGAGAGCGTGCTGTCGACACAGCGCTTCGGCGGCGAGCTTCGTCACTCCGTAGATGTTGCGCGGCTCGATGGGACTCGTCTCTTCGTCGAACCAGACGGCCCTCTCGGTGCGTTCGTCTTTGATCTGCTGAGTGATCATCAAGGACGTCGTCGAGGTGAAGACGAACCTCGTGCCGGGTCGGGCGCTGGCGGCCTCGAGAAGGTTGAGAGTGCCCGTTACGTTGACGTCGATGAACGCCTGCTGCGGGTAGCGAACGATGTCCGGCTTGTGCAGGGCGCCGGCGTGCATCACGCCGTCGAACTCGTACTCGGCAAAGGCCGCCTGCACGGCCGGTGCGTCGGCGACGCTGCCTTCGATCGCGGTCCAAGGCGAAGGCACGACGTCCAAACCGACCGGCTCGTGGCCAGCCGCCTTCAGGAGTGGAATGAGAACCCGGCCCAACCAGCCGGACGATCCCGTCACGAGTACTTTCACGGGCGCTCCTCCGAAGTCGTCGAAGCGCCATGTTAAAGGCCCGGCGACGCTCTCGGTGGGTCGCTACTCGAGGCTCGGCAGCTCCGCGGGAGTGCGCACTCCGTGGCGACAGATCCAGAGAGTCTCGCCACCAAGAAACAGCGGATAGCGCCGACCCCTCGGGACCAAACGACCTGCAAAAGAATCGTCTCGTTCACCGTTTGATTCGCTGACATCCCACGTCTCGGGCTCGTACAGCAAGAGCCTCTCGCGGTAACCAGGTCCACCCGAGGCGTTGCTGTCCCAGTTCAGAACAAAGAGCCGCCCGGCCCTCGAGAAGATCGCAACGACAAGCGACGAGTCCACACCTGGTGGAGCGTCGAGAAAGAGAAAATCCTCGCCCGACTCGACGCCGTCGACGACACAGGCAAGCGCTTGCAAGTCCAGCTCGAGACGAACCTCGTCACCCCTCCTCACTCCGCACTCGCGCGCCCCTTCGCCAATCATCTGTGCGATCACCGCCCGGATCGAACACTCGGGGTTCGGCGTCGGCGCGCCGTCCGGGGAGAGGGACTGTGGCGCTGGGAGCACCGGACGAGCGAGCTCCTGCGCGCCCCAAGCGCCGCGGGCGAGCAGAACCGTCGTCGCGACGAAGGCAAAGCCGAAGAGAGTGCGCACGTTCCAACTCTAGATCGTCGGCGCGGACACAATGGACGAGTGGCCCTGGAGAAATGGAGTAAGACGCTAAGGAGTCTCCAAGGACTCCATCCAGCAGAGACGCCGACCCCTGCAGTGACAAGCCAACAGGGCAATCGCTCTCTCCGAGACCGACGACGCCCGCGGGGGGCCTCGGTCCCACGACGCTTAAAGCAGCTCGTCCTTGTAGCGGTTCGCATAGCTGCGACTCATCACCAAACGACTGCCGTTCTGCAGCTCGATCTCATAGCGACCCGAGCCCAGCGGGTGCAGCTGAGCAATACGCACTTCGTTGACCAGGGCACTGCGA
>JBCCLJ010000437.1:0-1914 GCA_039026915.1 Acidobacteriota bacterium
ACGCCCGACGTGGCGCCGATCGAAGAGGCTCCCTCCGTGACGGAGTTCGAGCGGGCGAGAGCGCAGGCCGAGGCCGACCTGGCGGCGCTGCTCTCGACGCTCGCCGACCACGTCGCGGTAACGGGCGAGCTCCCGGTCGAGCTCGAGGAGGTGCAAACCTCCTGGGAGCAGAGCCAGCGGAGACCCTTCCCGGTCGACCCCTTCGACGGCTTTCCCTACGGCTACAGCGTCGAGGCCTCGGAGGTCTTGCTGTGGAGCGCTGGACCGGACGGCGAGAGCCTGACCCACGACGACATCCGCATCCGCCGCAGGCTGCTTGCAGGCCCCTAGGGCACGTCGAGCGTCGACCGAACCAGAGTCGTCTCCCCGGTCGTCTCATCGCGCACGGCGACCGCGAAGACCCTCGATCCGGGCGCGACGTCGATCGCGACGACGAGCGAGTAGTAGCCCTCCGACGTCGGCACGAGGCCTCCTTCGCCGAGCCTGATGACGCGCTGGCGATAACCGCTGACTCGGTCACGCTCGTCCGTCGACGTCAGCGCGATCCGAGCAGCGCCGCGCGGCTTGCCGTCCGGCGGCCCGGGGAGCACGGTCAACGCCGCCTCAGGTATCTCGATCTGCACAGGCACCCGACGAATCTTGCGCTGCACGCGCTCGATCTCCCCAAAGGAAAGCTCCAGCGGGAAGCTCTCTTTGACGGTCCCGGCGTAGAGTGAGGCGTTGAGCTGCTGCAGCAGCCGCCCTTCGGCGGTCAGGTCGAGGAACGAACGTCGGTAGCGAAGTCGGCGTCCTTTGGCTACGTCCGGGCTGAGCGAGACGCGGAGATCGTGGACGCGCCCGGTAGGCTGTCGATCGATCGAGAAGCCGAGTGAGTAGCGCGCCTCGCCGTCCTCCACCATCGTCTGCATCGGTTCGAGGGCGCGATTGTTGTTGACGATCGCGCGCCCTCCGGTGGCACGCGCCAGAACGTTCATGCCCGCCTGTTGGTTCTGATTGAAATAGCTGTCGTTCTCGAGCGTCGGAGGAACGAGGCCGGGATCAACGTCGCTCCTGGTCATCGGCCGAATGCCACCCGCGTCGTAGAGGTAGAGCGACACGCGACCAGCGTTCGCGATGGCTCCAAGTTCCTCGAAGAGTCGCTCCTGCTTATAACGGATGGCCTCAGACACGGCCTCGCCTCGGCGATCGGGGCATATGTCACCGAGATGCGAGAACACTGACAAGCCGGGAATCTGAGGCAAGCCGTCGCCCACGTAGAGGAGCGTGCGCCGCTTCAGGCCTTCGCCCATCGCGCCGAGCGCGCCGAGTAGGCCCGAGGCGACGCCCTCGAGCTTGGCCGTCTGGCTGATGGCGTACTGATTGATCGACGCCAGGAGATCGAAGAAGCAGTCGTTGCACGGATCGCGGCCACTCAGCACGCAACCTTCGATGATGCCGTCTAGCTCTCCCAGCACGCGCCGTCGGGCGATGCTGACCACGAGTCCTTGAGCCAACGGCTTGCCGAAGCTTTCGATCGAAGCCATGAGCTCCTCGAGGTCACGACTCGGGCCATGGATGACGGGCAAACTCTGGCGGCGCTGCAGGAGCAGCGTCGGAGGCAGAGGCTCCAGCCCCTGCAGTAGGACCCTGAGGTCCTGAAGGAACCGGTTACGCGCGGGGCCGGGCAGGTTGAGATCGTCGAGGAGAACGACCAGCTCAACAGACTCGGGCGCCTTCGAAGAGCGGCTCTCCTCCGGCGCGGATGAATCGCTCTCCTCCGACCCGCGTTCGCGTCTTTCTTCCGGCGCCACCGGCGCGGTGAAGAACTGAACGTCGACGGTCCGGCCGTCCTCGGTGACGTTGAAGTCCTCACGGGTCAGGCCGTAGACGGGACGCCCCTTCTTGTCGAGCACGAGCACGTCCAGATTCACGACC
>JBCCLJ010000438.1:0-1891 GCA_039026915.1 Acidobacteriota bacterium
GGAAGGAGGGGCCAGTCCATCTCGTTCCAAGCCGGCCGGCTCACTCCCCCACCTGAGACCGAAGCCACGTCCGCCCAGGGGATGCGCACGGAGCCCAGAGCCGCCGACGCCAGAATGGAGAGACAGAGCGCGGCTCGCAGCAGCAGGGCCGAAGCGACGCCGAAGCGGCGACGCGGAACGATCACAACGAAACGGCGCCCGTGAGGGCGCCGTTCGAAGGAAGCGCCGAGCGCCGTCAGCGGCCGACGATCGAGACGAAGCTCACGCAAGAGCCGGGAGCGCCACCCAGGTTGTGCGTGAGTCCGAGCTTGGGTTCGTCGATCTGGCGGTCTCCGGCCTCGCCGCGCAGTTGCAGCCACATCTCGTACATCATGCGCAGACCGCTCGCACCGATCGGATGACCGAAGCTCTTCAGACCACCGTCCGGGTTCACCGGCTGGGCGCCGTCGAGATCGAAGCGCCCTTCCAGGGTGTCCTGCCACGCCTGGCCGCGGGGCGAGAAGCCCAGGTCTTCCATCAGCACCAGCTCGGTCGGCGTGAAGCAGTCGTGCACCTCCGCCATGCTGATCTCTTCGCGCGGGTTCTCGACGCCGGCCTGCTTGTAGGCGTCTTCGGCGCTCGCGACGACCTCGGTGAACGAGGTGTAGTCGTAGTCCTGACGCTTGGCGCCTTCCGATGGACCCGAAACGAAGGACAGAGCCTTGATGAAGATCGGGTTGTCCGTGTACTTGTGAGCGTCCTCGGCACGACAGATGATCGCCGCTGCAGCGCCGTCGCTGACGCCCGAGCAGTCCATGATGCCCAGCATGCCGGCGACCTTTGGCGACGCCATGATCTTCTCCATCGGCACTTCCTTCTGGAACTGTGCCTTGGGATTCTTGGCACCGTTCGCGTGGTTCTTGTAGGCGATGCGCGAGATGACCTCTTTCAGAGTGTCCTGCTCGACGCCGTACTTCTCAGCGTACGCCGGAGCGAGCAGCGAGAAGTTGGCCGGCGCGGTCAGACTCGAACCGGTGCCGTCGGTCGGCGGGCCGCTGCGGGTCAGGCCACTGAAGCCGGAGTCCTTGAGCTTCTCCACGCCAATGGCGCAGACCAGGTCGTAGGCGCCACTCGCCACCGCATAGGCTGCGTTGCGGATCGCTTCGCTGCCCGTGGCGCACATGTTCTCGACGTGCGTGACGGGCTTGTACTGGATCTTCAGAGGATCGGACGCCATCAGGCCCGAGATACCGCTGCTCAACGTGCCCAGCCAGTAAGCATCCACCTGGTCCTGCTCGATCCCGGCCGACGCATAGGCGTCATGAGCCGCGTCGACGAGAAGGTCGGCGGCGCTCTTGTCCCAACGCTCGCCAAAGGGTGTGCACCCCATTCCGACGATCGCGACTCGATCCCGAATTCCGTTGCTCGACATGCTCTCTCCTTAGGTCGGTGTGGCCCGGCGAAATCGAGGGGCCACGGGAGTCAAGGCTGGGGGTCAGCGCTGCGGCCGTGCCTTCCAGAAGTAGTTGTGCACGCCTCCCGCGGTGAACATGCGGCGGAAGGTCATTTCGAGCTCATCACCGATGCCGACCTTCTCAGCGTCGACGTCGGTCAGCTCGCAAGAGAACCGGCCACCAGGGTCGTAGTCTACCACCGCGGCAATGACGGGCGGCTGCAGCGAGTAGGCCAGACGATCGATCGTGTACGTGGCGATCTTGCACTGCGCGTCGGCGTAGGGCTCCGGCTCCATCTTGTCGACGTCGCCGCACAGAACGCAGACGCGCTGCGGCGGTAGATGGGCGCCGCCGCACGAGGTGCATCGAGACGCGACGAAGCCGTATTTCCACTTCTCCGAGCGCATCATCGGGGGTGCCGCCGGACGGTCCGGATCGGGCCTTCGGGGCGGCTCGAA
>JBCCLJ010000439.1:0-1880 GCA_039026915.1 Acidobacteriota bacterium
CGCTCTCCATCGCACCCACGCAGCCATCGGCGCCGAAAGCGACTTCGCGCACGTCGGGATCGTCGCCGACGCAGAGGAAGACGAAGTGGCGTCCGTCGGCTGCTGCGGCCGGCGTCGGGGCTGCGGTGCCACCGTACTCCTCGGCCCAGCGCTGGGCCTTCTCGCCCGTGCGGTTGTAAACGACGACGTCGTGGCCGGCCTTCTTCAGGTGCCCAGCCATGGGGTAGCCCATGACGCCGAGTCCGAGAAAGGCGACCTTCTGTGGCACGGCAGCTTCGCTCATCGAACAGTCCTCCGGTGTTGCGGCGTCGAGAGTACACCCCGCTACACTCCGGCGCTCATGAGGAGACTTCAAGCATGACCTCGCGGCCCCGGTACGGCTCTCTGGGGAAGCTCCTGGCGCGCTCTTTCTTCGAGAGGCCGTCGACGGTCGTGGCGCCGGAGCTGCTCGGCAAGATCCTCGTCGTTCGTCGCTCGGATCGGTCGGGGGAGCTGCGCGCCGGCCGTCTCGTCGAAGTGGAGGCCTACGACGGCCCCACGGATCCTGCGAGCCACGCGGCCGCTGGAGAGACGAAGCGCAATCGCGTCATGTTCGGACGCGGCGGGCACCTCTATGTCTACTTCACCTACGGCATGCACTGGTGCGCCAATGCCGTCTGCGAGCCGGAGGGCCACGGAGCGGGCGTGCTCTTTCGCGCCCTCGCTCCGTTGGAAGGACTCGAAGCCATGCGCGAAGCTCGTCCCGCGGCCAAGCGCGACCGCGACCTGACTTCGGGTCCGGCCAAGCTCGCTCAGGCGCTCTCGATCGACGGCGAGGATGACGGCCTCGACCTCTGCTCGCGGAAGAGTCCCGTCGTCCTTCTCGACGACGACTTTGCTTCGGAGGGCGTCGAGACGTCACCGCGCATCGGCATCTCCAAGGCCACCGAGCGGCCCTGGAGATGGTTCGTCAGCGGAGACCCCAACGTGTCGCGAGCACCGAAGCGCCGCGCACGCTGAGGTTCCAACAGACCGCCTAGCCTCTGTTCAGCATTTGCTCGACGAACGCGTACTGGTCGGCGATGTTCTCGATCTGCATCCAGGTCGGCGTGCCGGCACCGTGGCCGGCGCGCGTCTCGACGCGGAGCAGAATCGGGTTGTCGCAGCCCTGGCCCGCCTGCAGCGTGGCACCGAACTTGAAACTGTGCCACGGCACGACGCGGTCGTCGTGGTCGGCGGTCGTCACCAGCGTCGGCGGGTAGCAGGTGCCGGAGTCGACGTTGTGCAGAGGCGAGTAGGCCAGCTGCGCCTTGAATTCGTCCTCGTTCTCGCTCAGGCCGTAGTCGGTGCCCCAATTGCGGGCGTTGGCGCTCGGCAGGTGATAGCGCAGCATGTCGAGCACGCCGACGGCCGGCAGAGTGGCGCCGAAGAGCTCCGGACGCTGCGTCAGCGCAGCGCCGACGAGCAGGCCGCCGTTGCTGCCGCCCTGAATGGCGAGCTTGCCCGCCTTCGTATAGCCGTTGTCGATGAGCCACTCGGCGGCGCCGATGAAGTCGTCGAAGACGTTCTGCTTCTGCAGCTTGGTGCCGGCGAGATGCCACTCGCGGCCGTACTCACCGCCGCCGCGCAGGTTGGGGATGGCGAGTACGCCGCCGCGCTCGAGCCAGACCATGCGCGAGAGCGAGAAGCCGGGCGTCAGCGAGACGTTGAAGCCGCCGTAGCCATACAGCAGCGTGGGGTTGTCGCCATTCTTCTCGAGATCACTCTTGTGCGTGATGAACATCGGGATCCGGGTGCCGTCCTTGCTCTCGAAGAAGATCTGCTCGGTGGTGTAGCCGCCGAGATCGAGGTCAATGTCCGGCTGGCGGAAGAGCGTGGTCTCGCCCGTAGCGATGTCGTAG
>JBCCLJ010000440.1:0-1862 GCA_039026915.1 Acidobacteriota bacterium
CGAGCCCAGCCGTGAAGCCGAAGACGCCTGGGTCGAAGAGATCATCAAGCTCTCCCGCTTCAACGAGGAGTTCCTCGAAGCCTGCACTCCCGGCTACTACAACAACGAAGGCAAACCCAACCCCGTGAGCCGCCAGAACTCGGCCTACGGCAAGGGGCCGATTCCGTTCTTCCGAAAGATGGCGGAGTGGCGGGAAGAGGGAACGATGGCGGGACTGGAGGCAGAGTAGGACGGAACTCGCCCAACTGCGTCATTCCAGGAGCGAAGCGACGTGGAACCGGCTCAAAGTCGGCGTCCCAGCACCGAAAAGACGCTAACCCTAGCCAACCTCCTCCGAAGGGCCGCCGAGACTCGCCCCCTCGGTACGGGGTCGGCGGCGCCTTCCAGATCCACGAAAGCTGGGCACCGCCTGCGCTCTCCGGCTGCCGGAACTTCCTCTTCTGCAAAGGCACTCTGAGCAGCCTCCGAGAGCCCCCCGAACCGAGGACCCGAGCCCCGGCTAACGCCTCTCAACAACTCTGGTACTGAGAAATCCTGTGTGTCCGGAGCGATTCCCCTAGCGCGTCAGTGCGAGGAGCATGGACGCAGGCGGAGCGAAGCGAAGCTGCGGCCGTCGACGTGGCAATCGGACCAAAGTCCGCGCCCCAGCTTGGCCTTAACGCCCCTCCCCACAGCATCCGCTACCATCAAGTTGGGAGGGTCAGCATGGGAGTCAACAGCCGAGTCCGCATCCACGCCGCGACAGCGCACACCGCGCTCCTCGCCCTCGTCCTCCTCTGCTCGCCCCTCTTCCCCGCAGAGCCCGACCCCGTCCGAGTCCTTTACCTCGAAGGCGAGCTCCGCTCCGAAACCAAGTTCCTCCGCCGCGCTCTCGAGGACGACGAGCGCTTCCTCCTCGGCAGCATCGTCCTTACTCGTAACGACGCCACCGACCGAGCTCCCTTCTCCGACCAAGACGTCTCCGCCAAGGCACTCCAGGACCTCGACGTCCTGATCCTTGGCAGCGTCGCTCGCAGCGACTTCTCCGGCGCTCAAGTCGAGGCGATCGTCACCTGGGTCCAGGAAGGCGGCAGCGTCCTACTCCTCGGCGGCCGACGCGCACTCGCCCACGGCGACTGGAAGGACAGCCCGCTCGATCCGCTGCTGCCCATCGAACCGATGTCGAAGACCGAGGTCACCGCGACGATTCAGGTGGCCGACTCGTTGGTCAGCAGGGCGAAAGAGACCTCTCGAGTCAACGCCGAGATCGAGGCTCTCAAGAGAAAACAGCAAGAACTCAAGGAACAGATCGAATCTGGGCAGATGACGCAGAGCGAAGCAAACCGGCGCCTGGCGCGGTCCGAACCTGCGGAGTCGCCAGAGCTGCGTCAGAAGCGACAAGAGCTGACGCGAAAGATGGAGCAGATGCGCCGCGCGCAGTCCGAGCGCGACCGGGCTTCCTCGTCCATGCCACGAGCGGCAGGTGGCTCCGAGCCAGAGCCGACCTCTCTTCGTCCGCGACTCGTCGAGAACTCCTACCGGCCGCTCGCTCTCGAGCCCGAACCGTCGGCGCACGACCACCCCGCCTTCGACTTTGACGAGAGCGCCGTCGACTTCTTCGACGGCCTACCGATGCTTGCGTCCCATCAGCTCGAAGCTCAGCCTCGCGACGAAGCGACGGTGCTCTTGCGCGACCGCGACGACCCGAGCTTCGCGGCGCTGTCCTACCGCGAGCACGGCAAGGGCGTGTGCGCCGTCCTCGCCGCTGCTGACACGTGGCGCTGGCAGATGCAGACCGAGGGAGAAGACGCGCGGCATGCGAGCTTCTGGCAGACGCTGCTCGCTTGGCTCGGGCAGAACGAGTAACGGCCGCCCTGGAAGAG
>JBCCLJ010000441.1:0-1790 GCA_039026915.1 Acidobacteriota bacterium
AGAACCTCGCTGTCGCCGGGATCCAAGACAAAGAGCTCTCCTCTCGTCTTGTCACACCGGATCGCGCAGGGCAAGTCCGGGTAGAGTTCCGGTGCTGCGTCGATTCCGGTGGCGTTGTTTCGGTGGGAGGCGACCACGTAGTAGCGGCCGGGGGGTGCGAGCTCGTCGTAGGTTCCCCCGTCTGCTCGCATTGTGAGGACAGGGTTGGTTACGTCTCCGTTCTCTTCGAAGAGACTGACCGTGCCATCGGCGGGCACACCGTTCATCGTGACCGTGCCGCTGAGCCTTGCCAGCCCCTTGAGCGCGAAGTCCACTCCCGAGGTGTCCTCGCCGTTCGCTACCGCGAAGCCGTCGCTGGGCCAGTGGGCGAAGACGTCGCAGCCGTCATGTCCCTCCCAGCACTGTTGGACAAGACCGGAAGCCACGACCGCCGCCTCGTACGGTCCATCGACCATCGGATTGGAGACGAAGAAGCCACCGGCGTCGGTCAGGACCGTCTGGCCGGACCCGTTGCGCATTCTCGGCACGATGGTGACTTCGGCTCCGCTGACGGGATCTCCCGTCGCGGCCTCCGTCACGCGCCCGCTCGCCGTGCCGTGAGGTGTCAGGGTGAAATCGAAGCCCCCGAGCGCGTCGCCGTCCTCGACGGTGACGGCCTGCGCTCCCACGGGAGCCTTGATCCCGATCTGTTGGTACGTGAGGTCGACATCCGGCCAGAACTCGCGGCCGTGGCTGTTGCCCAGGGCCATGAGGTAGTACTCGCCGGGTGGCAGTGCGAAGGTCGTGAAGGTGCCGTCGGCTGCGGTGAAGGCCGTTGCCACGGAGGTCAGGGTGTCGGGTCCAAGGATCTGCGTCATCTCCAGGACAAAAACCGCCGCGTTGGCTGCGGGTGCGAGAGTGCCTGTTTCGAGAACCGTGCCGGACAGTGTGCCTCCCGCGGCCAGAGCGAACTCGATCGTCTGCGACGACGGGGAGGCCCTTCGTGTCTGATCGACGAGGCCCTGATGGTTCACCGTGCTGACGGTCATCGCGTCCGCCCTCGAGACCGGCAGTGAGTAGTAGCCCTGTGCGTCGGTCAACACGGTACGAAGCCAGACCCCTTCTTCGTCGACCGCCCGCACCATGACTCCCTCGACCCCGCGGCCTGCGTGCGTGACACGCCCACCGAGGGAAGGGCCGGCCGTCAAGGAGCTCGATCGCGAAGACGGAGGATCGTCGAAAGCGTCCGATGCGCTCTCGAGACGTTTCCTGGTGCGGAGCGTGTTGCGAAGCAAGGACTTCATCCGCACCGAGAGGTCCTCATCGCTTACTTCGCTCAAGGTCCTTTCCTCGTCCATCACGCGAGGGTGGCTGGACCTTGCGACCTCTCCGAGGGCGAACCTGAGACGCTGGAGCTCGTGAGCGAAGACTTCGGCGGGAAGCGAGCTGCGCTGGCTCTCGAGGCTCCGTAGAGAGCGGTCGAGCCGGCTCAGCGCGGCCTCGACGTCGCGAAGCGGCTGTGCAAACGAAGCGGAGGCTGCCAGGGCGAGCGCGAACAGGCAGAGAGGAGGGCGAGCAGAGAAGGGCATGGCAAACATTGCTGAATCCTACTTCTTTGGCTGTTCCTCCTCTTGTTGCTTCTTACGTTCTCGAGCCTTGCGTCAGCTGTTCGGACTGTCTTCCCGGGACGCCAGACCTCGCGCCGACGACCAAGGCCCGAAGGCTCGGCGAAGTTGGTGGAGGCGACAGGGGCGGAACGGGCTCCGGCGGCGCCCTGGACACAGATCTCGATCGCGACGACGATCCCTTCG
>JBCCLJ010000442.1:0-1770 GCA_039026915.1 Acidobacteriota bacterium
CGCCCGTTCGGACAGGCGGCGCAGTCGCGCGTGCGCTTCGCTTCGGGCCGGAGCTTCATCGACGGCTGTCACCAGGACGGGCTCGCGAGACCACCCGAGGCGGTTGAGGTGGTCGTTGCCCGCGAGCACGGCGAGGCTCGAGGATTCGCTGCTGTCGACGGCGAAAAGCGGTCGAGACGGCGGGAAGGGCTGACCGGGCCTCACGACCCAAAGCAGACGCGAGGAGTTCCGGAGAAGGCCGTCGATCGTCGCGAAGCTCCGTTCGATGCGGTTCGCTGGCCGCCGTGCAGCGACGACGATCACGGCTGCGTCGACCGCTTCCACCCAGTCGTGAATGCTGAGCGCCGGCGGTCCCGACAGAACTTCGAAGGGCATGTCGTCGTGCAAGCGGCTCAGGATCGTCAGACGGGAGACCACGCGGTCGTACGAAGCGACGGTGGGCGCGGCAATGGAGTGCAGCAACACCGCCTGACCGGCGAGAGCCTGTGCGATCGAGGCACCGGCACGCGCGACTTCTTCCGAACCGGGGCCGAGATCGACGGCGACGGCAACGATAGGGCGATGTCTCGAAGTCATGCGGCTACTCCTGGGTGCGGTCTGCGGACGCTCCAGAGTGTCGTCGAACGGGTAGTCTGCGGGGTATCCGCAAATACCGAGCCCCGCTCATCCGACTGGGAGAGACGAGCATGAATCGATGCGTTGCGAGCTTCTGCGCCTTGGCGTTCTTCGCCGCTCCCCTGCTGGGAGCGACGAAGCCCAACATCCTCTGGCTCTCCTCGGAGGACAACGGCCCGCATCTCGGTGCCTATGGCGATGACTTTGCGACCACGCCGCATCTCGACGCTCTCGCCAAGAAGGGCATGATTTACTCGCGCGCCTGGTCCAATGCGCCCGTCTGTGCCCCCGCGCGTACGGCGGTCATTTCGGGGCTCTACCCGACGTCGACCGGATCGCAGCACATGCGCTCCCGGGCCCGGCTGCCGGAGGGCTTCCGCTTCTTCCCGCAGCTGCTGCGCGAGGCGGGCTACTACGCTTCGAACAACGCCAAAGAGGACTACAACCTCGAAAAGCCGGGCGCGGTTTGGGACGAGTCGTCGCGCCAGGCCCACTGGCGCGGTCGCGCCGCGGGCCAGCCGTTCTTCTCGGTTTTCAACTTCGTACAGTCGCACGAGAGCCTGATTCGGCGTCGACCGCACGAAGCGAGGCACGATCCAGACCTCGTTCCGCTGCCGCCCTATCACCCGGACACGCCGGAAGTGAGGCAGGACTGGGCCCAGTACTACGACCAGTTGACGGTCGTCGACGCCGAGATCGGCCAGGTGCTCGATGAGTTGGAGAAGGACGGCCTGGCGGAGACGACGATCGTCTTCTACTGGGGAGACCACGGGGTTGGGCTGCCGAGAGGAAAGCGCACGGCGCTCAACACGGGGCTCCACGTGCCCCTGATCGTCTCGATCCCTCCAGCCTTCGAATCGCTCGCCCCCCCTGGCTGGGAGCGCGGAGGAGTCAACGACCGTCTGGTCGGCTTCGTCGACTTCGCTCCGACGGTCCTGCGTCTCGCGGGCATCGAGCCGCCGGCTGAGCTGCAGGGACGAGCTTTCCTCGGGCCGTCGCCTCTGGAGCCGAAACCGTTTCTGCTCGGCTTTCGAGGGCGCATGGATGAGCGGGTCGATCTCGTGCGGACGCTGACCGACGGCCGCTACGTCTACTCTCGCAACTATCTTCCCGACCGGCCGCACGGACAGCACGTCTGGTACCAGTTCCAGACGC
>JBCCLJ010000443.1:0-1736 GCA_039026915.1 Acidobacteriota bacterium
GGCTCGAGCTGGATGACCACGGTCTCCTGGATGGGCAGCAGGACGCGGTGGGTCTTTTCGCCGAACGGCACGTTCATCTCGTAGTAGCCCTCGTCGCTGATGCGGATGAGGTCGGCGCGTGTGCCCTTGAGATTGAGGGTCGGGTTGTGCACGAGCACTGCGGAGGGGACTTCCATGGCGACTCCTTCGTTTCAGTCTTCGAAATAGCCGTCTCGCCGGTAGTCCTTCAGCTTTCGCTGCAGGGTCCGCAGGCCGATTTCCAGGATCTTGGCGGCTTCGGAGCGCTTTCCGCCGGTTCGTTCGAGCGTCTCGAGGATCGCCTGTCGCTCGATCTCGGCCATCGTCTTGGGATCGCCGATCGCTGATTGCACTGGCATGCTCGCGGCGCCCGCCGACTCCCGTCCGCGACGAAACTCCGAGGGCAGGTTGCCGACGTCGATCTCACCGCCCGTGTGAAAGATGGCCACTGACTCCAGGACGTTGCGGAGCTCGCGCACGTTGCCGGGCCAGGGGTGCTCCGACAACGCTTCGAGAGCATCCTGCGTCAGGCTCATCTCCGGCTTGCCCTCGAGCTCCGAGAACATCGCGAGGAAGTGCTCGGAGAGCTGAGGCAGGTCGGCCAGTCGCTCGCGCAGCGGAGGAATCCGCAACGTCACGACCTTGAGCCGGTAGAGCAGGTCCTCGCGAAATCTGCCTTCCTCGACCTCGACCTCGAGATCGCGGTTCGTTGCCGCGAGCAGCCGGAAGTCGAGGTCGATCAGGTCGCTGCCGCCAACGCGCATCATCTGTCGCTCTTCGAGAACCCGCAGCAGCTTCACCTGAAGCTCGGGGTAGAGCTCGCTGATCTCGTCGAGAAAGAGCGTGCCGCCGTTGGCCATCTCGAACTTGCCGATCTTGCGTCCCGTGGCGCCGGTGAACGATCCCTTCTCGTGGCCGAAGAGCTCGCTTTCCAGGATGTCCGAGGGGATTGCGCCGCAGTTGATCGCGAGAAAGGTGCCCTCGTTGCGAGGGCTCGACTGGTGTAGCGCCTTGGCTACCAGCTCCTTTCCCGTGCCGCTCTCGCCGGTGATCAGGACGCTCGCCCGCGTCGGAGCGACCTGCCGCATCTGCTCGAAGAGCTTCTCCATGGGCGGTGAGCTGCCGACGATGCTGTCGAAGCCGAAGCGCTTGTCCAACATCTGCCGGAGGTTGGTGACCTCTTCTTTGAGCTGCCGGTTCTCGAGCAGATTCATGACGCGTCGGCGCAGCTCGTAGAGATCGACCGGCTTGGTGAGGTAGTCGTCGGCACCGACCTGCATCGCTTCGACGGCGCTTTCGATGGTGCCGAAGCCGGTCACCAGGACGACCGCCAGATCGAATTCGCGCTCGCGAACGGCAGCGAGGAAGCCGAGTCCGTCGATGTCCGGCATGCGGAGATCGCAGATCGCGACCTGCACGGAGGGGCTCGTTTCGAGAAACTCGAGGGCCGTCCGGGCATCGTCAAAAGTCTTGACCGAGAGCCCCGCCTTCTCGACGGCGAGAGCCATCGATTCGCGGGAACCGGTCTCGTCGTCGATCACGACGACCAGGGGGGGAGAACTCATAGGCCGGCCATTTTGGCACGGAAGTGGGCTGATGGATATCAGCCTCTTCCGTGCTGTCCGATGCTCCGCCCCTTTGGGGCTGCGCCAAGGCGAACGGAGTCGAGTGACCCCTTTCGGCGCCTCCGTTCGCCCCGGGGCGAACGACGGCTTTGA
>JBCCLJ010000444.1:0-1716 GCA_039026915.1 Acidobacteriota bacterium
AAGGCGCGCCCTCACGATGGGCTCGTCGGAGAGCTGATTGCGAATCCGTTCGGCTCCCAGGTCCAGGAGCTCGCGAGCGGTCAGGTCGGCCGTCTTGCGACCGGGGGAGGACGCTTCGAAGAGATCCTCGAGAAACTCGACCGCTTGATTAGCGGTCCGCGCTTCTTCGTTGGCCCTGGCGGCCTCGCGCCGCGCTTGCACGAAACCGACCGCAGTGCCGACGACACCCAGCAGAACTGCGAGCAGGACCACCGCCGCGGCCAGCGTGAAGCCGCGGTGCCGAAGCGCGAACATCGAGACGCGGTAGCCGAGTGAGGGCGGGCGCGCGCGCACCGGGCGCCGCTCGAGCCAGGCCTCCAGATCTTCGGCGAACTCGGCCGCAGACGCATAGCGCTCTTCTCGGTCTCTGGCCAGTGCCCTCCACGTGACCCACCCCAGGTCACCGGACAACTGCTTGAGGAGCGTTTCGCGTGTCGTGCTGCGGTATTCGGCAGTGACGTCCTGAGTCTCCGACGGACTCTTGCGGTAGTAGGTGCTGGGGCGGGGCGGATCGGTCTCGAGGACGTTGCGAACGAGAGCTTCGCTGAAGGCGCCCTCGTGCTCGAAGGGACGCTTCCCGACGAGCAGCTCGAAGAGCATGACGCCGAGCGAGTAGACGTCACTGCGGGTGTCGAGATCGCCGTCTCCGGAGAGCGCCTCGGGGCTCATGTAGCGCGGCGTGCCGACCGCCGTCTGTCGAGCGGTCAACGTCTTCGTGGTGGAGCCGTCGATCGTCTTGGCGATGCCGAAGTCGATGATCTTGGGCAGCGGCTCATCGTCCACCGATTCGACGAGGACGTTCGATGGCTTGAGATCGCGGTGAAGGATGCCCTTGCGGTGGGCGTGCTCGACGCCGCGGCAGACAGCGACCAGCGCCGCTACGCGCTGTCGAAGAGAGAGACGGTGCTCGTCGGCGAATGCGGTCAGCGGTATGCCCTCGATGACTTCCATCGCCAGGTAGGGCCAGCCGGTGTCGCTCGTCCCGGCGTCGAAGATCTTCGCCACGTTGGGATGCGACATCACGGCCATCGACTGCTGCTCGACCAGGAAACGGCGGCGCGACTCTTCGTCGCGCAAGGGGGCGTCCATGACCTTGAGAGCGACGCGTCGCTGAATCGGCTCGGACTGTTCGGCGAGGTAGACGCTGCCCATGCCGCCCCGGCCGAGCGTCTCGAGGATCCGGTAGGGACCGAGCCCCTGGAGGTCGGTCTCGGAAGCCAAGGGCCGCGGCGCGGAAGGGGGCTTACCGTCCTTGTAAGTCGGTCCGAGGCTGTCGTTGGATTGGCTCACGGCCGGCAGTGTCTCAGAACAAACGCCGCATCGTCTTCACGGCTCCAGGGATTCCGTGCCGAAAGCCGCTCTTCTTTCGGAGAAATCGCAGGATCCGACGAGCTGGGGGTGCTCGACGAGGGCTGAGGGGACCGTCAGGCTCCCGCGATCGCCTGTCTTCGTGCTGTTCCGCCAAGGTTGGAGCTGTGCCGAGCTGCCCGCTTCGAGATCCGTTCGCGAGAAACCGTCGGCTCCGCCAGCGACCCGCTTCGGGTCGATCCAGCGTCGGGTTGCCTCGTACGAGCAGCGTCCCTCAGTGAAACTACGGTTGGCATACTACGTACACCGTAGCATCAACGACGACGAGGTCTCAGGATGAAGCTCGAACGAGAGTGGCTGCGCGGTGCT
>JBCCLJ010000445.1:0-1710 GCA_039026915.1 Acidobacteriota bacterium
GACATCTCCGTCGGCGGACTCTTCGTCGAAACGGACACCCCAGCCGAGGCCGAGTCCACCGTTCAGCTTCTGATCCGAACGCCCGCAGCGGAGGAGCCCTTCGAAGCGCTGGCCAGCGTGGTCCAGGTCTTCGAGCCAGGGTCTGGCCTGCTGACAGGAATGGGGGTTGCCCTCCTCGAGGCCGATGCGCTTCTCGAATCGCTGAAGAGCCTGGCTGACCGTCTGCGTAACGGCGACTGACCGTGTCGACGATCGGACCAGGCGAAATCCCTCCGCTGCCGCGGAGAGGACTCGATCCCAGCCCGGAGGAGATGCGCCGCTGGGGCTATCGACTCGTCGATCTCCTCGTCGACGACCTCTCGAGCCTCGGCGAGCAGAGGGTCGCTCGCGCCCACGCGCCGAACGACTTTTCGCAGCTCGACGAGCCGATGCCGCTCAGTGAGCAGCCCTTCGACGAGTGCCTCGACTTCCTCGAGGCCCATCTGATGCCGGGACTCACCCGCGTTCACCACCCGCGCTTTCACGCCTACCTTCCCTGCTCCGGCACCTACGTCGGCGCGCTCGGCAACTTCCTCGCGTCGGGACTCAACTCCTTCGTCGGCAGCTGGCTGGGAGGCGGCTCGATGGCTCACCTCGAACTCGTCGTCGTCCGCTGGCTGGCGGAGGCGATCGGGTATCCAACCGAAGGATCGGGGCTGCTGACGAGCGGTGGTTCGATGGCCAACCTGATTGGACTCGGCGCCGGCCGAGAGTTTCTCGGTGGCGATCCGCAGAGGATCATCGTCTACCTCTCGGCTCAGGCCCACGCGTCCTGCGCCAAGGCCGCGCAGACGCTCGGCGTGCCCGCCCAGAACCTGCGAACGATCGACTGCGATGACTCCTTCCGCCTGAGGACCGACCTGCTCGAACAGGCAATCCTCGAAGACCAAGTCGACGGAAGCACCCGAGCGATCGTCTGCGCCAACGCGGGCACGACGAACACGGGAGCGATCGACCCGCTGCGCGCGATCGCGGATCTCTGCGAAAGCCACGGAGCCTGGCTCCACGTCGACGGTGCCTACGGCGCCTTCGCAGCGGCCCACCCCGAGCTCAGACCGCTCTTCCAAGGCCTCGAGCGAGCCGACTCCGTCGCTCTGGACCCGCACAAATGGCTCTACTCGCCCATGGGCACCGGCTGCATCGTCTTCCGGCGTCCCGGCGACGCCGAGCGGGCCTTTGCCGCCACCGGCGACTACCTCCGCGACACCCAGAAGGCCGGAGTGGTGAACTTCTTCGATCGAGGGATCGAGCTCTCGCGGCCGGCGCGAGCCGTTGGCGTCTGGCTCTTGATCCGTTCGTGCGGAATGGAGCGACTGCGCCAGGAGATCCTGGAGGACGTGCGTCTGGCGCGGCTGGCGGAAGAGCTCCTGGCCTCCGTTCCACAGTTCGAGATCGTCGAGCCTGCACAGCTCTCGGTCGTCGCCTTTCGCTTTACGGGACACGGGTCCAGCGAGAAGGCACAGGAGCTGATGGACGCGACGCTCCAGGCAGGCGAGATCATGGTTTCGACGACGGAGCTCCGCGGCGAAACCGTCGTACGCTTCGTCGTGATGAACCACCGCACGACCGAGGAGCAGGTTCGCCGGTCTGTCGAAGTGCTGGCTCGGACCGCCGCCGAAATCCAGGCGCAGCACGCCACGAACTCTCTCGAGAGACACTCCCCAGAGACCC
>JBCCLJ010000446.1:0-1636 GCA_039026915.1 Acidobacteriota bacterium
GACGCTCTGGGTCGGCTTCCTCGGCGCGGCTCTCGCCGCTCGCGAAGGGCGTCTGCTGCAGCTGGCGACCGGCAATTTCATTCCGGAGGGGCGCTGGCGCACGGTCAGCGGCGTACTGACGGGGGCGGTCGGCGCCGCCGTCTGTGTGGTGCTTGCTCGTGCCAGCTGGGAGCTGGTTGCGATCGAGAAAGAGGGCGGTCTCGACATCGTCGGTCCGATCAAGGTCTGGGTCGGCCAGCTCGTCATGCCGGTCGCCTTCGCGCTGCTGGCGGTTCGCCTCGTGCTGCATGCCAGCACCGACTGGAAGTGGCGGGCCGTCGCTGCGCTCGGTCTCGTCGGTGGCGAGCTCATCGCCCGCTTTCCTCTGTTCTTCGAGGGGCGTGCAGCGTGGCCCTGGCTGCTGATCCTGCTCGTCGCAACGGTTCTGGGTGGTCCGATCTTCGTTGCCATCGGCGGTGCCGCGGCCTTTCTCTTCCTCGCCGACGGCATTCCCGCAGCCGCCATCCCGGTGGAGACCTACCGACTCGCGGTGTCTCCGACTCTGGCGGCGATACCGCTCTTTACTCTGACCGGGTTCCTGCTCGCTGAAGGCAAGGCCTCGGAGCGCTTGTTGGAGGTCTTCCGCGCCCTCTTTGGTTGGATCCCGGGAGGAACCGCCGTGGTGTGCGCCGTCGTCTGCGCCTTCTTCACCGTGTTTACCGGCGGCTCTGGCGTGACCATCCTGGCCTTGGGCGGCCTCCTGTTCCAAGCGCTGCAGTCGGACCGTTACGGCGAGCGGTTCTCTCTCGGACTGTTGACGGCGTCGGGTTCGCTCGGCCTGCTCTTTCCGCCGGCTCTACCGCTCATTCTGTACGGCATCGTCGCGGAGATCTCCATCAGCGATCTCTTCGTCGGCGGACTCATTCCTGGGCTGGTCCTTCTCGGCCTGATCAGCGCCTGGGGCGTACGGGAGGGCCTTCGAGCCGGTGCTCAGCGAACGGAGTTCGACCTCGGTCGCGCGGGCGCGGCCGTTTGGAAGGCGAAGTGGGAGCTTCTCCTGCCCGTCGTGATCCTCGTCTCCATCTTCGGGGGCTTCGCGACGATCCTCGAGTCTTCGGCTGTCGCGGCCTTCTATGCGTTCGTCATCCAGGTCTTCGTCCATCGCGACGTGAAGCTCGGTCGCGATCTGCTGCAGGTCGTTCAGCAGTGTTCCGTGCTCGTCGGCGGCGTGCTGATCATTCTCGGCGTCGCCACGGGCCTGACCTCCTATCTCGTCGACGCTCAGGTGGCCCAGTCCCTGCTCGAGCTGGTGAGTGAGAACGTCGAGAGCAAGCTGGTCTTCCTCCTCGGGCTCAATCTGTTCCTTCTGCTCGTGGGCTGCCTGATGGACATCTTCTCGGCCACGGTCGTCGTGGTGCCGTTGATCATCCCCCTCGGTGCGGCCTTCGGTATTCACCCCGTTCACCTGGGCATCATCTTCATCGCCAACCTCGAGCTCGGCTATCTGACGCCTCCAGTAGGCCTCAACCTCTTCCTCGCCTCGTACCGCTTCGAGCGTCCGCTCGTCGCGGTGTACCGCGCGGCTCTGCCGATGCTGCTGATCCTCGGCGTCGGCGTCCTGCTGATTACCTACGTGCCATGGTTCACTCTCGGGATC
>JBCCLJ010000447.1:0-1633 GCA_039026915.1 Acidobacteriota bacterium
GCCGCGATGAGAGGCGAGCGCCACCCGGGCGCCCCGGCCGAGGAGCTCACGGATCGTCGGCAGCGCCTGCACCAGGCGGGTGTCGTCGAGCACCTTGCCGCCCTGCATCGGTACGTTGAAATCGACGCGAACGAAGACGCGACGACCGTGGAGATCGGGGAGGTCGTCGAGGGAGGGGAGCGAGGGTGTGGACATGGGCGATTTCCTCGGTGGGGACGCGGGCGGTCCGAGAGGTCGTTGATGAAGTCTGTAGAGAAGAGAAAGCAGAGGACGCGGCGAGCGCCGCGGCGGAGAGCTTAGCAGCGCCGCTTGCCGTTGCGCGGGGTGCCGGGATCGGGAAGACTGCGGCTCGATGAGCCCGCTTCACCGCCGACCGTTCGGCAAAGATCAGCTGATTCTCGGCATCGAGACGTCCTGTGACGACACCGCCTGCGCCCTGGTCGCCGGCGACGGTCGCGTCGTCTCCTCGGTCGTCTCCAGCCAGCTCGAGGCTCATCGGCCTTTCGGCGGTGTCGTCCCGGAGATCGCCTCCCGCGAACACCTGCGCAACTGGCCCGCCGTCAGTGCCGAGGCGTTCGAGAAGGCTGGCTGCACTCTGGACGACGTCGCCCTGGTAGCTGCGACGCGCGGGCCGGGACTCGTGGGCTCGCTGCTCGTCGGACTGACCCTGGGCCGAACGCTCGCCTTCGCTCGCTCGTTGCCTTTCTTCGGAGTGCACCACCTCGAAGGCCATCTCTACTCCCCGTTCCTCGACGCCGACGGTGCCGCGGGAGAGGAGCCGATGGGGCACTTCGTTGGAGTCGTGGTCTCCGGTGGTCACTCTTCCTTTTTCGACGTGCGCGCCGGCCGAGTCACGACGCTCGGCGAGACGCGGGACGACGCCATCGGCGAGGCCTTCGACAAGATCGGTAAGCGGATGGGACTGCCGTTTCCCGGCGGGCCGATCGTCGACGCCCTGGCAGAGCTCGTCGAGCTCCCGGAGGAGCCGAGCTTTCCGATACCGCGCTGCGGCGACACCCTGGACGTCTCCTATTCGGGTCTCAAGACACAGGCGCTGCAGCAGATCGACCGCATGGAGCGCCGCGGTGAGACGACCGACCTCTCGTCGACCTACGAGACGCTGCGCCGCGACGGCGTCCGCGCGGTGGCTGAGGCCGTGCCGGCGCTCGAACTGCTCGCCGCCTTTCGCCAGGCGGCGGTCGGCCAGATCCTCGACCGGCTCGAGAGCTACTACGCGGCCCACGCGTCAGCGCCCGAGGTCGTCGCCGTTTCGGGTGGCGTAGCGGCGAACCGTCACCTCCGACGCGAGCTGACCTCGTGGGCCGAGCGTCGTGGTCTCGACCTGCGCCTCGTGCCGCTGCGCTTCTCCGGCGACAACGCCGCCATGATTGCCCACGCGGCGCTACTGAGGTCGGCGTACAGTTCTCCCGACGACCCGCGCAGAGTCGAGGCCTTCAGTCGGGGATCTCTCGGGGGCTGACCCCCGAGAGCGCTAGGGGCTTGATGAAAAACTCCCGTAGCGCTCAGTTTGCGCGCCGCGGGTCGAGATTTGGTGCGCCGTGCGCGAAGGCGATGCGGTGTCCATCGTTGAGCGCGCGCCGCGCCGAAGATCGGCCCGCGCCGCGCAAACCCA
>JBCCLJ010000448.1:0-1612 GCA_039026915.1 Acidobacteriota bacterium
AACTTTCGCGACCTCAACGCGGCGGTGCGCCGCATGTGCACACTCGCTCCCGGAGGAAGGATCGACCGTGAGACGGTCGACGCCGAGATCGAGAGGCTCGAGCGCAGCTGGACCTCGACATCGGCACCGACTTCGGACGGCGGTCGCATTCTCGAGAGTGCGCTGGGGCAGGAGGGTGTCGCCGCACTCGACCGCTTCGAGCGATCACAGCTCGAAGACGTCGCCGCGTGCTGCGCCGAGAGTCAGTCTCTCTCCGAGGCTGGGCGAGAGCTCTTCGCCGTGTCGCGCGCCCGAAGGCGTGTCACCAACGACGCGGATCGCCTGCGCAAGTACCTGGCGAAGTTCGGGCTCGACTTCAAGCAGCTCCAGGCCGCGGCCCAGGAGACATTGTGACTCCCTCGGCGAAAGCGGAGCTGAGGAGCTGGGCCAAGGCGCGCCGGAGTGCGGTGGAGGAACCGCAGGTGCGGGCGCTCGAAACCTGGGATCAAGTCTCTCGAGACTTCGGCCTCAGCGACGCCAAGACAGTTGCCGCCTACGTCGCCGTGCGCGAAGAGTTGGACACACGGCCACTTCTCGAACGGCGCTTCGAGCAACAGCTCGGCACCGTCCTGCCGCGCGTCGACGGCGACCATCTACAGCTATTCCAGGTGCACGGTTGGGACGAGCTCGAGAAAGGCCCCTTCGGACTGCGCGAACCCTCGCAGGCGCTCCCCGATGCGCGGCGCATCGCACCCGAGGATGTCGACCTGATCTTCGTCCCGGGTCTCGCCTTCGACGAGCGCGGCGGTCGACTCGGTTACGGCAAAGGGCACTACGACCGCCTGCTTGCGCAGATGAGACCCGAGGCACCTCGCGTCGGCCTGTGCTTCGAGGAGCAGATCGTCGACGCGGTACCGATGGAAGCGCACGATGTGGCGATGACGCATTTGGGGACGCCGGAGAGGGTGGTCGACTGTCGGAGGGGTTGACGGCAGCAGGCGCGCTCGTTCCGACGCTGGCCGCTGGGGCTGGGACTTTGGTCCGATTGCCACGTCGGCCATGACACCGGAGACGGACCGAGCGGCCTGGAGGCCGGAGCCGCCCACAGCCCACGAAACCGGCCAAGAAGCCGACATCGAGTCATTGCGAGGAGCCCAGACGCATGTCTTTGCGGAGCAAAGACGTGGATGGCGACCCGGTCATCGGACCAGAGTCCCAGCCCCGACACCGCTTCTCCAAAGCACGAGCAAGGCCCAAAACCCCTCTTTTCGTCTTATCCTCACGTGGACCTTCCAAGAGCCTCGATGACCGCACCGCCCGACAGTCCTCCGGCGCCGCTCGCACCGACGGGGGACCCCATCCAGAAAGACGCCGTCCTGCGCGACGTCTTCGGCTTCAGCTCGTTTCGGCCCGGTCAGGAGGAGGTCGTCGATACGCTGCTGTCCGGACAGGACGCGCTGGCGATCATGCCGACCGGCTCCGGCAAGTCGCTCTGCTACCAGGTGCCCGCCCTTGCGCTCGGCGGCCTGACGGTCGTCGTGTCACCGCTCGTCGCGCTCATGGAGGACCAGGTCGCTGCACTGCGTCTTGCAGGCGTGCCTGCCGAAACGATCAACTCCTCGCGCGAGCGCGA
>JBCCLJ010000449.1:0-1583 GCA_039026915.1 Acidobacteriota bacterium
CCGTACGGCTCATTGAACCCACGGATGAGGGTGCGCGACATTCTCGGCGAGCCTCTGCGAGTGCACCGACTCACCGGGAGTCGCAACGCCTATCGCGCTCGGATCGCCGAACTGATGCAGCTCGTCGGCCTGCTCCCGGCGATGGCCGACCGCTACCCGCACGAGTTCTCCGGAGGACAGAGGCAACGCATCGGCATCGCCCGTGCGCTGGCGCTCGAGCCGAGCCTGCTGATCTGTGACGAAGCGGTCTCGGCGCTCGACGTTTCGATTCAGGCGCAGGTGATCAACCTGTTCATGGACCTGCAGGAGAAGCTCGGTCTCTCGTATCTGTTCATCGCTCACGACCTTTCGGTCGTCCGTCACATCAGCGACCGCATCGCGGTGATGTACCTCGGCAAGATCGTCGAGACGGCCACACGCCGCGAGCTCTTCGAGAAGCCCCAGCATCCCTACACCCAGGCGCTGCTTTCGGCGGTGCCGGTGCCGGATCCGCGGGTGGAGGCGGAGCGCACTCCTCAGATCCTCGAGGGGGAGATCCCCAGCGCGACGAATCCTCCCGCCGGATGTCGCTTCCATACGCGCTGCAGCGTCGCCCGGCCGGAATGTGCGACCATCGAGCCCTCGTTGCAGGGCGCGAAGGAGCGGCAGGTGGCCTGTCACCTGGTGCATCCGCCCGTGACCGCACCGACCGAACGCCGTTCCTCAGGGGCCCCATGACGAACTCAGACTCGAAGACTCCACAGCGCAAGAGCGCGTTCACTCGCTTTCTCGATCTCGTCGAATGGCTCGGCAACCTGCTGCCGCACCCGGTGACGCTCTTCGCGATCATCTGCGTTGGCGTTCTGCTGCTCTCTGGAGTCGCCGGCCTCATGGAATGGCAGGTGGACGACCCGCGTCCCGAGGGCGCTCGCGGTCGCTCGGCCGACGGCGTGATCAAGGCGGTCAGCCTGTTGAACGCCGAGGGGTTTCGGCGGATCACGACGAATCTCGTCGACAATTTCACGGGTTTCGCACCCCTGGGTACGGTGCTCGTGGCGATGCTGGGCGTGGGCATTGCGGAAACGTCCGGCCTTCTTGCTGCAGCGGTCCGCTTTCTGGTGTTCGGCGCTTTGGGACTCGTAGGGCGGCTCGAAGGCGTACCCATCTTGGGACGGATCTTCACACCGAAGACGTTCCTGACGGCCGTCATCGTGTTCGCTGCAGTGATCTCGAACACGGCCTCCGAGATGGGCTACGTTGTGTTGATTCCCCTCGCGGCCGTGGTCTTTCACTCCGTGGGCCGCCACCCTCTGGCGGGACTCGCGGCCGCGTTCGCTGGCGTCTCCGGGGGCTACTCTGCCAACGTGGTCATCGGTACCGTCGACCCGCTGCTCTCGGGCATCACCACCGAGGCAGCTCGACTGATCGATCCTGCCTACGCACCCGGGGAGATCCGGGAGATTCTGCCGACAGCGAACCTGTTCTTCATGCAGGCGAGCGCAGTGCTCATCACTCTGGTGGGCACCTTCGTCACCGTTCGCATCGTCGAGCCCAAGCTCGGTGAGTACGACGCTTCGAACGCTGAAGAAGACATCGAGGACAGC
>JBCCLJ010000450.1:0-1506 GCA_039026915.1 Acidobacteriota bacterium
GCCGGCTCGGCATCCTCGACTGGGCGCTCACCGGCTCGCTGCAAAAGAGCGAGCGCGTCGACATCAGCCGCCTCGTCATCGCCACGCTCAACCTCGACGCCGGTCGCCTGGCGCGCATCGTCGAGCGCCTCGCCGACGCACCGCTCGACCGCGCCGCTGCGCTCCTGCCCATTCGCACCGCGCTCGGCGGCCTGCGCCTCGGCGACATCCCGACGCTCTCCTCCGTCTTCTCGATGCTCGACGACGTCGCCACCGAGGCCAGTGTGCGCTTCGGCGGCAACCTGATCCTCTTTCGCAAGAGCCTGCACTCGGTGCAGGGCGTGCTGCGCGACCTCGACCCGGACTTCTCGCTCGACGCCTACGTCATTCAACGCACCGTCGAGCAAGCCCTGCGCGACCTGCCGAGGCGCTGGATCTCCGGACCGTTCAGCAACAAGTACGGAACGCACCTGTCGAACTTCGACGTCGCGCGCCTGATGACGTCGGGGCCAGGAACTCTGATGCGGTTGTTGCGCAGGACGGTCTGAGACCGGCCCGAGGCTTATCCGCCGCCCGGCGCGTCTTCACCCTGAGCACGGAGTAGCTCAGCGTCCGCTAGGTCCTTCACCCGACCGCTCGCTACCTTGTTGGCAAGCAACTGCTCCCGTCCAAGGACCAGGAGCTTGAGTCCGTCGAGCTCCACGACCAGGCCCGTCCGCTCGGCGTCTTCGAACTCGACACCGTCGATCGACGTGAGAATGTCGATACGCCGAGGGGGCAGTCCAAGCTGATAGACGACTTCGGCCCGCTGGAAAGCAGCGGCTGTGATCCCGTGGCTTTCGAGTGGCGCACCAAAGTCGGCGAGAGCCTGCACGAGTCGGTTGGCGTTTTCGGACGTACTGGCAACGAACAGGTCGAGATCACCGGTAGCGCGAGGCACACCGTGCACAGCCAGCGCGTGCGCACCCACCATCACGAAGCGAACTCGCGCCTCGAGGAACGCTTGAAGAAGATCGCGAAAGTCGTCGTGAAGGACCGGCCGGCTCAAGCCTTGGGATCCAGTATCAAGAGCCGGCCCGGGGTCTCGTGACGTGCGTAGTCGGGGATCTCTCTTCCTGCCAGCCTCCAAGCCGTGACACTGAGTGACCAGACCGAAGCGAGCCGAGCTGCGGCGTTCTCTGGGCTGGAATCCATGTCGAGCGGTTCCTCACCCAGTCGAAAACGGCGCAGTGGCCAGCTTTTTCGGGCCCGTCTACGTGCGTCGCGCTCCGCGGACTTCGATGCTTCGTGGTCGTCAGTCATCACCACATTTTACCGCGCGAGAAGAGCGCGAGATACTCTCCGGCACGGCCAACGCAGCTGGACAAAGACCGCGAGCTCGCGAACCGTTCGCCTCGCCAAGGAACTCAGGAGTCAAATCATGAAGAACCTCTTCGACATCTCAGGCAAAACCGCCGTGGTCACCGGCGGCTCGCGCGGCATCGGGCTGATGATCGCCCAGGGCTTCGTCGAGAACGGCGTGAAGAC